>CAJCID010000187.1 GCA_903970305.1 Rhodospirillales bacterium | reverse complement strand
TGCGCGATCGAGCGCCCCCGCGGATCATGAGCGTTCCAGGAGCCTTCGGTGACGAGCGAGTCGGTGAAAGCCATGGCCAATTATAACGGTCTTGGCGCGAGCAGCCGGCATTGCGCCCGATCCCAGCGCCACCAGCGGCTTAGCCGTCCTGCGCCGCATCGCGGCCGGGTTCGCCCTGGCGTACCCGGACATCCCAGCCGACGCCGCCGCAAAGAATCGCCACGCCGACTTCGGGGGTCGCTTCGGCCTCGAAATTTTGATGGGCCAGCCTGTTTGGCGGGCGTGGCGCTCTGGCTCCCCAGTCGTGCCCCTGCCGGCGCACCATGCCGGCGACTTGGCACCCGCTAGATCCGGCGAGCCAGGCCCTGGAGAAGGATGAGTTACCATCTCGCCACCACTTGGGAGCGGCACGTGGAATTTCTGGTCAGCGCGGTACGTTTCATTCTTTACCTGGACAAGGAGCTGCCCACGCTCATTGCTCAGTATGGGACTTGGGTCTATGCGATGCTGTTCGGCGTGATCTTCGCCGAGACGGGCTTGGTCGTGACACCGTTCCTGCCGGGGGATTCATTGATTTTTCTGGCGGGGGCGATCGCCGCGATCGGCGGCCTTGATCCGCTGGTGCTCTTCTCGGTTCTTTTTGCAGCTGCCGTCCTCGGCAACATCTCGAACTACTGGATCGGACGCTGGGTGGGTCCTCGCGTGTTTCACTGGCCGCAGTCGCGCTGGTTTAATCGACGTGCGCTTGACCAGACGCATGCCTTTTATGAGAAATACGGTGGCGTGACCCTGACGCTTGCGCGCTTCGTGCCCCTCGTCAGAACTTTCGCGCCGTTTGTGGCCGGTGTGGGCGCGATGTCTCATCTGAAATTCCAGGGATGGAACGCGCTCGGGGCCTTCCTCTGGGTGGGGGGCTTCGTTCTGTTCGGATACGTCTTCGGCAATCTCCCGGTCGTCCAGAGCAACCTGAGCGCCATCATGCTCGCGGTGGTCTTGGTCTCGGTGTTACCGATGCTCTTCGGCATCGTGCGCGCCAAATATCTGCGGATGGACTAGCCTCGAATCGGCGCTCTTGCATTAATCCTGGATACCTCAATGGGTACCCAGGCGCCGGTGTGCCGAGTGCCGTGTACCGTGTGCCGTGTGCCGTGTGCCGTGTGCCGTGTGCCGGGCCGGCCACCGCAACGGCAAGCCGTGCTGCGCCCGGTACCCAAACCGCCTTTGCGAATCGATCACTCGAATCGATGGATTTTCCCAGCTCATTTTTCCAGCTCATTTTCCCAGCTCCGGGATCTGGTCAATCGATACGAGCCCATTCAGAATAGGGGAATGGAACTTCTCGTCCCGAATTTCGACCCGAAACGCACGTTCCAGGCGATCCGCAGCGATCCCCATACGCGCCTGCCGATGCTCGGGCTCGCGTCTTCTCGCACGCTCGTTTGCGCGCTCCTGCTCGTAGCCGGCCCGGTTGCTGCTGCAGACTGGATCGCCGATGCGAACGGCTGCAAGCTCTGGAATCCGACTCCTGTGCCCGGTGAGAGCGTGACCTGGAGCGGAGGCTGCACGGATGGCTATGCGAGCGGTCCGGGCCACCTCGAATGGATCGTGGAGGGTCGGGTGGCCTCGAGCGAAGAGGCCACTTTTGTGACGGGCAGAAGGACAGGTCATGGCCTGGTCAACTTCGAGAACGGCGATCGCTATGAGGGCGAGTTTCTCGAGGACAAAGCCCATGGGAAGGGCGTTTTGACGTTGGCCAACGGTGCGCGCTACGAAGGCGACTGGGTGGGCGGATTGCGCCAGGGCAAAGGGACGTTCCAGTGGGCCAACGGCGACACCTATAGGGGCGAGTTTGTACAGGGGAAGCGATCCGGAAAAGGCGTCATGGAACTCGCCGACGGCCGCCGCTACGAGGGCGACTTCGAGAACGATCAATGGTCGGGCAAGGGCGTGTTGACTTTTCCCAACGGCGCACGCTATGAGGGCCAGTTCGCGGGTGGCCAAATCGACGGACAAGGATCGATGACCTGGGCGAACGGCAATTCCTACCAGGGCGAATGGAGGGCCAACCTGCGCACGGGCAAGGGGAGCATGACCTGGGCCAATGGGGTACGCTACGAAGGTGATTTCGTTGGCAATCACATCACGGGCTCAGGCGTCTACTCCCTGGCCAAGGGCGGACGCTACGAGGGACAGGTAGTGGACGGAAAGTTCTCCGGCAAGGGGGTACGCACCTGGCCCGACGGCAGTCGCTACGAGGGCGACTGGGTCGATGGCGCGCGCACCGGCATGGGTGTAATGACGACGCCTGCCGGATTCCGCTACGAAGGTATGTGGTTCATCGATGCACCGAATGGCAAGGGGGTCATGAGCTGGGCCAACGGCACCCGCTACGAGGGCGAATTCGCCAACGGCAAGCTCGTCGGACGGGGCGTGAGCCATTCCGGCAAGGGCGTACGTTGCGAAGGCCACGTCGTCGATGGCAGACTCGACGTGAACGGGTCCGATGAGGCGCCCGAGGCGGGCTGCGTCGTCGACGATCTCGTGGGTAGTGATATCTCTGCGCAGAATCCGCTTGGCCTGCGCTCTGCTCAGAACGGGCAGCCGCCCGGCCCGGGCAGGCCTTGATCGAGCCACCTCGGCTCGTCGCCGCGGAGACCCTATTTCGGCATTTCGATGATGAACTCTGCGTCGGTCCTCTCGATGGCCCGTCTGGCCACCGCATAACAGTCTTCGATATGCGCATTGCCCAGGACCTTCATCGCGCCAAAGCTGATTGAGGCCGATAGGGCGGACCCCACGATCGGCACGACCTTCGAGACGGTGCCCGTTGCGATGCGCAGTCCGAACCTCTTGATGATCTGGATCACGAGCTCCTTGGTGATGATGCGCCCGATGAGCTCGCTGCCGAGCGCCGAGGCGAGCACCATCACGATCTGTTTGGTTTCCGGGTCAAGTTCGGCCACCTGCTCGACCGACAGCCCGAACTCGCGATTGATCTTGGGCAGCATGCGCATGAGGATCATGATGTCCGTGCCGATATCGATGCCAGGCAGGGGTACGACGGCAACCCCTGCAGAAAGGGATGCGCGGCGCGTGACGAGGTTGCGGCAACGCTGCCGGATCTGGTCCAGTTCTTCAACAGAGCGGGCAAGCATCGGCTGGGTCTCCTCGTCGATCCGTTAGAAGGGGTATCGGGCCACAACGGCATCCACACTCGCCACGGCGCGCCTTGATCAGGCCTGCTGTAGGCGCGGATGCGCTTCCTGGCTGAGTAGAAATTCTCGCAGCCTCGCATCGGACATCGGTACGGCGATCAGGTTGCCCTGGATTTCATCGCAGGCCTGGTCTTCAAGAAAACGCAGTTCCTCGGGCCGCTCGACCCCCTCGGCCACGATCTTCAAACCGAGCGCACGGCCCATGGCGAGGACGGCCTTGCAGATCGCGACGCTCGTCTGCTTGGTTGGCAGACCCGTGACGAAGGAACGGTCGATCTTGATGCTGTCCACCGGAAGACTGGACAGATAGGACAGGCTCGAGTGACCGGTGCCGAAATCATCCAGACACAGCCGGATGCCGAGATTGCGCAGCCGCTCGAGCAGCCGCGCGGCCTGATCGCACGCGGTCATCACGCAGGTTTCCGTGACCTCGAGTTCGAGCCACTGGGGTGCAAGACCGGTCTCGGACAGGATGGACTGGATTTTGTCAGGCAGTGTCTCGTCCATCAATTGTTTGGCCGAGAGGTTTACGGCCACCCGCAAGGGCTCGAAGCCTGCCTCCTGGCGCGCGACCGCCTCGCGGCAGACGGTGCGCAGCACCCATTCGCCGATGATGTGGATGAGACCGAGGTCCTCAGCCAAAGGGATGAACTGCGCCGGCGACACGTTAACTCCCTCGGCTTGATGCCAGCGGATCAGGGCTTCGACGCCTGTGATGCGATGTCCGGACAGGCTCAGCTTGGGCTGGTACGCCATGGACAGCCCGTCCTTGGACTCGGCGGCGCGCCTTAAGCGGGCCTCGGTGAGGAGCTGGCCTGCGTCGCGCGAATCCATCTCTGCCGCGAAGAAACGGTAGGCATTGCCGCCCGCCCGCTTGGCGTGATACATCGCCGTGGTGCTGGCTTTCATGATGGCATCCGGTGTCGAGCCGTCTTCCGGATAGACGCTAATGCCAATGCTCGAGGTCACGAAGACGTCGTCCTCGAAGCCCAGATCGAAGGGCTTCGAGAGGCTCTCCATGACACTCTGCGCCGCCTCTGCCGCACCTGCCGCACTGGCCAATCCGCTCATCAGGATCACGAACTCGTCGCCACCGACCCGCGCGACGACGGAATGGATCGGATCGAGCGCTGTGACGAGGCGCTGTGCAATGCGCTGCAAGAGACGATCCCCGTCAGCCTGCCCCAAGAGCCCGTTCAAGCGCTTGAACCGGTCCAGATTCAGGCTCAGCAGAGCGATGATCCTCCCCTCGCCGCTCTCGGCGCTCGCGATCGCCGCGCTCAGGGCCTGCACGAAATAGGCCCGGTTGGGCAGTTTGGTGAGCGCGTCGTGGCGCGAGAGGTGTTCGATGATCTGGCGTGTCTGCGCCTCGCGACTGCGATCGGAGATGACATGCACGTAGTGGGTGGTCTTGCGCTGATCGTCGTGAACGGCCGAGATGCGATGCGCTGCGGGAAAGGTCTCGCCATTTTTCTTGAGCGCCATGACCTCACCCTCCCAGCGGCCGTCACGTTGCAAAACCTGCTGACGCTCGCGCGTGTCCATCGTACCCAGGGGTGATTCCAGAAGGCTCGCCTGCGCGCCCTGGGCCTCCTCACGGCTATAGCCGGTCATCGCGACAAGGGCATCGTTGACCCACTGGATCGTCCCGTCGGCGCCCGTCACGACCAGACCTTCCGAGGCGCTGTGCGCAACCATCGCCGCCAGTCTTTGCTGCTCTTCCTTCGTGCGGCGCGCGGTGATGTCCTGGGTGGATGTGATGTACGAGACAGCCTTGCCCTCGGCGTCCCAGACCGGCTGGCCGCGCGTCTCGATCCAGATGTAATCGCCCCGTCGATGGAGCATACGGTACTGGATTCCCGGATGGGGGCTGCCACTCATGACCAGTTCGCGCGCGCGGCGCGCGAGATTCATGTCGTCCGGATGGATGAACTGGTAGGGCGTCAAGCCCAGCACCTCGGCCGGCTCATAGCCCAGGACTTTCTTGACCGACGGCGAGACGTAGCGCAGTGTCCCGTCCGGGTTGTAGAGCGCGATAATGTCGCCCATGTTCTCCGAGATGAGCCGAAAGGTGGCCTCATTCTGGGCGCGCAATTGGTCGGCCTCTTTGCGTTCGGTCACGTCCCGTATCAGAGTGAGCACCTTGCCTTCCTGGTACGGGATGACGCGCGCTTCGAGCCAGATGCGCTTCTTGCCGGTCTCAAGCGGATATTCCATCACCTGCAACTCGCCCGTGTTCAATGCTTCGAGAATGCAACCGATCCGGGCGCGAACGATCTCGGGAGGGTAGGAACCCTCCAGGCCGCGCTTCACGACGTCCAATTCGCGCAGCGCCGTCGACGTGTTGATTGATTCTTCGGATTCCAGAAAATGCCCCGCCCGATCCTGGATGGTGAGGACGTCGGGCAGTACGCGCAGGATGGATCGCGTGCGCTCGATCGCCGCGGCCAACTCACTGTTGACCTCGAGCCAGAGCATCACAAGCGCCACACCCGAGACGACTCCGCAAAGTATCAAGATCGCGCCGAACAGGATCCATTGGGCCGACTGAAGATCGGGCAAGGCACCCCGGCTCGTCAGCGCGTCAAGGAGCGTCACAAGGAACAGAGAAAGAAGAATCCAGGGGGCAATTCTGAGGAGCCGACGCGGCAGATCCGCAATCCGGCCGTCCAGACCACGGGAAACAAAAAGGGCCCAGCGAGCGGTGATGAGGAGGGCGAAGGTCGAAACGATCGCCACGCGTTCGGCGAGCGCCACCCCTGCGATCAAGGCCGCCCCCAAAAGGGCGAATTCCAGTGCGATCAAGGCGACGCTTGTGCGATCCCAGGCGCGGGCCGCGCCGGCAAAGCGCCGGCAGCCCGCGTCGAGCAGGACGATACCGGACAGTAGCAGGGGGTTGCCCACGAGCACCGAGACCGGCTCGGGGATGATGCGGCGCAGGGACAACGCGAGAAGTGCGAGGCCCATCACGACCGCACCACTGCCGACAAGACCGGTGGCCCGGGCGCGCCTGGCCTGGCCGGCGAACGTCAGCGAAAGCACTCCGATCCCGGTCAGGAACGAAGCGGCAGTCAGCCCCACGCTTTGCAGATCCAAGCTCATCCATGCTCCAACGGCGGCTGCCAGAGATCTGCAGGATTCCCGGGAAGGAAACAGAGAGACTTCATCGATTCACTGGCAAATCCTGTTTCCATCAGATACTAATCGATACTTTGCGCGAAGAGATACGAAAACCGCGCCGAGCGTTGTGCTGCCGACCGCCAAGCGACGTTTGCGACTTGGCCACACAGCTCAGATAACCAGGGTCGCTGATGGCCAAAGCCGGCAACGCGCGCCGATCTTCGCGATAGCGACCCGACAATTCCTCGGCGAAGCGCATGGCGTCACACATCGATCCGCCGTTGCCGCAACCAAAGACGCGACCTCCGCTTCGCAAGGTGCTGCACAGCGCTCGCCCGCGGCCGCCTCGATGGCCGACAGTGCGGCACGATTCGCGAGCAGGGCGGCGAGCGCGAACTGGGCCTCAGTCAGGCTGGCAATCACAGTCTCGTTCATGGTCGTAAGGAGTAACGGGGGACGGACCCCGGTTTTCGCGCGCAAGTCATGAACGCGAGGAAGGGCGAGCACTTTTGGACAAGCGAATCGAGCCGGCGCAATAACCCAGGCCAGCGTCACAGCCGCTATTTTGCCCGAATCGAAACGAGGGCGTTCTCGCCGGACGAGTCGCAGGACGAGCCGCCGGGCTAGCTGACGAGGCGGGTCTTGGCCAGGGGGGGATTTTTTGCGAAGTAGCGCTTGATGCCCTTGACGATCGCCTCGGCCATATGATCCTGATAGGCCTCGTCAATAAGCCTTCTCTCTTCATCGGGATTACTGATGAATGCGGTCTCGATCAGAATCGAGGGTATGTCGGGGGCTTTCAGGACTGCGAATCCGGCCTGCTCGACCGAGTCCTTATGCAGCCGGTTCACCCCGCCGATCTCGTGCAACACGGCGTTGCCCAGTTTCAGGCTGTCATTGATCTGGGCCGTGGTCGACAGATCCAAGAGCACGCGCGCCAATTGCTGGTCGCGAGTGTTGATGTTGGCGCCGCCAATCAGGTCGGCATCGTTCTCCTTGTTGGCCAGCCAGCGCGCAGCCGAACTCGAGGCACCGCTTTCGGAGAGCGCGAACACCGACGAGCCGTGCGCATCGGAATTGACGAAGGCGTCCGCATGGATGGAGACGAACAGATCAGCCTGGATACGCCGCGCTTTCTGGACGCGCACGTTCAGGGGCACGAAGTAGTCCGAATCGCGCGTCATCATGCAGCGCATATTGCTTTCCGAGTCGATCTTCGCCCGGACCCGTTGGGCGATCGACAGGGCGACAAACTTCTCATGGGTGCCGCCCGCCCCGGTGGCGCCAGGGTCTTCACCACCATGGCCCGGATCGAGCGCGATCGTGATCATCCGGGCGACGCCCGCATTGGCTGGCTTGAGGGTCGACTCCTGCGCCGGGGTGCTCGAAGAGAGGGGCTCGCCGGGGGCTTCGGCCAGACCGCTGCGCGGCGCATTCGAATTCGAGGAAGCGTTCGGGTCGATAGGCTTGCCATGCTCATCCAGGAGAGCCATCAGCGGATCGGCGGCCTGCTCGGGATAGAGATCGAAAACCAGCCGGTACTTGTACTCGCCCACAGGGGGCAGGCTGAAAACCTGGGGATTCACGCGCGTTTTCAGATCGAAAACGATCCGCACCACCGTGGGCTTGTTTTGACCGACCCGCACCTGCTGGATATACGGGTCATTCGTCTGGACCTTGGCCACCAGATCGCGCAGGGCCGCATCCACGGTCAAGCCCTGAATGTCGACGACCAAGCGGTCAGGACTGTCCACGGTGAAGTGGCTTGCTTCGAGCGGGCGATCCGTCTCGATCGTGACACGGCTGTAGTCGGGAGCGGGCCAGACTCGTACCGCCACGATCGTATGGGCCTGGGCGACCCCGACCAGCAGGGCCGAAAAAGTAAAGGATCCAGCGCTCGTCGCGGCAAGCGCACCTAGGCTGGATCGCAGGAAGCGGCGCCGGCTAGACACGCCGCACCCCTGGGTGAGTAGGCCTGCAGAGAGGCGATCCGGCCTTGGGCAACGACCTCGAGTGTGATGCGCAGATCCGGCAGCGGCCAGTGCTCCGAGCCGGCGGCCTTTTCGGGCCACTCGACCAAGCACAGGGCAGTGCCGTCAAAATACTCACGAAAGCCTGCATCGAGCCATTCCCGCGGGTCTGTGAAACGATAAAAATCAAAGTGATAGCAGTATAAGCTCAAGTTTTGTCTAATATCAAGAACTGAAGGGATCTGCACCACATAGGACTCAACGAGCGCGAATGTCGGACTTTTGATCCGTCCGGTCACACCCAGGCCTCTTAAGATGGCCCGAGCCAGGCTCGTCTTGCCCGCACCGAGATCACCGCACAGGTGGATATTCAGCCCCTGCCCGGTGCTGCGTAGGAAGGCGGCGATGCGCTCCCCCAGGGCGTCGGTTGCAAGGGGATCGGCAAGAGCTGCCGTAGCCTCGATCCGCGTGGATGGGGGGGCCTTGGGCATACAATCAGGCGCTATGGACACAACGCATGACCCCGTGGATCCGGACACGGCCCACGACGCCTCCGAGGTGCCATCGAGGAAAGCCTGGGGTCAGACGCGACTGCAGGAGCTGGCCCAGGACATCCGGCGCTGGGCAGGCGAACTCGGCTTTGCCCGGGTGGGCATCACCGACCTCGAGATGGGCTCTGCCGAGGAGCATCTGGCGGAATGGCTGCGGCGGGGTTTTCATGGCCAGATGGATTATATGGCGCGCCATGGCGTCCTTCGCGCGCGACCGGCAGAGCTCGTCCCGGGCACTGTGCGGGTCATCGCTCTGGCCATGGACTACCTCCCGGATGGCGCAGGGGATTGGGTGGAAGCGGGCTGGCGCGAGCTTGACGAGACCGAGCACGCGACCATCTCCGTGTATGCGCGTGCACGCGATTACCACAAGGTCCTGCGCAGTCGGCTCGCCAGACTTGCGCGGCGCATCGAGGCTGAGATCGGGCCCTTCGGTTACCGCGTGTTCACCGATTCGGCGCCGGTCCTTGAGGTGGAGCTGGCCCGCAAGGCCGGCCTTGGGTGGCGTGGCAAACACACCCTGCTCCTGTCGCGAACAGCAGGATCGATGTTCTTTCTGGGCGAGATCTTCGTCGATCTGCCCCTTCCTGCCGATGCGCCCACGTCGGAACACTGTGGAGAGTGCCAGCGTTGCATCGCGGCCTGTCCGACCGGGGCGATCGTCGCACCTTATGAGCTCGATGCGCGCCGCTGCATCTCCTATCTGACCATCGAACTCGCCGGCGCCATTCCTGTGGAGTTTCGGAGTCTCATCGGCAATCGCGTCTATGGTTGCGACGACTGCCAGCTGGCCTGCCCGTGGAACAAGTACGCGCAGAGCGCGCGCGTGGACGATTTCCATTCCCGTGGACTCGATGCGCTCGATCTGGTTGCGGCATTCGCGTGGGACGAGACGACCTTCCTCAAGAACACCGAGGGTAGCCCCATCCGCCGCATCGGTCATGAACGCTGGTTGCGCAACATCGCCGTGGGGCTCGGCAATGCGCTGGCCAAGAGTGCCCCGGGCGCTGCTCGCGAGCGCCTCGCAGCGGCCCTCAAGCTCCGGGAAGACGATGCATCGGCGCTCGTGCGCGAGCACGTTGCCTGGGCGCTCGGGCAGCATCCCGGGGCATCGCAGATCCCCTAACGGGATAGCCAAAGCCAGAAGGGCAGGGTGAGCACCGATACCAGGGTGCCGGCGGAGATCAAGAACGCGACCAGAGGGCCATTGCCGCCCATGCGCGTGGCAAGGATGTAAGCCGAAGAGGCCGTGGGGAGGGCAGCGAAGACGACCAGCGTCTCGCGTGCGAGATCTTCAAAGCCGATCTTTGCGGCGAGCATCAAGCCAAGCCCGGGAAGCAGAGCAAGCTTGACCAGGAGCCACCAGGCGATGAGCGGCTTGGGTGCATTGGCGCCCTCTGCGCGCAGGCCCGCCCCGACTGCGATGAGGCCCAGAGCGATGGAGGCCGCACCCAGGCGCATCAGGGTGGCGTCGATGAACTCGGGAAGGGTGATCCCTGCAGCATTGCAGACCAGTCCGCCGAGGGTCGCGAGAATCAGGGGGTTCCTTAGCATCGCGCCCCAAAGCCCGATGCGTCCGTGGCGCGCGAGCGAGTAGACTGCCAGTACATTGCTCAGCGGCACGTTGGTCCCCAGAAGCAAAGCCATGAGCGCAATGCCGCTGTTGCCCCCGATCCGGCCCGCGACGGCCAGAGCGAGATAGGAATTGAAGCGAAATGCAGTTTGCACCCCCGAGGCGAACGTCGCGTCCCCGTCACGGTAGACGAGCCGCGCGGCGTACCCCAGGACGAATCCGAGCAAGGTGATCGAGCAGCCCGCAGCAACGAAGGCCCCCGTCTGGGTCCGATCGAAGCGTGCCGTCGCGGTCGAATGAAAAAGCAGTGCCGGAAACAGCACGAAATAGACGAGCTTCTCGAGCCCCGCCCAAAACCCCTCGTCAAAGCGGACCCAGCGCCTTAAGACGGCGCCGATCAGGATCAGCGTAAAGTCGGGCAGAAGAACGAGGGCGAAGGACAAGGGGGCACCCGGATAGGGAGGTCGTGCCCGGGTTCACGCGCGCTCCGCACGGCGGTACACTCACCCGAGTGTACCAAAGGGGGCTAAGAGGGTGACAGCGGGTCCAAGGGGCCGATTCAGGTCGACGAGTCCGACAGAAAAGGGTAGCACCCGATGCAACAACTCCTCTCGAGAACGTTCTGCTTTGCGCTCATCCTGTCTCTCGCGTGCACCGCTGAGAGCGCGCTCGCCCGATCCGTAGAGGGCTATTCTTTCGAGGAGAGCGTGCGCCAAGGAGGCACAGTGCTCAGGCTTAACGGTGTCGGTGTGCGGGGCGCCTCGGTGTTCAAGGGCTATGTCGCTGCGCTTTACGTCCCTGAGAAGAGCGGCGATGCGCTCTGGCTCATCGACCAGCCAGGTCCCAAGCGCGTCCAGATGCGCATGCTCCTCGGCGCCGATGCAGAGCTCTTCATCAAGGCCGTTCACGGCGGGATCCAGCGCACCTCGAGTGCCGGCCAGATCGCGGAGCTGGGTGATTCGATCCTGGCTTTCGACGCAGATCTGCGCAGGGCCGGAGCGGTCAAGCCCGGTGACCTGGTCACGATCGAGTATGACCCCGCACTGGGCACCCATCTTGCCTTGAACGGCAGGGCAGTGGGGAAGGGGGTAGCGGGTGCTCCGTTCTTTGCAGCCTTCTTGAGGATCTTCATCGGCCTGCACGCGCAGGATCCGCGCCTCAAGGCCGATCTGCTTGGGGCGAGGGGAGCCTCGTGAAGGCGATCCCGCGCCCCAACCGGGAATGGGTCGCTGGATTTTCGGCGATCGTTGCCGCGCCTTTCGGCGCGATCGGCATCCGTGTCGCGCTCGGCATGGTCACCGAACTGGTCTACCTGCCCAAGGAGTATGCCGAGCACGCGTTTCGGGAACGCCAGGCGCTGCGTGCCGCACATCAGGTCCAGCGCTACCTTGCCGATCCGGACTTCACGTTCGATCTCCCCTTGGCCCCTGTGGGCACGGCCTTCCAGAAACGCGTCTGGGATCAGATCCGTGCGATTCCAAGAGGGCAGGTGCGCTCCTACGGGGGCCTCGCGCACCTGCTGCGTACCAGCCCACGCGCCGTGGGACAGGCCTGCCGCGCGAACTGGTATCCCCTTGTCGTGCCCTGTCACCGGGTGGTCGCAGCCGAAGGTCTGGGCGGCTTCGCCGGCACGCCCGCGCCGCACGGGGACGGGGCCGGCGAGTCCTTTCAGATCACGGCCAAGCGCTGGCTCCTTGTTCACGAAGGTGTCGTGGCCGATGCGGGGCAAGCGAGCGTCGCTTAAGTCCTTGTGGACGCCGCCTTGCCCCTCACTCGCGACCGACCAGGACGTGGAACAATAGCGACATGACGTCAGCGCCCGACAGCCAACAGACGATCGATGCGTTTTGCGATGCCCTTTGGCTCGAAGACGGACTCGCGAAGAATACGCTTGAAGCCTATCGAGGCGATTTGCAGCGCTTCGCGCAGTGGTTAGAGGCAAGGGGTAAGACCCTCTTCGAGGTGACTGAGACGGAGCTCAACGACTATTTTGTCGAACTGCATCCGGCCACACGCGCGACAAGTTCCAACCGCCGCCTGGCGGTGTTGCGGCGCTTTTTTAAGATGGCGCTGCGCAACCGCCAGATCCACCACGATCCGACCCAGCGCATGCGTACGGCCAAACAGCCGGCCCGGTTTCCCAAGACGCTCTCGGAGGCCCAGGTCGACTCTTTGCTTTCCGCTCCCGATGTCACGACCGATCTGGGGCTGCGTGATCGCGCCATGCTGGAGCTGATGTACGCAAGCGGGTTGCGTGTCTCCGAACTTGTGTCGGCACGCACGCTTGACATCGGCATGAACGAGGGCGTCATTCGGATCGTCGGCAAGGGCGACAAGGAGCGCTTGGTACCAATGGGCGAGGAGGCGCGCGCCTGGCTCGCACGCTACCTCGATACCGCCAGGCCGGCCCTGTGTCAGGGCAGGGGATTGGATGCCCTGTTCGTGACGGCACGACTGGATCAAAAGGGATACATGACCCGTCAGGCGTTCTGGCACCTGATCAAGAAATATGCGCGATCCGCAGGCATCAGCGCACCCTTGTCACCCCATACGCTACGTCACGCCTTTGCCACCCATCTGCTGAACCACGGTGCCGATCTTCGGGTCGTACAAATGTTACTGGGCCACAGCGATATCTCGACCACCCAGATCTACACGCACGTGGCGCGCGAACGCTTGAAGGTGTTGCACGCCCACCACCATCCGCGCGGCTAGGGCGCGTAGGGCGCGATGTCCCGAGCTCAGCATGTCTCCGAGACGCCGGCCACGCGCCTGTTGCGATCAAGGGCGGCGCACTTTAGCGAGCACCCCTACCCTTACGTCGAACATGGAGGCACCGCTCAATCGGCTCGTGCGTTGGGAGTCGACGAGTATCAGGTGATCAAGACCTTGATCATGGAAGATGAATCAGGCCGACCGTTTGTCGTATTGATGCACGGCACGCATCGCGTCTTGACGAAGGAACTTGCGCGTGCGCTGGGCTGCAAACGCGTGGCTCCCTGCAGCCCCGAGGTGGCCCAACGGCACTCGGGCTACCTGGTGGGCGGGACATCGCCTTTCGCCACCAGACGACCGCTCCACGTCTATGTCGAAAGATCGATCCTCGCGCTACCTCGGATCTACCTGAATGGGGGACGGCGCGGTTATCTCATCGGGATCGATCCGGCCCTCTTGCCTGAGTTGATTCAGATGACGCCGGTCGATTGCGCGGCACTCGACTAAGATATGCTACCGACTGCCCCGCCTGGAGACCCGGCTTCATGAATAGTGTCATTGCGATCGTGCTTGCCTACCTCCTTGGCTCCGTGTCCTTTGCGGTCCTGGTCAGCGCCGTTTTCGGACTGCAGGATCCGCGGACCTACGGGTCGAGAAATCCCGGTGCAACCAACGTGCTGCGTAGCGGCAACAAGGCCGCTGCCGCGATCACGCTGGCCTTGGACGGGCTGAAAGGATTCGTTGCCGTATGGGCGTGCTCTGTCTACGGTCCGCGCTTTGGAATCGACGACGATGGGGTCGCGGCCGTGGCCGTCGCGGTTTTCCTCGGCCATCTCTATCCGGTGTTCTTCCGCTTCCGAGGAGGCAAGGGCGTCGCCACCGCATTGGGTGTGCTCTTTGGACTGCAGTGGTGGCTGGGCGCCTTCACTCTGGCGACCTGGATCATTATCGCCTTCTTCTTTCGATTTTCTTCGCTCGCCGCGCTTGTTGCGGCGGTGTTCGCGCCGTTTTTCTACGTCCTGATGCTGGGCGCAGATATCACCGCGGGTGCGATTCTGGTCATGAGCCTGTTCATTGTCTATCGCCACCGCAACAACATCGCGAATCTCCTTGCCGGTCGCGAAACCAAGATCGGCGCAAACAAGTCGGTCTAGCTGCTACGGTTCCGAGGGCATCTCCGATCGTACCGCTGGGTCGGCTTGGCCTACTGCGGCGAGATCCCAGCGCGGCTGAATCGAAAACCCGGTGGCAGGCTCCGGCCGCTCGATGCCGGCTTCGATCCGCAGGGCTCCCGCCAGGGCGATCATCGCGCCATTGTCGGTACACCATTGCAGTTCAGGGAAATACGTGCGCACACCACGGGTGCGCCCCCTCTCGATGAGCGCCTGCCGCAGGCGTCGATTGGCCCCGACTCCCCCTGCGACGACGAGCCGCTTTAGTCCAGTCTGTTGCAACGCGGCGAATGACTTGGCGACCAGGACTTCGACGATGGCCTCCTGGAAAGCCGCGGCGATGTTGGCCCGGACCTGATCGGACAGGATCTTCGGGTCTGCGTTGCGCACCTGTGTGAGAACGGCGGTCTTCAAGCCGGAGAAGCTGAAGTCCAGATTGCCAGAATGCAGCATCGGTCGGGGCAGCGCCAAGCCGGATGGTTGCCCTGATTCTGCAAGCTGGGCGAGGGCAGGGCCGCCCGGATAGCCCAGGCCGAGCAGTTTTGCGGTCTTGTCGAACGCCTCGCCTGCAGCGTCGTCCAGGGTTTCGCCCAAGAGTGCGTAGTGGCCCACTCCTGCCACATGCATGAGCTGGGTATGCCCGCCTGAGACGAGCAGGGCCACGAAGGGAAACGGGGGAGGATCCTCCGAAAGGAGGGGAGACAAGAGGTGCCCCTCCAGATGATGGATGCCAATCAGGGGCCGCCCGAGTGCAAATGCCAGGCCGAACGCAATACCCGTGCCCACCAGAAGCGCCCCAGCCAGCCCAGGTCCCCGGGTGTAGGCAATCACATCGAGCGCGGCCTTTTCGCGCTGCGCCTCGCGCATCACCTCTTCGAGCAACGGCAGTACGCGTTGGAGATGATCGCGCGAGGCAAGTTCGGGCACCACACCGCCGTAAGCCTCGTGCATCGCCACCTGGGAATGCAGCGCGTGGGCGAGCAAGCGCTTGTCACGGCTTTCGTAGAGCGCGATCCCGGTCTCGTCACACGAAGTTTCAATCCCCAGCACGAGCATCAAGCGGCTCCAGATGACATGGATATGAACCAAAGCGCAGTGAGTATACCGGTGCTGCAGCAACGACCGTCCCGCTTCGGGCACGCTTTCTGCATTGCCCAGCCTATGCTTGCCTAAAAAGAGAAGGCCCACAATGGAAGGTGATGCGCTGCGCTACGCTTCGTTCATCCGTGACATCGGTCGCGGCCGCGAGAACGCGAGCAGTCTCGACGCAGCGCGGGCCCGAACCATGTGGAGTGGCATCCTGCGCGGGGAGATCACCGATCTGGAACTCGGTGCGATCCTGATCGCACTGCGCGTGAAGGGCGAATCGCTTGACGAGCTGAAGGCCTTCTTCGCGGTCTCCCAGGAGCACAATTTTGTCATAGACACGAGGGATTGCGCCTTTCGTTTCCCTCCGGTGGTGATCCCGAGCTACAACGGTGCGCGCAACATGCCCAATCTGACGGCACTGTTGGCGCTGCTGCTCGCGCGGCGCGGCGTGCCGGTTCTGGTGCATGGCAAGGTCGGCGAGCGCGATGTCGCTCCTGGTGCACTATTACGCGTGACGACCTCTGAAATCTTCGGGGCGATGGGTCTGGCCGCGGCACGCGACGCGAGCGAGGCGATCGCGCAGCTTGATCGGGGCGAACCGGTGTTCGTGCCGATCGAAGTCGTCAATCCGGCCCTCGCGAAGGTCCTGGTGCTGCGCCGCATGCTGGGTCTGCGCAATTCGGCCCACACGCTCGTCAAACTCCTGCAGCCGTTTTCGATTCCCGTGCTGCGATTGGCCAGTTATACCCATCCCGAGTATCACCGGCTCTTGGGCAAGTTCTTCTGCGACTCGACTCAATCGGAATTGGGCGATGTCCTGCTCTCGCGTGGCACCGAAGGTGAGGTCGTCGCCAACACGCGGCGCGTCGCCGAGGTCGAATGGTATCGAGAAGGGCGATCGAGCACGCTGATCGCGGGGCAATCAGGGGTCGTCACCGAGTTGCCGATCTTGCCTGAGAGCCGCGAAGCGGCGACTACGGCGCGTTGGATCCAGGCGGTCGTCTCGGGAGAAAGGCCCACCCCAGAAGCCATCTCGGAGCAGGTCGAAGCGATCGTTCGGGTGCTCTCAGAGATGAACGACCGTCCGCGCTTGGCGAGCGTGCAGCAAGGCGCGCTTTCGCTCTAGGGATCAGGGGCCGCCTGGCCGCTCTTGTACCCAGGTCGAGCCGGGCCGGTAGAATGCGCGCGTGACCGATCTCGTCTTCTATCAGAACCGCCTTCTGAAGAATCAGCGCCGACTGAACAAGTGGGCTCTACGCGAGGATATCCACGCGCTACGCATCTATGACCGGGACATCCCGGAGTTTCCGCTGATCGTCGAGCGTTTTGAAACTGAATCGGGCGTGCGCTTGCACCTGCAAGAGGTCGATACCGGCTGGCGCCAGACCGAGGTAGAGCATCGCGAGTGGCTCGATTTCGTGATCGAGGCGACCGCCCAAAGCTTAGGCGTCGAGGCGGAGCATATCGCGGTCAAGTTGCGCGCCAGGCAGCGCGTCTTGGGCGACAAGACCGATCAATACACACCGACGGGTCGGCGCGGCGAGGATCTTGTCGTGCGTGAAGGAGGGCACCGCTTCTGGATCAACCTGGAGAGCTATCTCGACCCGGGGCTTTTCTTGGATCACCGCGCCACGCGTGCGATGGTCCAAGAGCGGGCCGCGGGGCGCCGCTTTCTGAACCTTTTCGCCTATACGGGCAGTTTCACGATCTATGCCGCTGCGGGCGGGGCGACGAGCTCCTTGTCGATCGATCTGTCTAATACCTACACTGACTGGACGCGCCGCAACGGCGAACTCAATCGTCTTGATCCCACTCGTCATCAGGTGGCGCGCGAGGACGTCTTCACTTGGCTGCGGCGCGCCGCCCAGGACGGCCTCGAATTCGACCTCATTGTGCTGGATCCGCCCAGCTTTTCGAATTCGAAACGCATGGCCGGCATCCTCGACATCCAGCGCGACCATCCCTGGCTGATTCGGCAGTGCCTGGCGCTGCTGTCGCGCCACGGGGAAATGTTCTTTTCAACCAATTTGCGCAGCTTCGAGATGGATGAGCAGGTCCAGACTCGGGCGAGCTTTGTGGAGCTCAGTCCGCGCTCGATTCCGGAGGACTTTCGGGACCGCAGGATCCATCGTCTCTGGCACATTCGCAAATGAGTGCTAGGACGCAAGGCGACCGGCAGGCTGCCGCCCCTCTTTCAGAAAAACTCTGAAAGAGGCGATTTCGATAGCTTGGATTGATCGGAGAAACCCGGTAGAGTTCAGCGATGACCCTCACCGAATTGCGCTATATCGTTGCGGTCGCACGGGAACACCACTTCGGCAGGGCTGCAGAGGGCTGTTTCGTCAGCCAGCCGACCCTGTCGGTCGCGATCAAGAAGCTCGAAGACGAACTGGGTGTGATCCTCTTCGAGCGCGGTAGCTCCGAGGTCGCCGTCACGCCGATCGGAGAACAGATCGTCGCGCAGGCGCAAAGAGTGCTCGAACAGACTGCCGCGATACGCGAACTGGCCAATCAAGGCAAGGATCCTCTGAACGGACCTCTGAGGCTCGGGGTCATCTATACGATCGGGCCCTATCTGCTACCGGAGTTCATGAAGCAGATCATCGCGGCCGCGCCGCACATGCCGCTCCTGCTGCAGGAGAACTTCACGGTCAAACTCCTCGAGATGGTCAAGCTGGGTGAACTCGATGCGGCGATCATGGCTCTCCCCCTGCCCGAGTCGGGGCTCCTCGGACAACCCCTCTATGACGAACCGTTTGTCGTAGCCGTACCGCGCGAGCACCCGTGGAGTAAGCGCAAGTCGATCGCCGCGGAGGAGCTCAAGACCGAGACGATGCTCTTGCTGGGCTCAGGCCACTGCTTTCGCGACCAGGTCCTTGAGGTCTGCCCGGAACTGTTACGTTTCTCGCCCAACCCTGGCGGGATCCAGAAGACATTCGAGGGCAGTTCCCTCGAGACGATCCGGCATATGGTGGCCAGCGGGATCGGGATCACGGTGCTGCCCAAGACGTCGGTCCCGGCCGTGGTGCCGCGCGATAGTTTGTTGCGCTACATCCCGTTCGAGAAGCCCGCACCGGACCGGCGCGTCCTGCTGGTCTGGCGCAAGACCTTTCCGCGCCCGGCGGCCATCGAGACGATTCGCCAGGCCGTGCTCGCGTGCGAACTCCATGGCGCGAAGAAGCTCCTGCTGCCGAGCGGACCGGTGTAGGCGGGCTGTGCGCTATCGAACAGTTAGCCGCAATCAATTGGGCAAGCCGCCACACTCACCCTACCATAACACCATCGCATCCACGAGGAGCATGGCGCTATGGTATCAAGATCCAAACTGAAATCAGCAGCAGGAGCGGCGGTCAATATCGGCCTGGCCGAGAAGACGCGCAAGATCGTCATCGACATACTGGGGACCTTGCTCGCCGACGAGGTCGTGCTGTACATCAAGACACGCAACTTCCATTGGAACGTGGTGGCCCCGAATTTCTCGGAGATGCATCAATTTTTCGAGGGACAATACGAGGCCTTGGACGAGGTGTTCGATGATGTGGCTGAACGGATCCGCTCTCTAGGCGGCCGGGCCCCCGGCTCGATGGGCGAATTCCTCCAATTGACCCGTCTGTCGGAGAAGACCGGGCAGATCGCCCACGCTCCCGACATGGTCCAGGTCCTACTGGACGATCATGAGCGGGTCATTCGCAGCCTGCGCGCCGACATCGAGAAGATCGCCCCCTTGGGCGATGCCGGCACGGAGGACTTCCTGACGGCGCTACTCGAGGAGCACGAGAAGATGGCCTGGATGCTGCGCTCTTATCTGCAATAGGATCGGATGCGAAAACGCGCGCACAGGGCGTCGGTGTTCACCGACGCCCGGGTCTCTCCTCTCACTTAGCTGCGGCCGTCGCGCGGCCCGAGGAGAAACCAGAGGATGAGCCCGAGCAGCGGCAGAATCAGAACGATGATGATCCACAGCACCTTCTTTTCGTTGGAGGCACCGCTTTGGAAGATATTAAGAATCGCCCAGATATCTGCCGCGAGGACCAAGATTCCGAACAGGCCGTTGTATCCCATGCCCAACATTGCTCATCTCCTGTTAGTTGCATCCATCGGACTCGCTCAGGACGGGCTCGCCCGCTGCGGCCGAATAGGCGAAGCTTAATCGCGGAAGGGCAAATGGTCCAAATGCTCTCGAAGCGATGGGTCGCGCCCCTGCGACTCAGTCGAAGAGGTCCAGGCCGGGCAGTCCGTGGCGCCCCGTCAAGCAATGCCAAAGATAGATCGCCAGACCCGGGTCCCCGGTCCACAAACTAGAGCGGTGCTGACCATACTCTTTGCGCATCGATTCGCTCTGAGCAATGGCGTGCATCGCGAAGGCTCGGGCGCGCTCAAGCCAGAGCCCTTCACCCGAACGCCTATGGAGTTCGAGCAGTGCGTAGCCATTGCCGGCCGTGCCATGACACAGGCCAAACCCCTTGCGCAAGGGTCCTGCCTCCCAGATGGTCGTACCTGCCTGATGCAGCATCCGTTCCAAATCAGCGCTTCGTCCTCGGGGAAAATCCGTGAGCGAGGTGACGATGCCCGGCGCGCCGTGACACCATTGGACCAAGAGCGCCTCGTTGCCAGTTTTCGCCAGGCCCCAGCGCGCGGGCCAGTTCGCAGCCTCCCCCTCGAAGATTCCAGTCGCCTTGACGGTCTCGAGACAGCGCGCGAAAAGGGTTTCGCTGCGCTCCGGAGGCAGGAGCGCGGCTCCCTTGAGCAGCGGCAGCACATTGCCCGCGAAGCCGTGACCCGCGCCGATGAACTGGGCGATGCGGCCATACAGATCCTGGGTCCAGAGATGACAGCAAGCCTCGCTGCTCGGCAGCCAGGTTTGCCAGAGCGCGTCGACGCAGCGCAGGAAGAGATCCCGCCAGCGACTCTCCTCGGTCCATTGGAGCATGTGCCAGGCTCCGAGCATCGTGCCCGAATTGCCCCAGAGCGCCTCATTGGTCGGATTGCCGGTGTTCTTCTCGATCGCGACCCATAGGCGCTCGGCCGCATCGGCAGAGCCGGTCAGGCGCCAGAGGACGAGGAGCACCCCGACCTCGCCGAGATTGGTGGAGGGAACGACTTCATCCGTATCGGGCTTCTCGTAATAGGACTGCGCGACCCGGGAGATCAGATCCACCGGTTGTAGCGTCAGTTCTGCTGCGCCTTCACGTTCGAGATGCCAGAGTGCCCAAAGCGTGCCGGCGGCACCGAGGTAGAGCGACTTGTTCCAATCGCCCGGCTTCGCCTCGCGGCTATCCAGAGGATGCACGGGCCAGAACCGCTCGCTCGTGAACTCCTCTTCCAGACCAGAGACGATCTGCTGGATCGCAAGGCTCGCCCGTGGCGCATCCCAGGGCCCACCTGTCAGGGGCTCATGCCGTAGAGGGTCAAAGAGCAACGCCACTCCCGAAGTCGATCCAAGTCATGCCGGGTGAATAGTGGACCGGCTTGGCGTCGGCCCTAGTCGATTCTATGCCCGCTTGTCCGATCGAACCAGTGCAGTGCATCGGCGGAGATCCGAACCGAGACGTTCGTATCGGGCGCCACCGTCTGCGCCGCCCCACAGCGCACGACCAGGGGCGCTGTGCCCAGAAGGCCGTGCACGAGCAACTCGGCACCCAAAGACTCGACCATCTCGACCCGGAGCGGCCAGCCATCGGCACCCAACTCAAGGTGTTCGGGTCGCGCCCCGAGGAAGAGGGCGCGTCCGGCCAGATCGGGCCGCGCGCGGGGCAGGGTGAGCTCCGATCCGGCGCCGGTTACGAGCGTCGCCCCTCGCGCATCGAGTTCGCCCGCGATCAAATTCATCGGAGGCGATCCGATGAAACTCGCAACGAAGAGCGTCGCAGGCCGGGAATAGACTTCCGCGGGGGTGCCGATCTGCTCGGCCCGTCCGGCATTCATCACGACGAGCCGCTGTCCGAGCGTCATCGCCTCGACCTGGTCGTGGGTGACATACAGGCTGGTCGTGGCAAGGCGCCGGTGCAGCTTCTGAATCTCGAGCCGCATCTGCACCCTAAGCTTTGCATCGAGGTTCGACAGCGGTTCGTCAAAGAGGAACACGGCCGGTTCGCGTACGATCGCGCGACCCATGGCGACCCTTTGGCGCTGTCCGCCCGATAGCTCGCGCGGCGTGCGTTGCAAGAGGGGTTCGAGCTCGAGGATGCGCGCGGCCTCGTTTACCTTCTTCTCGATCGCCGCACGCTCCAGGCCACGGATCTTCAGGCCGTAGGCCATGTTTGCGAACACGCTCATGTGAGGATAGAGCGCGTAATTCTGAAACACCATGGCGATGTCGCGGTCCTTGGGTTCCAGGGCATTCACGACCCGTGCCCCGATGCGCACCTCACCGCCGGAGATTTCCTCAAGGCCCGCGACCATGCGCAAGAGAGTCGACTTGCCGCATCCGGAGGGGCCCACCAGCACGATGAATTCGCCATCGGCCACGTCCAGCGAGACCCCGTGGACGACCTCTACATTTCCATAGCGTTTGACGACATGACTGAGCGCAAGAGTTGCCATGTTACTTTTCCGAATCGACCAGGCCCTTGACGAACCAGCGCTGCATGAGAAGGACGACGGCTGCCGGTGGCAGCATCGCCAGGATCGCCGTCGCCATCACGCGGTCCCACTCCGTCGCGGCATCGCCGCCGGGAATCATCCGCTTGATTCCGATCACGGTGGTATACATGTCCTCGCGGGTCGTGATGAGCAGCGGCCAGAGGTATTGGTTCCATCCGTAAATGAACATGATGACGAACAAGGCCGCGATGTTCGTCTTGGACAGCGGTACGATCACGTCGACGAAAAAGCGCATCGGTCCCGCGCCGTCCATGCGGGCGGCCTCGGCAAGTTCGTCGGGCACGGTCAGAAAGAATTGCCGGAACAGGAACGTCGCCGTGGCGCTCGCGATGAGCGGTAGCGTGAGGCCGGTATAGGAATCGATCAGGTGCAAGTCGGCCACGACCTTGTAGGTCGGCAAGATGCGCACCTCCACGGGCAACATCAGGGTGACGAAGATCATCCAGAAGAAGATGCTGCGCAGCGGGAAGCGGAAGTACACGATGGCAAACGCCGACAGGATGGAGATCGCGATCTTCCCGATGGCGATCGCAAGCGCCATGACGAGGCTGTTCAAGAGCATCCGATACACTGGTGCGCCGGATCCCTGTGAGGAGCCATGAAAGAGCGCCCCCGCGTAGTTCTCGATCAGGTGACTGCCAGGCACGAGCTGCATCGGAACAGCCAGCGTCTCGTCCAAAGAGAGTGTCGAAGCGACGAATGCGACATAGACAGGAAAGGCCACGACTGCAACGCCTGCGATCAGGACGCCATGCGAGAACACATCCAGCCAGGGGCGCCTTTCGACCATCAGTACTGCACCTTTCTTTCAACATAGCGGAACTGCACGACGGTCAGCGCGATGACGATGACCATCAGCACCACCGACTGCGCGGCCGATCCTCCGAGATCACCCGCCTGGACACCATCCTGGTAGACCTTGAAGACCAGGATCGCCGTCGCCTGCCCGGGACCACCGTGGGTCGCCGCGTCGACAATGGCAAAGGTATCGAAGAAGGCGTAGACGACATTGACGACCAAGAGAAAGAACGTCGTGGGAGACAAGAGCGGCAAGACAATGCTCATGAAGCGCTTTAGGGGTCCCGCGCCGTCGATCGCCGCGGCTTCGAGGAGCGATTTGGGTATGGACTGCAGGCCGGCTAGAAAGAACAGGAAGTTGTAGCTGATCTGCTTCCATACCGATGCGACGACGACGAGCCACAGGGCCTGCCGGGCGTGGATCAGGTAATCCCAATCGACTCCCAGCGCCATGAGCCCATGAGAAAGGATGCCCAGCGATGGGCTAAGGAGAAAGACCCAGAGCACGCCGGCGACGGCCGGCGCCACCGCATAGGGCCAGATCAGGAGCGTCTTGTAGAAACCCGCACCACGAACGATCCGATCGGCGAAGACGGCCAGGATGAGGGCCAGAAGCAGACCGAGGCCCGCAACCAGCATCGAGAAGAGCGCCGTCACCTCGAAAGAGGCGAGGTAGAGCGGGTCTTTGAACAGTTCCCTGAAGTTCTCCAGCCCGACGAACTGACTGCGGGCCGCGAAGACGTCCTGCAGCTGCGTCGACTGGAAGATCGCCTGGGCTGCGGGCCAGAAAAAAAAGACGAGCGTGACGAGGAGCTGGGGGCCCACCAATGCGTAGGGCAGCCAGCTCGAGCTAAACAGGGCACGCTTCTCCACGAGCGTTGCCTAAGACCTGGGGTGAAGGCCCGTGCACACCTAGTTCGCGGTCTTCTCGAACTTTGCGAGGAGGTCGTTACTGCGCAGCACCGCCTCGTCCAGGGCCTCTTTGGCAGTCGACTTGCCGCTCCAGACGAGCTCGAGTTCCTCGTCGATCACGTTGCGGATCTGCAGGAAATTACCCAGCCTTAACCCGCGCGAATTATCCGTCGGAGGCTTGTGCATCAGTTCCTTCACGGCCACGTCGAATCCCGGATTTTGATTGTAGAACCCGCTTTTCTCGACAGCCTGGAAGGCCTCCGTCGTGATCGGCACGTAGCCTGTCCCTTCGTGCCAGGCGATCTGGTTGTCCAACGAAGAAAGGTAGGCCAGGAATTTCGCCACACCCTTGTATTCGGTTGGCGTCTTGCCCGACATGACCCACAGGCTCGCCCCGCCGATGATGGCATTCTGAGGTGTCCCGGCCACGTCGGGGTAATGGGGCATAGGACCTACGCCAAAATCGAACTTCCCCGTCGCCTTGATCGTGGCGTAGGACCCTGACGAGGTCATGATCATCTGACAGTCGCCGCTGGTGAATTTGGCGAGCGGCTCGTCAGTGCGACCCGCGTAGGTGAACAGGCCCTCCTTGGACCAGCGCGCAAGATCCTCGATATGCCTGACCTGAAGGGGTCCGTTGAACACGACGCGGGCTGCGGGTCCGCCGAGACCGTTCTGCAGGGTGGCGAAGGGGACGTTATGCCAGGCGCTGAAGTTCTCGATCTGGGCCCACGATTGCCAGCCGGTCGTGAAAGCGCAGGAGAATCCAGCGGCTTTGAGCTTCCTCGCATCCGCTTCGACTTCAGGCCAGGTGGCCGGCGCCTTGTCGGTGGCGATGCCGGCCTTCTTGAAGGCATCCTTGTTGTAGTAGAAGACCACGGTGGAACTGTTGAAGGGCATCGAGAGCATCTTGCCGCTCGCGTCGGAGTAGTATCCGGCGACCGGACCGATATAGGCCTTCGGATCAAACTTCTCCCCTGCATCGGCCATCAGCTGGTAGACGGGGACGATGGCGCCCTTGGCGGACATCATCGTCGCCGTACCGACCTCGAAGACCTGAAGAATATTGGGTGGGTTGCCGGCTCGAAACGCTGCGATCGCAGCGGTCATCGACTCGCCGTATTGACCCTTATAGACCGGCGTGACTTTGTACTCGCTTTGCTGGGCGTTAAACTTGTTGGCGATCGCCACGACCCGGTCCCCGAGGGGGCCGGCCATCGAGTGCCACCAGAAGATCTCCGTCGTCGCCGCAGCGGCTGCCGACGCGAAGAACACGGTACCTGCCAGGACGGCAACCCTCGCAAGGCGTCGAAAGGTCATGAACTGTCTCCAAAGGGAAATCCAATAATTGTGCGTTCGCTATATTTCAGGTTTGCGACGGCCGGCGCTACGATAGCCCACCGCGGGCGCTGCGGCAATCAGGGTCTACGGCAATCCCCCCCGCAGGGAAGGCGGGATTGATGGCATCCCGACTGGACAGTTATGTGCGCCTCGTCCGGCTCAATCGGCCCATCGGGATCCTCCTGCTGCTCTGGCCAACCCTTTGGGCCGTCTGGATCGCAGCCGACGGGCGGCCGAGCCTTCACGTCGTTGCGGTCTTCACACTCGGCACGATCCTGATGCGCTCGGCTGGCTGCGCCATCAACGACTACGCCGACCGCGATTTCGATCGCCACGTGGCGCGAACCCGGGAGCGACCCGTCACGAGCGGCGCGATCGCCCCCTGGGAGGCGCTGCTGGTGGCGGCGTTCCTCTGCCTCCTTAGTCTCTTTCTTCTCGTCGGATTCAATCGGCTCACGTGGGCTCTCGCGGTGGTCGCCGTCCTGATAGCGGCGAGCTATCCATTCACCAAGCGCTTTTTCCACCTCCCCCAGGCGTATCTGGGCGTGGCCTTCGGATTCGGCATTCCGATGGCCTTTGCCGCCGAGCAGAACGCGCTTCCCCCCATCGCCTGGGTGCTGCTTCTAGCCAATATCTTCTGGGCCATCGCCTACGATACGGAATATGCGATGGTGGACCGCGAGGACGACCTGAAGATTGGTATCCGGACGGCGGCCATCACCTTTGGCAAGGCCGATGTGACGGCGATCATGCTCTGCTACGGCGCGACGCTCGTCGGACTTGCCCTGGCGGGCTGGATGGCCGCGCGCGGACCACTTTACCTGGCGGGCCTCGGATTGGCCGCCGGGCTCGCCGTCTACCACTATCGGCTGATCCGGACCCGGGACCCGGCCGGCTGTTTTGGCGCGTTTCTGAACAACAACTGGCTGGGCGCTGCGGTATTCGGGGGATTGCTGCTCGACTACGCAGTGCGGTAAACAGCGTGCCGCGCCCGGACGGCGAGTCGCTTTAGTCCTGCCCGAACTCCCGGCCCATCTCTGCGGCGCGGATTGCCGCGGCTCGGGCGGCGCCAACGATGTGCTCGGCAACCTTCTGGCGCTCAAGTTCGGTCAGAGCAGCTTGGGTCGTTCCTCCCTTTGAGGTGACCCTCTCGCGCAGGACCTCGAGCGGTTCCGAGGATGCTTCGGCGAGCCGCACTGCACCGCTGAACGTGGCGCGTGCCAAGCGGTGCGCGGCCTCGGGAGCCAAGCCGAGCTCGCGGCCCGCTCGCTCTAAGGCCTCGATGAGATAGAACACATAGGCCGGACCGCTGCCGGAGATCGCCGTCACGGCGTCCAAAAGCGCCTCCTCCCCGACCCATACCGTGGCTCCCACGGCGCCCAGTAGCAGCGCAGCGAGCTCGCGTTGCCTCGGATCCACGGCTGGGTTGGCAAAAAGGCCGGTGATGCCCTCGCCAATGAGCGCCGGGGTATTGGGCATGGCGCGCACGATCGAGAGATCCCGGCCCGCCCAGCGCGCGATTGAGGCCGTGGGGATGCCTGCGGCGATACTGATGAGCAGCGTCTCGCCCAGATAGGGAGCCGCCGAGAGGACCGCCGCGCGCATCTGTTGGGGCTTGACGGCCAGGATCAGGGCCGCACACCCGGTCAAGGACCCGTCCGGGCTCTCGATGGCGTGCACCGCAAATCGAGCCCGCAAGGCTTCGCGCACCTCCTGAAGCGGCTCGACCACGACGGGCGGCTCCCGCAGAAGACCCTGCGCCCCCAGGCCCCCAATGAGGGCGCTGGCCATGTTTCCCCCGCCAAGGAACCCAACTTTATCCGGCATGACGCGCCCCAAAAATGGCCGTACCGATCCGCACCATCGTCGCTCCCTCGAGGATCGCGGCCTCCAGGTCAGAGGACATGCCCATCGAGAGCTCGTCGGCTTTCAATCCCAGGTCGCAAAGCGCGTCGGAAAGACGCTTCAGCGCAGCGAAGGACACTCGTTGGCGCGCTGGGTCCGGCTCGGGGCTGGGAATGGCCATGAGTCCCCGCAAGCGTACTCCGGGCAAGTCTGAAACAGCCCGGGCGAGATCGGACAGTTGTTCGGGCGCAACGCCGCTCTTGGAAGCTTCCCCGCTGATATTCACCTGCAGGCATAGATTCAGAGGCGGCCGTCCGGGGGGACGCTGCTGGCCCAGGCGTTTCGCAATCTCCAGCCGGTCGACGCTGTGGACCCAGTCGAACCGTTCGGCGATGGCGCGCGTCTTGTTACTCTGGATAGGGCCTATCATGTGCCACTCCAGTGCGCCCTCTGGCCTGCCTGCACCGGCCGAACTGTCAATGAGCGTCATTTTTTCGACGGCCTCCCGTACATAATTCTCGCCAAAGGCCCGCTGACCTGATGCAATCGCTTCCTGGACAGCCAGGGCGGGGAAGGTCTTGGAGACCGCTATCAGCCGGACCGCTCCCTCTGGCCGCCCTGCAGCGCGTGTTGCGCTCCCGATACGCAGCAGTACGGCTTGCAAGTTCGATGCAATTGCAGACATAATCGATTGAAGATCGCGCTTGTTTTCCGCGTAGCAAAGAGGCCCAAGGATCGCGCTGGCGCTTCGGCGGTCGGCGCGCCCGGCACCGCGCGTTGCGCGGTGTTTAAGACGATGCAAAGGATTATATAGATGGACATCTCTGAACTGCTCGCCTTCGTGGTGAAGAACAAGGCGTCAGACCTGCACCTCTCGGCGGGCTTGCCACCGATGATCCGCGTGCACGGCGATGTGCGTCGCATCAACCTGCCGCCCATGGAACACAAGGACGTGCATGGGATGATCTACGACATCATGAACGACGGACAGCGCAAGTTTTACGAGGAGAACCTCGAGTGCGACTTCTCCTTCGCCATCCCCGGACTCGCGCGGTTCCGTGTCAATGCCTTCGTGCAGAACCGGGGTGCGGGCGCGGTCATGCGGACGATTCCGTCGAAAGTCCTGTCTCTCGAAGAGCTCAACGCTCCGAAGATCTTCACCGAAATCTCCAATCAGCCGCGCGGCATCGTCCTCGTGACCGGTCCGACCGGATCGGGCAAGTCGACGACGCTCGCTGCGATGGTCAACCACATCAATGATAATGAGTACGGGCACATCCTCACGGTCGAGGATCCGATCGAGTTCGTGCACGAGTCCAAGAAGTGCCTGATCAACCAGCGCGAAGTCGGTCCGCACACGCTCTCCTTCAACAACGCCTTGCGCTCTGCTCTGCGCGAAGATCCAGACGTCATCCTCGTGGGCGAGTTGCGCGACTTGGAGACGATCCGCCTCGCCCTGACTGCTGCCGAGACCGGCCACCTTGTGTTCGGCACGCTGCATACCTCGTCGGCTGCCAAGACGATCGATCGGATCGTCGACGTATTTCCGGCTGCCGAGAAGGAAATGGTCCGTTCGATGCTCTCCGAGTCACTGCGGGCCGTGATCTCGCAGACGCTTCTGAAGACCAAGGACGGCAGCGGCCGGGTGGCCGCGCATGAGATCATGATCGGCTCGCCCGCGATCCGGAACCTGATCCGGGAAAACAAGGTTGCTCAGATGTATTCGGCGATTCAGACCGGGCAAAATTTCGGTATGCAGACCCTGGACCAGAACCTCCTGGACCTGGTGCGCCGCAACATTGTCTCGAATGCCGAGGCGCGCAACAAGGCGGCACTGAAAGACAATTTCCCGGGCTAGTACCGGCCGGTCATTGTCCCAGACAAGGCCGGCAGGGCCAGCGTTTGGGTACGGTGGAGCCTTTGATTCGGACCCTCTCTCCTAACTGCAATTAGTCGCATCCTCCAGGACAAACAATATGGAACGCGAACAGGCAACCAAATTCATGTACGACCTGCTCAAGCTCATGCTGAGCAAGAAGGGATCGGACCTGTTCATCACGGCCGAGTTTCCGCCCGCTTTCAAGATCGACGGCAAGGTGACGCCGGTATCGAACCAGGCGCTCACGCCACAGCACACAGCCGAACTCTGCCGGGCCGTGATGAACGATAAGCAAGCCGCGGAGTTCGAGGCGCGCAAGGAGTGCAATTTCGCCATCAGCCCCGCGGGAATCGGGCGCTTTCGGGTCAATGCCTTCGTGCAGCAAGGCCGCATCGGTCTCGTCTTGCGCACGATCACGACCTTGATTCCCAAGGTCGAGGATCTGGGTATTCCGACGGTGTTGAAAGACGTGGTCATGACCAAGCGCGGCCTGGTCATCATGGTTGGCGCGACCGGTTCAGGCAAATCCACCACACTGGCGGCCTTGATCGGCTACCGCAACGAGAATAGCTACGGTCACATCATCACCGTTGAGGATCCGGTCGAGTATGTGCACCCGCACCGCAACTGCATCATCACCCAGCGCGAGGTCGGGGTGGACACCGACGATTGGCACGCGGCACTGAAGAACACCCTGCGCCAGGCTCCCGACGTGATCCTGATCGGTGAGATCCGCGACCGGGAAACGATGGAACATGCGATCGCCTTCGCCGAAACCGGTCACTTGTGCCTGGCTACTCTCCATGCAAACAGCTCCAACCAGGCGCTCGACCGGGTCATCAACTTCTTTCCAGAAGAGCGGCGCGCCCAACTGCTGATGGATCTGTCGCTCAATTTGAAGGGGATGATCTCGCAGCGCTTGGTTCCCTTGAAGGACACCAAGGGGCGCATCCCGGCCGTGGAGATCATGCTCAACTCGCCGCTCATTGCGGACCTGATCTTCAAGGGTGATGTGCACGAGATCAAGGAGATCATGAAGCGTTCCCGCGAACTGGGCATGCAGACTTTCGACCAGGCGCTGTTCGATCTCTTCGAAGCCGACAAGATCTCCTACGAAGACGCATTGCGCAACGCCGACTCGGTCAACGACCTGCGTCTGGCCATCAAGCTGCATAGCAAGAACGCGCGCGCCTCTGACCTGACCAAGGGCATCGAACATCTGGACATCGTCTGATGCAAGGGATCATGAGGGCCCCTTTGCAGCAGGATGTGCGATGACGACCGTCTACGATTTCTCGGCCGATACCCTCGCCGGCAAGAGCGTTTCGCTTTCGGAGTTCAAGGGGAAGGTCTTGCTGATCGTCAACACGGCAAGCAAATGCGGCTTCACGCCCCAGTACAAGGGTCTTGAGGAGCTCTATGACAAATACCAGGCCCAGGGTCTTGAGATCCTCGGATTTCCTTGCAATCAATTCGGCTCCCAGGAGCCGGGCTCGGCCACGGACATCCAGTCGTTCTGCGAGATGAACTACGGCGTGAAGTTCCCCCTGTTCGCCAAGATCGATGTGAATGGTGCGCATGCGCATCCTCTGTACACCCACCTGAAGACCGAGGCTCCGGGGATTCTGGGGCTCAAGGATATCAAGTGGAACTTCACCAAGTTCTTGATCGGCCGCGACGGAGCCGTACTCGAGCGCTTTGCGCCGACCACGCCGCCCCAGTCGATCGAGGCTGACATCCAAAAGGCATTGTCCAGTTAG
>CAJCID010000186.1 GCA_903970305.1 Rhodospirillales bacterium | reverse complement strand
GGTGATCGCGCGGGTGGCCGCGACTGTGGCTACGCCTGTCGCGAAGAAGGAGGCCGCGCCGAAGCCGGAAGTTGCCGTTAAGGCCCCTCCGAGATCATCGTCACCCGCGAAGCGTGGACGTACCGATGCAGCGAAGAAGGTACTGGCGGACGCCTAGGAGCCTGGACTCCTTGGGTCATCACGTTCGCTGACGCGCACACGCGACTCCATCCGGCAGAAGACCTGGCATCCCGAAACCCTCGGCCGAGCATGAACGCGCCGGAGTACTCGAATTGCCGACGAACGGCCAAGAGACCCAACCAGCGCGCAAGACAGAAGCCTGCGGCGATGGCCCGGCTCCTGAGACGCCTCTCGTGTGCAACGAAAGTGCAATCTTGTGCAACCAGGGCGCGTTTGAGCAGGTCAGGTGTGTCACTCGAGCTCTATTACGACATCTGATATACGAGCTTTTGAATATCTGGCCGGGCCCCGATGCCCCACTTCGAGGCCCGGCTCCTTCATGTCCCGGCAACACCTACCGGCGCCGCAAGGGCAGTTCCTCCGAGCCGGAGCACGAGGCAAGATGCATCGAATCCTACCCAGGCAAGCCATGCTTGAGTGGGATTCGGTACATACCTGGCAATGACCGCCGCGGCGGTCAGGAGGCGGTTTCGGCCCAGGCCGGCCACGGCCGGGCCTCTGCGGGCCAGACGGACTCAGGTGTCGGTGACGTTACGTTGAGCGCTATGCCTGCCAGGCGCGAAGGAGGTCTTCCGGTCCCCAGTGCGCAGCCAGCGGAAGGTCGTCTGTGACGCCGCAGCGCGATACGGCGACCAATGAAGTCGACTCGTCGACACCTGGTACGGCGAGCATGTCTCTCACCAGACTGTCGTATTCGCGGCGGCCGAAGGTCTGACTCTCCAGCCATTTGATCGAGCCCAGGAAGTGGACTCGTCTTGCCACGGGTTCGCGGTCCGCACCGACCAGATCGATCTCGGGATTGTTCTGCCGGTTCCACCAGCCGCCGATTGCTTCGATATCCGGCCAGCGGTCGTTCGGCAGGAGCCTTAGCAGGGACTCCCGGATGACCGGTTCGACTGCGCGGCCGCGCCAACTTGGCCAGGAGCGTTCGATGCGCTCAAGAAGGATGTCGCCTCTGCCGCGTTCGACGAGCGGGATGCCTCGCTGGAGGAAGGCTAGCCAGAACCGGAGGTACGGGTCGGCAATGCGATAGCGCTTGTTCTTGGTGTCGGCTTTGATCGACAACGGGCTGTCGGCAGCGACAACTCGTTTGTCCAGCAGCGTGTTCAAGATCGGTGAGAGGGTTCCGGAAGCAAGCGGACTCGCCCCCCCTGCCTCAGTGGCGATCATAGTGAAGGACCGCTCCCCGCTGCCGACCGCTTCCAGGACGGCGCGAGAATGCGATGCCTCGGGGAACTCGCCGAGCAATGACAGCTCTCCTGCCATCAACAGCGGAGAGAGCGGATCGGCCAGTTCTTGGCGCAGGTAAGCGGCAAGGTCCATCCCCGGTCGCCATGCCTGGACGACTTCGGGAAAACCCCCGGTGATCAGTAGCGCGTCAATCGCGGCAGCGGCGTCCAAGCCTGTCATCGCCTGTACGTCCGCGAGATGAAGCGGATTGACCATCATCTTCGCCGCACGCCCGAAGAAGGGACGGCCATATGACTGCAGCGCCTCCATCACGGACAGGTCGCTGCCGACCAGGATGAGCAACAATGGTTTGGCGCTCAGGTGCCGGTCCCAGACGGTCTGGAGCGCTCCTTCGAATTCACGGTCCTGCTCTACCAGCCATGGAACCTCGTCGAGGACGGCGATACTGGGCGTGTCGTCGGGAACCGCCAAGGCCAAGGCCCGCAGGGCCTGGTTCCAATCCCCGGCCTGCAACCCGGCCACTGCCTCGGCTCCAGGGAAGCCGGATCCCGCAAGCGCTGCGGCGAAGTCGGCTCGTTCGGCGACTGGATTGCGCCCCCGGGTCGCTTGGAAGACCACGTACGGCAAGTCGGCCCGGTCGCAGAACTCCTGTACAAGACGAGACTTGCCAACCCGCCTGCGACCCGTCACGATGACCGCTCGACCACGAGTCGCTCCCACGCCTCCAGCGATCTGCTCCATCTGCTTGCCCAAGAGGTCAAGATCTGCAGCTCTTCCCTTAAAGTCCACAGAGACTGCTCCTTACGTAAATTACATCTAACGTAGATCCAATCTTACATTAGTGCGGTGCTCTATGCTCCCGGGTCGCGATCCGGCCCGGACTCCCGGTGGCCGCAGCTTCGATGGCCACAAGCACGGCTCAGAACCGTGACCGCATTCGCCGACCCCTTTCGTCGCCGGCGACGTGCAGGTTCGCACAAGGAAGCCGGCAACCCCGGTAGGCGATCACACTCGGTGACCGAGACTGGGACACGCCCACCGCCTACCAACAGCACTGTGAAGTACCTTCACACTGCGGCCCGCCCGCGATGTGCAACGCTAGTGCAATCTTGTGCAACGAGGGCATGTTTTAGCAGGTCAGAGGGGTTGTTAGAACTGTATTACGACATCTGATATACGAGCTATTGTATTGCCGGGCCGGGCCCTGGTGAACCCGCACCAAGGCCCGGCTCGATGTTTCGCGAGAAAAGCTCCCCTATGCCGACTTATACGCTCTCGGTGACGGGCGTGCCGTGGCTACGCCAAGCTGCGCCACACTGGACTCCCACCCTGCAATTCGAGCGCGAGGCCCCCATGTATCAAATCCTACCCAGGTGAGCCGCTCATGGGCAGGATTTGCCACATGCCTGACTTTGTCCACCGCGTCGGCCAGCGACTCTCGGGGCTATCTCCGACATTCAGCGCATAACGCGCTCCACCGCGGCCTCCTCGCGGGATCTGTCAGCGTTGACCGAGGCGGACGAGATCGCTATCGCGCGTTGCGCCAAGTGCCGTAGGGTTCCTTCAGGGGCGGCAGTTCCCCCAGCGCCTGGAATCCGCGATAGGCCCGCTCGCTGAGCGCCGTTGTGGCTGCGTAGCGACGCCCCTTTGTCGCACCCTTGGCTTCCAGCAACCCACGTTCGGTAAGCATTCGAAGATCCCT
>CAJCID010000185.1 GCA_903970305.1 Rhodospirillales bacterium | reverse complement strand
ACTCGCTCAGCGGATCCCCAATTCGGCTTTGACTTTCCAGCGAAACAACGACATCCTTATCCATGGTGGCGGACACCTTTCTGATGAAATGGTTGACTCGACATCTCCATTAAATCAGCGTCCGCCGCCACCTTCAACTTCCGCTCATACACAAAAATCTATCTTAGCTCTCGAGAAGACGCCCACAGCCACACAGTGCGCTACCTAGTAACACCGCTGGGCGAGATATACGTCAAGGGTTGTCGTCATTCAACATTTCTCCAGAAGACAATCTGGACTGGGGATCCTGAAGAGCAAAGCCAGCCCAGCGCAAAGAGTTAGATCCAAGTGGCGATTCTCTACAACTTGGGCTCTCGATCGCTGGGCGAGGCCTCATTCCCCGATGCGTCAAGGTGGATTCAGCGCAGCGGTCTGAACGCCTCCCGGAGTTCAGCCGCGAAGAGCTCCGGCTCCTCCCACGCCGCAAAGTGTCCCCCCTTGTTGACCTCATGGAAGTAGGTCAACTTCGGATAGGCCTGTTCAGTCCACGTCTTGGGCGCACGATAGATCTCGCCTGGGAACACCGTCACGGCGACGGGAACGGAGATCTCCTTGGTCTTCTGTGCCGAGGCGCTGAAATTGTTGTTGTTGTTCTCCCAGTAGAGGCGTGCCGATGAGATCGCGCTGTTTGTCAGCCAATACAACGTGATGTCGTCAAGCATCTCGTCCTTCGTGAGAGACCGCTCCGGATCGCCGCCGCTGTAGGTCCATTGAGAAAACTTGTCGTACATCCACGCAGCCAAGCCAACGGGTGAGTCTGAAAGTCCGTACCCCACCGTTTGTGGTCGAGTGACCATCATGACGCCATAACCCGCGTTCTTCTGAAAGAACGTGTTTAGGGACTCGTATGCAGCCTTTTCCGCCGGAGACAGGCCCGCCGGTATGGGACCACCGCTGTTGAGCGCCTTGGCCACCTTGTCGGGTACGGTAGCCGGCATGTTGACGTGAATGCCGAGTAGCCCGGGGGGGGCCTGGCGGCCCATTGCATCTGCAACGACCGAGCCCCAATCACCGCCTTGAGTCACGTAGCGCTTGTATCCCAAGCGTCCCATCAACTCGTGCCAAGCGCGGCCCATCCGCTCCGGTCCCCACCCCGTGTCCGTGGGTCTTTCCGAGAATCCGTAACCGGGCATCGATGGAATAACGACATCAAAGGCGTCTTCGGCGCGTCCTCCATGGGCCGTGGGATTGACGAGCGGATCAATGGACTTGACCATCTCCAATACCGAGCCGGGCCAGCCATGGGTAATGAGCAACGGCATCGCATTGGGATTGGAGGAGCGGACATGGATGAAGTGAATATCGAGCCCGTCGATTCTCGTTACGAACTGTGGTAAGCCGTTCAGCCTATTCTCAACCCTGCGCCAGTGATAGTCTGTTACCCAGTAGTCGGCAAGCGCCTGGAGCTTTGCTTGTTGTACGCCTTGGGATTGATCGTTGACGGTCTCTTTGTCCGGCCATCGCGTTGCCCTGACACGACCACGGAGATCATCCAGGGCCGATTTCGGAATATCGATACGGAAAGGCCGGACGGCTTCTGGATCGAGGGTCGCGGATCCGATTTCTGCGACAAGAACAGAGTCCGGATCGCGATATCTGATGGATGCTTCCAGTTCATCTGCGAAGCTGGGTGCTGATAGCAGCAAGATTGCATAGGCGCTAGTGATGGCCGTGGTCCTGATAGCACGGCGTCCACGAGCTGAGTACGAATGGCTCAACATGGAATTTGCCTCCTGTAGGTTAAATACGTCCGAAGTGCTCGGACACCAAAACACGGGAGTGATCAGACCAGAGTCATGAGCATCGAACTATTGGACTATGGTGTCGGCGCTACCAATGGATTGCCGGATACGGTTGTCGATGGCGAGCGATACACGCCGACTCTTCAGTCGAGAAGCAAGAGGCTCACTGATCCCTTCAGGGGGAAACCGATACCAAGGTATACCTTGCAGTCCGTCGCAGAGTGAAGCATCCTGATGTCGCGCAAGGCATCATGTGAGGAATGGCATGGATCGGGATGTCTGCAAGGTGTTTGATGAGTTCCTCGGTTTGCTCTGGACGGCGTGCCCGTTCGGTCTGGTAGAGTTCGAGAGCCGGAAGTGGACGGATCACACAGACCTCAGCGCGTCCGCGGCCCGGGTCATGTATGGCAGAAGGCAGTTCATCCTGAGGACCTGCACGCCGTCTGCACTTATGCTGCTCCTTAACTCTCCTGGTCAAGCGCAAACGGGAACGGAGTGATGAAGACTCGATATCTGATTTCGGTCGTTGACGACGACGAGTCCGTACGGCAGTCACTTCCCGATCTGCTCGAGGAGTCGGGCTACGCGGTATGTGCCTTCGCGTCGGGAGAAGCTTTTCTCTCGTCAGAGTTCCTGGACACAACTCGCTGCCTCATCCTCGATGTCGCTATGCCAGGTATGTCGGGGCCCGATCTCCAGCGTGAACTCCAGCATCGGAGCCGAGCCATTCCGATCATTTTCATCACTGCCCTTCGAGAGGAGACAGTGGCTATACGTCTGATTGAGCTAGGTGCGGTCGCGTGCCTCACGAAGCCGTTCAGCGAAGTGGCGCTTCTGCGCGCAATCAACGCGGCGCTTCAAACCAATTGAAGGCCATGTCATGCTCCTGAGGTAACGGAGGAATAATATGAAATCAGCGAATCTCGGAACCGAAAGGCCGCCAACATCGCGAATTGATCCAGTCGTATTCATTGTCGACGACGACGTATCCATCCGCGAATCGCTCGAGCAGCTGGTCCTCTTGCAGGGCTGGCAGCCGGTGGTTTTTTCTTCCGCCCAGGATTTTCTCACAAGCCCGCGGCCCTCCGCCCCAAGCTGCCTGGTGCTTGACGTAAACCTACCGGACCTTAATGGCCTCGACCTTCAGGAGCGCATCGCTACCTCGCATACCGAGATGCCTGTCATATTCATTACCGGTTTCGGAGATGTACCGATGAGCGTTAAGGCCATGAAGGCAGGTGCAGCCGAATTTCTAACCAAGCCCTTCGATATCGAGATTCTGCTACAGGCCATGCGGAACGCAATCAGCCGTAACCAAGATGCTTTGAGGCGTGAAGCCGCGATGCAGGAACTACGCAACGCCTACGCATCGCTGAGTAAGCGCGAACGGGAGGTAATGGCGTTGGTTGTATCAGGACTCTTGAACAAGCAGGTTGGGGGTGAAATGGGTATCAGCGAGATCACGGTCAAGGCGCATCGCGGGCAGGTGATGCGAAAGATGAAGGCCAGTTCCTTCGCCGACCTGGTGAACATGTCCGCCAAGCTGGGTTGTACTCTCCCAAACGAATGAGCGAATTTGGCATAGTCATCGAAGGCTTGTGCAAATAGTGCTATTTCTTCGATGCTGAAGGATGGAACTCTCTTGCTCCCGCTAGCCGAGAATTCCGCCTCACAGCTTCCGGCCAGGCGACGTTTAGGGCTGAAATCCAGTACATCCAGGTGGATTCGAACTTAACTCCACGATTTGTACCGCAAAGAACCCGCACGTCTACGGGGTCGACCTCGGGGCGGCGCTTTAGCTGTGTGGGCTCGTCCAAGCAGCGGTTTGGTTATCGAGTGAGCTTGTTGCGAGTCTGATCTAGCACCCAAGTCCGACTGGTCTTCTTTCCGCCGCGGGGGGCGGTCAATCACTGGGCACTGTGTGGCGACCCAATTGCTCGATCAGCTCTTTTTCTGTTGCGCACGGACGGTGTCGCGAACTAATATGCACTCGTCATACGGGAGGTAGAGAGCCCACTGCTCCTTGTCCACACTATCGCCGAGGCTGCTAAGTACCTCGTCTAAGGTAGCGAAGTCTCCAGCCATGCAGGCGAATGTTCCCAATGCATTTACACTTCTTGGATCTGGATACTTTGAGTGCAAGTCTCGTAAGCCGGCGCGCATGGTGGGCCAGTCGGCCATCGTTTGAGTGAATAGCGTGCGCGGGTACTGGGATGCAATGTTCCAATAGAGTCGAGCATACATAGCCCCGCCCTCCTGGGCTCGCGTCAGCGACGTGATTTCCCGCGCGAATTGATCCATCTCTTCGATCGACCCGCCCCATTTTGGCTGTAGGTAATTGAAGATGACATCCAGCGCGCCTTGGTAGTAATGTCCCCTTGTTTTGAATTCCTGCACTAATGATCTGTATTCGGCCGGCGATGTCGGCAAGTCAGCTACCACTTCGAACATTTCTTCAAACCAAGCCGGATCCGATCCGTTTAATGAACGGTAAGACGATAGGAGTTCACGTGCTTGCTGCTCGTAGCTTCGAAGAATCGGCCAAGCTTCGCCAGGAACCGATTCCGCGTACCCGGAACCACGGTAAAACCAGCCTCGCCTAAGCAGGTAACCTGCTCGAGCCACCGCGGCATGCACGGACTTAGGATGGCTATTGACCCAAGCCATCGTCTTACGGTCGATAACGGCCCAAAGTGCATCGGCCTTGGAGTAATACTTCGGATCGGGTACCCAGCATTTGCACGGGGAAACTGAGGTAATCCGGTCATATTCCTTTGGCCATTGGATTTGAAACTGTTGATCCAGACTATCCATGTAGACCGCGAGGCGCCACTTGTCGCTCTTCGTTCTAGATTGGGTCGACGCATATTCCTCTGCCATATTGTCAAGCGCATCATATTTCTCTTCCGTCCACGCCTTCCATACCGACTTGTGTATTTCATCGCGAATCTCATTCTCACTTTGCGCGTGGGAAAACGCGCATGCAAGAACTAATGAGCACCCTACGCAGAAGTTTCTCAACTTTAGTAATCTCCCTGCAAGCAAATGATGTGACGCTCTCGGTATGTATGCAGCCTCAGCGACCGAGTAAGCCTTGGTCTCAAGCACTCGATTTTGCCTGGTCAAATGATCCCCCTCCCGATCTGCACTCTGCCCAGTACGCACGATATTAGCCCCTTGCGGACCTCGCAGTGGCTGCCCTGGGGCTTGCGCTAGAGGACAACTCGGCCAACCCTAGTCTTGATCCCCAGACGTTCATGATCGTTCCTTCCACCACCGCTCCATCCCTGGGCGAGCGAAGCGCGTCGGGAAACTGCGTTCCTCTCTAGCGTCGATCGGAACCAGCCATCCTCGGTACCCGACGATAAGGCCCGCCAGCGGATGGGTGATCTCGACATGAAAATGAAAGCGTCCGTCTGCTACCGACTCGTAGAACAAACCTCGAGGTCCCATGGCCAGTGGCAGCGGTAGGCCAAGCAGGGACCAGCCCCTGACCACTAGGTACAATCGCTCCTTCTCGACGACGAGTGCCAGGTCGAAGACCAGGCACCCAAAGCCTTCGCGGAGCAAGCGGCACGATCGTCCAGATCCCTCCCATTGGAGACTGGAAAATGTCCTTCCTGCGAAGCTGCGGATCCAGTGCTCACCTTCATCCGTCGGTCGAAATTCCACCGTCAGGGGAACGTCTAGCCCCGCGGCAGGAAATCCCACGCTGGCACCGACAACGCGCGAAACCAGCCCCGTACCCCTTTTGACCTCCGCCTTTCCGGTTGCTCTTAGGGATCCTGTGCATTGATGCATCTCCCGGATCTCTCGAGGTAGCTCCTCCCACGCGTCTCCGAGGACGCGCTGATAAAGCGGCTCTGGATCGCCGGTCGGCCGTGAGTGGCGGATTCCGGTCACAATCTTTCGTTGCTGAAAGAGCGCTTGGTAGTCCTCCAATTCGAGATCACCGATCGCGGGCCTGGCCCCGGCCATGGGTCGTGTTCCGGCGAGAACCTTTCGGATGAGGGACGCGCAGGCCATGGAGGGGATGTACGGGCCGTCGTCGCCCTCGGCCAGGAGATGCCAGGAACGTCTCACCTCGACCCCGGACTCTGAGGCCCCGGTGATCTCCACAAACATGCCGCCGCGGTGTTCGCCCCAGCGCACGAGGTTCGTGACCCGATGCATCATCCCGGCGAGTGGACGCAGCGACGGCAATGCGCGAAGTCGGACCAGCCATGCCAGCGCATTCAGAATCCTTTGCAGCACCTCCGGCCCCGGACCCGCCCCCACCCAGACCTCCTCCAATTCCGGCCAGAGTTCCGGGAGCAACTGCAGATCGGGCACGTCCACGAGGGAAAAGCGGAGGTTTTGAAGGGGGATCTGTCCTGGCGGGCCGATCGTGTAGCGACGCGTCTCGGTCATCGCGTAGGCGACCGAGGGTTTGCCGTCTCGCACGATCTGGAGGCGCCGGCCCGAATAGCTGGCGATCGCGCGGATCACGTTCAGCCCCACCCCGGCATAAGGCGATGGCGCGATCCCCGCGACAACCGTCCTCAATCTGGCGAGATCCTTGGAGAGGTGTCGGGTGACCGCCGCGGTGAGGAGCGGGCAGGTGCTCGCGCCAGAAAGAACGTAAGTACCCCGCCTCTTTGCCTCGGCGTCGAATTGGGCGATGCCCTTGACGAAGTCCGAGCCGTCCGCGAGGTCGATATAGTCAATGCCGTTTTCGAGGCAGCCCAGCACGATTCGATACGGATTCGCGCCATAGACCTGGAAGGGACCCGTCGCATCGACGACGAGGTCGGGTCTGATCTCCCGGATCTGCGCGCTCACATCGGCATCGCGATCGAAGCATTGAGCCAGGCGCTTCGCACCGACGGGCAGCGAGTCGCAGAATACCTGCGCCTTGGTCAATGATCTACCAGCAATAAGGAGAGTCAGAGCCGGCTCGTTCGCCAGCAGTCGGGCGAGCCGGCCGCCGAACGTACCGTAGCCGCCGACGATGAGGATCCTCACGAAGCGTCGGCACAGTCGATGAAGCGGTCCCGCTCGGCCGCGGGCGGCAGATAACACGCATCCCGCCGACCGAAGAGGCGATACCGGTTGCTCGCCACCGCATCATAGATCAGGTCGGCAAGCCGTCGCGGCAGCAGACGAAACACCGCGGCCAAGGACCAGGGAAAGCCGAGTTCCACCGCAAGCCGGATCGATCCTTCCGACTTCGTCAGGGCGACACCGTCCATGATCAGGAGATTGGTCTCGTAGACGACAGGGTCCAGTCCGTAGTGCACGTAGAGCGCCTGACCCAGCGCCGACCCCGCGGCGAGGAGCCGGTACTGCCGACTTCGATCGTAGCGCAGGATGATCTGCACCCACCAGGAGCAGAGCACGCAGTCGCCGTCGAATACGAAGATGGGGCGATCGTCGGGGAACGGGGGCACAGCCGGATCCGACCGATAGCTATAGGCCTGTCGACTTTGTGATCTAGCCCATTCGAGCCCCATTTCATCCTCGCCCCAAACAGACCACCACGCATCCGACAGAGCACCTACAGACCCACGGACGGAATACGCGCAGGACAAGCAGCTGATAGAACGCCACGGCACGCCTGCTGCTTGCAATCAATTCGAACTCCACTTGGTTTCGGACGAAGGTCATGATGGGTAAGAGATCAGATGGGAGACGTTCAGACCGCGGTCGGTTACGAGGAGCTGGGCAGATTTCCGCTAACAGTGATGTCTCGCGAGATTCCAGCGATAGCGGAGACGGGCGAAGGCACTCATAGGCGAACCGCTCCGAGCCGGCGTATTCGTTGTTCCAGGACAATCTGCTCTTGACGTGTCCGGGCGTATTATTAGCTCAGGAAGGGTTCCATAAATGATCTACCTGAAAGTTAATTGGAAACATGAAGATCAAGCCTATCCGGTCGTGCTTTACAGTGAGTTAGACGAAGACCGTTGGGAGGTTAGGAAGGTTGAAGTATTTCCTGATG
>CAJCID010000184.1 GCA_903970305.1 Rhodospirillales bacterium | reverse complement strand
CGGAAGACGAATCGGCTAAATTATATCTTTTTCGGCGCTGCAGCATGGCTGCGTGCGGATCGCCTGTATCTGCCTCGACTGATGAGGCAAAGAAGGCTGGAGATGAGGAGCCATGAGAGAGTTCTCGCGCATCAAACGCTTGCCGCCCTACGTCTTTAACATCACGGCCGAGCTGAAGATGGCCGCAAGGCGCCGCGGTGAAGACATCATCGACATGAGCATGGGCAATCCGGACGGGCCCACGCCAGCGCACATCGTCGAGAAACTGATCGAGGCGGCCAGCCGACCCGATACCCACGGCTATTCGGTCTCCAAGGGGATTCCGCGGCTCAGGCGCGCGATCTGCAACTGGTACGCCGAGCGCTACGGGGTCGTCCTTGATCCCGACACGGAGGCCATCGTCACCATCGGGTCCAAGGAGGGTCTCGCCCATCTGATGCTCGCCACGCTCGATCGCGGCGACACCGTGCTCGTGCCCAATCCGAGCTATCCGATCCATATCTACGGCGCAGTCATCGCCGGCGCTGACATCCGCTCGGTGCGCATGACCCCCGGAGTCGATTTCTTCGAGGAGCTCTTGCGCGCCATCCGTGAATCGATCCCGAAGCCAAAGATGATGATCCTGGGCTTTCCGAGCAATCCGACGGCGCAATGCGTCGAGCTTGAATTCTTCGAGCGCATCGTGGCGCTGGCGCGCGAGCACGACATCCTCGTCGTGCATGACCTGGCCTATGCGGACATCACATTCGACGGCTGGAAGGCCCCCTCGATCATGCAGATCCCGGGCGCGCGCGATGTCGCCGTCGAATTTTTCACGATGTCCAAGAGCTACAACATGGCCGGCTGGCGCGTGGGCTTCATGGTCGGCAATGCCGAACTCGTCGCAGCGCTCGCGCGCATGAAGAGCTATCACGACTATGGCACCTTCACTCCCTTGCAGGTGGCGGCCATCGCCGCCCTCGAGGGTCCCCAGGATTGCCTTCGCGAGATCTCGGACAAGTACCAAAGGCGGCGCGACGTGCTCGCCCAGGGATTGCAGGAGGCCGGCTGGCAGGTCGAGATCCCGAAGGCCTCGATGTACATCTGGGCCGAGATACCGGAGACCTATAAGCCGATGGGCTCGCTGGAATTCGCCAAGAAACTCCTTGCCGAGGCCAAGGTCGCCGTGTCCCCGGGAATCGGTTTTGGGGACTATGGCGACTTGCATGTGCGCTTTGCCCTGATCGAGAACGAGCAGCGCATCCGCCAGGCGGTGCGGGGCATCAAGGAGATGTTCCGCAAGGACGGCGCGATGAAGCGGGTCGCCTGAGGATGGAATCGATCAAGGTCGCCCTCTTGGGGACGGGGGTCGCAGGGGGAGGTACGTTTCGCGTGCTCGCGCGCAATCAGGAGGAGATCACGCGCCGAGCGGGGCGGGGCATCGAAATCAGCGTCGTGGGCGCGCGCGATCCCGAACGCGCCCGGACGGTCGTGGGCGGGAAGGTGAGGATCGAGTCCGATCTCCTTCTCGCTGCGACCGATCCTGCAGTCGAGATCGTGGTGGAGCTGATCGGCGGACAGGAGCGCGCCCGGGAACTCGTGCTCGCCGCGATCGCCGCGGGCAAGCATGTCGTGACGGCCAACAAGGCGCTCTTGGCCAACCACGGCAACGAGATCTTCGCCGCAGCCCAGGCGCAAGGGGTCATGGTCGCCTTCGAGGCGGCCGTCGCGGGTGGGATCCCGATCATCAAGGCGCTGCGCGAGGGGCTGTCGGGCAATCGCATCGAGTGGATCGCGGGAATCATCAACGGCACGAGCAATTTCATCCTTTCCGAGATGCGCGAGAAGGGCCTGCCCTTTGCGGCAGCGCTCGCAGCGGCCAAGGACCGGGGCTATGCCGAGGCCGATCCGAGCTTCGACATCGAGGGCATCGACGCTGCGCACAAACTCTCGATCTTAAGCGCGATCGCCTTTGGTATTCCGATGCAGTTCCAAAAGGTCTACACCGAGGGCATCACCGGACTGACCGCACAGGACCTGCGCTATGCCGAGGAGTTGGGCTACCGCATCAAGCTCCTCGGGATCGCCCGACGCAATCCTGCGGGCATCGAGATGCGCGTCCATCCCACGCTCATTCCCAAGCGCCGGCTCATCGCCAATGTCGAAGGCGTGATGAATGCCGTCCTCGTGTCGGGCGATGCGGTCGGGGCGACGCTCTACTACGGCGCGGGAGCCGGGGCCGAGCCGACCGCATCGGCGGTCGTCGCGGATCTGGTCGACGTGACGCGGCTGCACACGGCCGATCCGGAGAACCGTGTACCACATCTGGCGTTCCAGCCGGATTCGCTGGCGGCCACGCCCATCCTGCCGATGAGCGAGGTCGAGACCTCCTATTACCTGCGCCTGAAGGTGGCCGACCAGCCGGGGGTGCTCGCCGACATCACCCGCATCCTCGCAGACCGCTCGATCTCCATCGAAGCTTTCCTGCAGAAGGAGCCCAATGCGGGGGACGCCCAGGTCGACATCGTCCTATTGACCCACAAGACCCAGGAGAAGAATGTCGATGCCGCGATTGCCTCGATCGAGGCGCTCGCCACGGTCTTGGGCCAGGCCACGCGCATCCGGCTTGAGGCCCTGTCGTGAACTACATCAGTACACGCGGGGGCATGGCCCCGAAGAGCTTTTCGGAAATCCTGCTTGAGGGACTGGCATCGGACGGCGGGCTGGCCACGGCCGAGCACTATCCGGAGGTGACCGAGGCGGAGCTCGAGGTGTGGCGCTTTCTGCCGTATGCCGAACTGGCTTTCGAGGTGATCCGCAAATTCGCCACAGACTTCGCACCGGCGAGGCTACGCGGGCTCATCCAGAAGACCTACACGGCGCGCACCTTCGGCACAGTCGAGATCACGCCCTTGGTGCCCCTCGGGGAGGAACTCGCCTTGCTGCGTCTGTCGAACGGGCCCACGCTCGCCTTCAAAGACATCGCCATGCAGCTCCTAGGGCACCTCTTTGAGGACGCCCTCTTAGAATCCGGAGGTGAACTCAACATCCTCGGGGCCACTTCCGGAGATACCGGCAGCGCCGCCGAATACGCCATGCGCGGCAAGTCGCATATCCGGGTGTTCATGCTCTCACCCCATGGCCGGATGAGCCCGTTCCAGACCGCGCAGATGTTCAGTCTCACCGATGCCAACATCTTCAACATCGCCATCGAGGGAGTCTTCGACCAGGCCCAGGATGTCGTCAAGGCCGTGAGCGCTGACAGAGGGTTCAAGGAGCGCCAGCACATCGGCACGGTCAATTCGATCAACTGGGCCCGGGTCACAGCCCAGGTCGTCTACTATTTCAAGGGGTATTTCGCCGCGACGCGCTCGAATACCGAGCGCGTCTCGTTCGCGGTCCCTTCCGGTAATTTCGGCAACATCTATGCCGGACATATCGCGCGCATGATGGGACTTCCGATTGCAAGGCTCGTGTGCGCGACCAACGAGAATGACGTGCTGGACGAGTTCTTTCGGACTGGCGTCTACCGGGTGCGTAGCGCGAGCGAGACCCGTCAGACTTCCAGTCCCTCGATGGATATCTCCAAGGCTTCGAACTTCGAGCGCTTCATCTTCGATCTCCTGGGCCGCGATCCCAAGCGTACGCGCGAATTGTGGGATGAGCTCGAGGAGAAGGGCGGCTTCGATCTTTCGGCGACCCCGGAATTTCGTGGTCTTGCCGAGCGCTTCGGATTTGTCTCGGCGGCATCGACTCATGCGGTGCGGATCGCCTCGATCCGGCAGACCCTGGCCGAGACGGGCGTGCTGGTCGATCCGCACACCGCCGACGGTCTCTACGCCGCCCGGCGCTTCCAGCGCGCGGGCGAGCCGATGATCGTCCTGGAGACCGCGCTGCCCGCGAAATTCGCAGCCACGATCGAGGAGGCCATCGGCCGGGCGCCCGAACGGCCGCCCGCCTTGGCCGACCTGGAGACCCTACCCCAGCGTTACGTGGTTCTGCCGGCCTACGCCAAGGCGATCAAGGAGTATATCGCCCGCCAGACCGGCATCGCCTAAATCGGCAGGAAGCCAGGCCGACACGCTAGAATACGGATGATGAAGCCTTCTTCCAGTCCTCTTATGAGTGTCGAGGCGGCACTCGCCCATCTCCTGGGAGCTGTCGCCCCCGTCGAGGGGATCGAGACCCTCGATACGCTCTGCGCCTTGCACCGGGTCTTGGCACAGGATCAGGTCTCCCAGATCAATGTGCCCCCGGCCGATAACACGCAGATGGACGGCTATGCGGTGCAGGCGGCCGACTGCGTCTCCGGCGCGGCGCGCCTACCCGTGGCCCAGCGGATTGCCGCCGGCCACGTCGGCGCCCCGCTTCTGGAGGGCAGCGCCGCGCGCATTTTTACGGGCGGGCTCATCCCCTTGGGCGCCGACGCCGTCGTCATGCAGGAGCAGACCCTAAGTGAAGAGACGCCCGAAGGGCCGGTGGTCACGATCCGGCATCGGCCCCAGCCGGGCGAATGGATCCGCCGCACCGGAGAGGACATCCGCGCGGGCGCCACGATCCTTGCGGCCGGCGCGCGGCTGCGCTCCCAGGAGTTGGGGCTGCTCGCCTCGGTGGGGATCGCGCGACTGCCGGTGCGCCGCCGCGTGCGCGTCGCCATCTTCTTTACCGGTGACGAACTGGCGATGCCCGGCGAGCCGCTCCGGCCGGGAGCGATCTACAACTCGAGCCGCTTCACCCTGAACGGACTGCTTGCGAGCCTGGGCTGCGAGACCACCGATCTGGGGATCGTTCCCGATACGCTTGCGGCGACCCGTGAAACCTTGCGCAAAGCCGCTCTCGGTCACGATTGCATCATCACAAGTGGCGGGGTCTCGGTGGGTGAGGAGGATCACGTCAAACCGGCCGTGGAGGCCGAGGGCAAGCTCGAACTCTGGCAGATCGCGATCAAGCCGGGCAAGCCGCTCGCCTTTGGCCGGGTGGGCGGGGCGGTGTTTCTGGGCCTGCCCGGCAATCCGGTTTCGAGTTTTGTGGCGTTCTTGCTGTTCGTGCGGCCCGTCCTCCTGCGTCTGCAAGGAGCGAGTCAGGCCGGCCCAAGGCGCTATGCCATGCGCGCGGACTTTGACTGGCCCCGGCCTGACAAGCGCCAGGAGTATCTGCGCGTGCGCGTCAATGAGGCAGGTGGACTTGAGCTCTTCCCGAACCAGGGCTCGGCCGTCCTGACCTCGACCGTCTGGGGCGACGGACTCGTTGAAAATCCACCCGGCCAATCGATCGCCCGTGGCGACATGGTCCGGTTCATTTCGTTTGCAGAACTCGACGCCTGATGCGGCGCAGCGAAAAGGCGAGCCCCGGTGGAGATTGAGGTCCTGTTCTTTGCGGCCCTGCGCGAGAAACTGGGCTTGTCCCGACTGCGCTGCGCGGTGCCCACCAACGTGCATACCGTCTTGGAG
>CAJCID010000183.1 GCA_903970305.1 Rhodospirillales bacterium | reverse complement strand
GGTTGCAGATGGAATGAAAGGTTCCGATCCACATGCCACGGATGTTGATCGGCAGCATGGCCGATAGCCGTAGCTGCATCTCGCGGGCGGCTTTGTTGGTGAAGGTGACCGCCAAGACTCCGGCAGGACTCACCTGAGCCGTCTGGATCAACCAGGCGATCCGCGTGGTGAGCACGCGCGTCTTGCCGCTTCCGGCGCCAGCGAGGATCAGCGCAGATTGAGGGGGCAGCGTGACAGCGGCCAGCTGCTCGGCATTGAGCTGGTCCAAGAGATCGGGCATCGATAGGAGGGGGCGAGGGAGGATGGATGCGACCGGCACAACCGGGTTATTCCGTCTTGCCGCGCAACTACTGGGCGATTATAACCAAGGCGGTCGCAACCGCCCTCTCCGGCCCGCCGCTTGTGCGCTCTGGCCCGACCCGCGACGCCGCTTGCCCAGGGGCCGCTGCCCGGCGCCCGGGCGGGTCGCACGCGCCATGGCAGGTATAATTATCTTTCACGCGAGACAATCGCCCGGCTCCTTCACCCGCCCCACCGCGCAGCACAGAGAACATGCAAGTCAAGTACGACGCCAAGGAAGTGGAAGCTACGGCCCAGGCCCACTGGTCGCAACGGGACGCCTATCGCGTCGTCGAGCACGCGCGCGACCCGGAAGGAAACCTAAAGCCCAAGTTCTATGCCTGCTCGATGCTGCCCTATCCCTCGGGTAAGCTGCATATGGGCCATGTGCGCAATTACACGATCAATGACGTGATGGCGCGCTACATGCGCATGAAGGGGTTCAATGTCCTGATGCCCATGGGCTGGGACGCCTTTGGCCTACCCGCTGAGAACGCAGCCATTGAAAAGGGCGTCGCGCCAGCCGCCTGGACCTACGCGAACATCGCGGAGATGAAGGAGCAGTTCCAGCCGCTTGGCCTGTCGTTCGACTGGTCGCGCGAATTGGCCGCTTGTGACCCCAAGTACTACAAGTGGAACCAGTGGTTCTTTCTGAAGATGCTCGAAAAGGGCATCGCCTATCGCAAGACGCAGATGGTCAACTGGGATCCCCTCGATCAGACCGTTCTGGCCAACGAGCAGGTCATCGACGGCCGGGGTTGGCGGACCAACGCACTGGTGGAGCGCCGCGAGATCCCGGGCTATTACCTGCGCATCACGGACTACGCGGAAGAACTTCTCGATACCGTCGTCAACGGACTGGACGGCTGGCCCGAGCGCGTGCGGGCGATGCAGGAGAACTGGATCGGCAGGAGCGAAGGCGTGCGCTTTGCCTTCACACACTCGGTCTCGGACGGCGCGGGTACGCCCGTCGAAGGCGGCCGGCTGTATGTCTTCACCACGCGCGCCGACACGATCATGGGCGTGACCTTCTGCGCGATCGCGCCCGAACACCCCTTGGCGGCCGAGGCTGCGCGACGCAATCCCGCATTGGCAGCCTTCATCGAGGAGTGCAGACGCGGTGGAACCACCGAGGCGGAACTTGCCCTGCGTGAGAAATCTGGAGTCGACACCGGCCTGTGTGTGACCCATCCCCTGACCGGTGATCCGATCCCGGTGTGGATCGGTAACTATGTCCTCATGACCTATGGTGACGGTGCGGTGATGGGTGTGCCCGCGCATGACGAACGCGACTTCGCCTTCGCCAAGAAGTACCGTCTGCCGATCCGCCAGGTGATTGCCGTATCCGGCCGCGAGTATTCCGAGGCAGCCTGGCAGGAGTGGTATGGCGACAAGGAATCCGGACAGTGCGTGAATTCCGGGCCTCTGGACGGTCTTTCCTACAAGGAGGCCACGAGCGCGGTGGCCGAGCGCCTGGGGGCGTTGGGCCTGGGCGAGAAGAAGATCACCTACCGCCTGCGCGACTGGGGTATTTCGCGCCAGCGCTACTGGGGTACGCCGATTCCCATCATCCACTGCCCCCGATGCGGGGTCGTGCCCGTACCTGAGGCCGATCTGCCCGTCATCCTGCCCGAGGATCTCGTTCCCGACGGCACAGGCAATCCGCTGACCCGCGACCGGCGCTTTTTGGACTGCACCTGTCCGCTCTGCGCGGGACCTGCCGAGCGCGAGACCGACACGATGGATACCTTTGTCGATTCGGCCTGGTACTACATGCGCTACTGCTGTCCAGGCAACGATCTGGCGATGGTCGATGAGCGAACGGATTACTGGATGCCGATGGACCAGTACATTGGCGGCATCGAGCATGCGGTCTTGCACCTGCTCTATGCGCGCTTTTGGACGAAGGTCATGCGCGATCTCGGGCTCGTGCGGTTTAGCGAGCCGTTCACGCGCCTGTTCACCCAGGGCATGCTGCTCAATGCGAGCTTCTTCCGGGAGGAGGAAGGCGGCAAGAAACATTGGTTCTATCCGAGCGAAGTCACCGTCGAGCACGACGAGAAGGGTAAACCGATCGCGGCTGCCTCCAAGCTCGACGGTCTGCCGGTCTCTTTGGGCGGCATCGAGAAGATGTCCAAGTCCAAGAACAACGTGGTCGAGCCGCGCGACATCGTCCAGCGTTTCGGCGCGGACACCGCGCGCCTATTTTCCATGTTCGCCGGGCCGCCGGAACTCTCGGCTGTCTGGTCCGACGCGAACGTTGCCGGTGGTCATCGTTTCCTCGAAGCACTCTGGTCGATGGCGATCGTGCTTGCACCGGTCGTGCGCGCCCACCCGGTCGAGCTCAATCCCAAGGCGCCAGCGGCCCTCTTGGCGGTGGCACGCGCCACGCGCCGTACCGTGCATCTGAACCTCGCCCAGGTTTCTGAGGACTACGAGCGCCTGAAGTACAACACGGTCGTGTCCGGAGCGATGAAAATGCGCATCGCCTTGGACGAGTTGCGGCGCCACTGGGATGCCGCACCCGGCGAGGCCTCGGTCGGTCGCGTTCTCGCCGAGGGTCTGAGCATCCTCGTGCGGATCCTCTACCCCGTCACGCCACACCTGGGCCATGTGCTCTGGACCGATTTGGGATTTGCCGCTCGGCATGGCGACATCCTCGATGTGGCCTGGCCCGAGGTCGATCCCGACGCCCTTCTCCAGGAGGAGATCGAGTTGGTGGTCCAGGTCAACGGCAAGCTTCGCGGCAGCGTGCGCGTACCCGCAGAGGCCGACCGCAGCGCCATCGAGGCTCAGGCGCTAGCCGACGAGAACGTGCAGCGCTTCCTTTCCGGTCCGGTCAAGAAGGTCATCCTCGTGCCGGGACGTCTCGTGAACATCGTCGTCTAGCATCCGACCCGGTGACCATCCTTCGCGCCGCTGTCGTCTTGGTCCTTGGACTTGGCCTTGCTGCCTGCGGGTTCGAATTGCGCGGCTCGACCAATCTGCCGTTTAAGACCTTTTATATCGGCGTGGCCGACACCTCGCCGATTGCCGTTGCCTTAAAGCGCAGCATCCGCGGCAACGGTCCGACGCGTCTCGTCACCGATCCGACCCAGGCCGAGGCCAAGCTCGAGATCCTGCACGAGAGTTCAAGCGTCGACATCCCCACGCTGAACAGCCTCGGCCAGGCGGTCGAGTACGACCTCTACTACCGGGTCCAGTTTCGCGTGACCGGACCCAACGGCCGGGTTTTCATCCCCCCTTCGGGCCTCACCTTGCAGCGCTTCATCCTGTCGAACAACAACGCGGTTCTTGCAGAAAACTATCAGATCGTGGCCATGGTCTCCGACATGCAGGCCGACGCGGCCCAACAGATCCTGCGGCGCATCGAGGCGATCAAACCCGATGCGCCGCCCCCCACGCCGTCCGATGCAGATCAAGAGTGAGGCCCTAGCCGCCCATCTCAAGGGGACCTTGGCGCCGCTTTACGTCGTCTCGGGAGACGAGGCACTGCTCGTCATCGAGGCCGCCGACAGGATCCGTCTGGCTGCCCGCGCAGCGGGCTTTAGCGAACGAGAAGTGCTCGTCAACGAGCGCGGCTTTCGCTGGGAACGGCTCGATGAAAGCGCGCGCAGCATGAGCTTGTTCGGGGAACGCAAGCTCATCGATCTCAGAATTCCGACCGGCAAGCCCGGACGTGAGGGTGCGCTGGCGCTCTCCGCGCTTGCCGCCCGGACAGGGCCTGAGCTCATGACACTGGTGACGCTGCCCAGGCTCGATCGGGAACAGCGCAGTGCAGCCTGGTTCACAGCGCTCGAGAAGGTCGGGGTCGTGCTCGAGATCGCCGTCGTCGAGCGGCAGAGACTGCCTGCCTGGATCGGCACGCGTCTTGCGGCGCAGGATCAACGGTGCGATGGGGAGACGCTCACCTTCATCGCCGAACGCGTCGAAGGGAACCTGCTTGCGGCCCACCAGGAGATCCAGAAGCTCGGCCTGCTGTTTCCGAAGGGACCACTGTCCTTCGACCAGGTCCAAGACTGCGTGCTCAACGTCGCCCGCTACGACGTCTTCAAACTGACCGAGGCGATGCTCGCCGGTGATGCTCCGCGACTCGCACGCACGCTTGACGGCCTGCGCGCCGAGGGTGACGCCCCCGTGCTCGTGCACTGGGTGATGACCGATGAGATCCGTAACCTCCTCAGGGTGGCGCTCGCCCAGCGCGACGGTCGCCCCTTGGTCCAGGTTCTGCGCGAGCTGAGGATCTGGGGCGCGCGTGAGAGGCTTTACGAAACTGCCTTGCGGCGCCTGCGACCGGCAGTGCTCGGGGCGGCCCTGCAGCGCGCCGCGGAACTCGATAAGATGGCCAAGGGCCTGCGTCTGCTGCGGGGTTCTGGATCGATCTGGGACGAGCTGCTGCGCCTGGGTCTTCTCATCACCAACGCAAAGCCGTAAGTCACCATCGGGGATCCTCATCGTGACCGCCATCGACGAACTGATCGAGAACCTGGGACAAAAGGCCCGGGAGGCTGCGCGCACCATGGCAGGCGCTTCGACCGGGCGGAAGAATGCCGCGCTGGAGGCGATCGCTGCGCGCGTCAGAGCCGCCCGCCACGAGCTTGCAGCAGCCAATGCAGCCGATCTCGAGCAAGCGCGTAGCGCTCAGCTGGATGCAGCGGCGCTGGACCGTCTGACCCTGTCGACCGAGGCGATCGAGCTGATGGCACGCGGCCTTGAGGAAGTCGCGAAGCTACCCGACCCGATCGGCGCGATCAGTGAACTCGTGATCCGTCCTTCGGGGATCCAGGTCGGCCGCATGCGCGTTCCCTTGGGGGTCGTGGGCATCATCTACGAGTCGCGGCCGAATGTGACTGTCGATGCGGCGGCCTTGTGCATCAAGTCTGGCAATGCGGCGATCCTGCGCGGTGGTTCGGAAGCCGTGCGCTGCAACCAAGCCCTTGCCGGACTGATCCGCAAAGGGCTGGAGGAGGCAGGACTGCCGCAAGACGCGGTGCAGCTGGTGCCAACGACCGATCGGGCCATGGTCGGGGCGATGGCCAAGGCCTCGGCCTATATCGATATCCTGGTTCCCCGTGGCGGCAGGAGCCTGATCGAGCGACTCATGCGTGAAGCCAGCGTGCCGATGATCAAACATCTCGATGGCATCTGCCATGTCTATGTCGATGCCGGAGCCGATCTGGTCATGGCTGCAGCGATCGCCGATAACGCCAAGACCCAGCGTTATGGGACCTGCAATACGATGGAGACCTTGCTCATTCACGAGTCCGTGGCCAAGGAGCTCCTGCCACGGCTCGCCGTACTCTATCGCGCCAAGGGTGTCGAGTTACGTGGCGATGCGCACGCGCAGACGATCGTCGCAGACATGGTCGCCGCGACCGAAGAAGACTGGCGCACCGAATACCTGGCCCCGATCCTTGCGATCCGCGTGGTCGACAGCCTCGAGGAGGCCATTCTGCATATCAATACCTACAGCTCCCACCATACCGATGCGATCGTGACCCGGGATTACGAGCGCGCGCTACGGTTTCTGAGCGCCGTCGACTCCGCCTCGGTCCTCGTGAACGCCTCGACGCGCTTTGCCGACGGCTTCGAATATGGTCTGGGGGCCGAGATCGGCATCTCCAACGATAAGCTCCACGCGCGCGGTCCGGTGGGGCTCGAGGGACTCACCAGTCAAAAGTATGTGGTGTTCGGTCATGGCGAGACTCGCAGCTAGCGCGCCATGCTCTGGGTCAAGGCCTTTCATATCGTTCTTGTGACATCCTGGTTCGCAGGACTGTTCTATCTGCCGCGAATTTTCGTGAACCTGGCCATGGAGCCGACGGGCCCGGCGCATGATCGCCTGCTGATCATGGCCCGCAAGCTGCTGCGCTTCACGACGATCCTGGCCGTGCCGGCGGTACTGCTTGGATTCTGGCTCTTCCTTGGCTATGGAATCGGACTGCGCGGACCGGGGAA
>CAJCID010000182.1 GCA_903970305.1 Rhodospirillales bacterium | reverse complement strand
CACCAGCTCGTCGAGAAGCCCCAGTGGGTTCGAGCGGTTTCATAGGGCTCTCATGACCATTAGACGGTGGAGGAGAGACCAAGTTAGAGTGAAGGGATGTTGAAGGTCTGTGCGTTGGCAGACCCTTCATCAATTGCGACTAAGTAATCGCGCAATCATGTCCGCGCGATCGGACCCTGAACACGATGGGGGATGAGGCGCGAGTCTTAACGGAGCGCGTCGAGCCAGACACGCAGAGAGCTTCTCCGAGGGGAAGTTCGCGTGGAGCGCTACAAGGCGGACCGTGGCGGATCCGCCGTTGCACCCCGGGGGAGACTTCCGGTTCTAGAAGGCATTAGTTCGTCGCAGTACTTCCGTTGTGGTACGGGCCAGGATCTTCAGGTCAAAAAGGAGTGACCACTGTTCGATGTACTGCAGGTCGAACTCGACGCGGCGACGGAGCTGGTCCACCGTCTCGGTGGCACCACGCAGACCATTGACCTGTGACCACCCGGTGATACCCGGCTTGACGCGATGCCGGTGCGGGTAGATATCGATGATTTCGTGCCCGAGCTGATCTTCGGTGCGCATGTCCACCGCGTGCGGCCGCGGACCCACGAGCGACATCTCTCCCCGAAGCACGTTGAAGAGCTGAGGGAGCTCATCGAGACTCCAGGAACGCAGCAGTCCGCCAATCCTTGTGATACGCCGGTCATCGCGTGTCGTCTGCGCGAGGCGCTCCGTACCCGACGCAGGTGACCAGCGCATGGTTCTGAACTTATAGATGTCAAATTCATGATTGTTGGCGGCGTGCCGGCGTTGCTTGAAGAGGATCGGACCGGAGCTATCGATCTTGATCGCCACTGCGAGCAAAGCGAACAGGGGTAATAGGAGCATCACCATCATGCTCCCGAGCAGGAGGTCCTCGGCAGACTTGCACACGGCATGCCAGCGGTGGATCGGGCGATCTGCAAGAACACTGACTGGTAGCGTGTCGCTCACGTAGCTGACCGTTCGATAAGGGATCGAAAGACCCACGTGCTGAGGGCAAAGTCCGATCGCGGCCGACAGGGGCGCAAGCTTGGCAACGATCGAGAGGAGGCGTTGCTCTTCAGCTGCGGGGTGGGTGAGAAGGATCCAATCGATGCGCCTGGCCTTGCCCAGTTCAAGCAACTCTTCAAGAGAACCTGTTCGGGGATGACCTTGAGAGAGGGGGAGTGCGGGGCTCTCGTCGAACACGCCGAGCACAAGGACAGAAGGGGTCTGAGCATTCAATAGATCCTTCAAGAGGCGCGTGGCCACCGCGCCTGACCCAACAACGGCCACGACCTCAAGGAGCCTGCCTTGACGGTGAAGTTTCCGCAGGCCATACGCGACAAGCGCCCTCAAGCCCGCCGTCAGCAGAAAGCTCAGGACAAGCCAGGTCATCCACCAAAGGTGCGGTACATCATGTAACTTGGGATTGCCCAATCGGAGCACGAGAATGATCCCAAAGAAAAGTGTGGAGCGTACGAGGTGGGACCGGATCAGCGCGAGCACCTGTCCGTCGCTCGCCCGTCTTCCGAAGTGCTCGTCGAACAGCACAAAGGGTGCGATGACTGCGGCGATCAGTGTCGAATGCAAAAAACCCAAGGTGATGTGTGCATGGACGATGGAGGGTCGATCCCAGTCGCCATAGTAGAGGGCACTTGCGCAGGCGATCGTGATGAGGCATATGAAATCACCCAGGGGCAGGAAATCGCCAGCGATGCTGGGCCAACGGCCCGCGCGGCTCCGTTGTGTCCATGGTGTTCTCGAGTTGTCCAACGCCCACTCCTGATCACCCAGGGAGTAAAGGCTATTCGTTGCTTCCTGAGAAGGTCTGTTCGTCGCCGCACCAATCCAATACAACTAGCCGATTGAACTAATTCAGTACGCTGACGTACAGATGGGCAGATTGTCTTGCGGCAAGGTGGCACGATAGCAGGAGCGAACGAGCAAGCGTGAGTGAAGCATCTCACGTGCTATGTCCTGGATTGGATCCCGTAAGCGGTCCTGATTATTGGATTCATCCACAATGGATAGGGCACTTAAATGTCGATCGAGACTCATTTCCAGGTGAGTAAGTCGGCGGGACTCGAAAGAAGCGAGCCTGCAGAGAACGCCCATTTCGTTTTGCCCCAAGCGGGACAGACCAATCAGATTCCCGAGAGACCCAAGAATCTGCGGATTCTTCTGACGGCGACCTTGCGTTGGCCCATTGCATCCCGACTCGCGATGTCCTTTGTGAGCATGGGCTGCCAAGTCGAAGTCATCTGCCCCGTCCAGGACCCTGCCTCGAAGACGCGCGCGGTCTCGAAGACCCACCGGCACAGTCGGCTCAGGCCGCTCGCCTCGCTGCGTGCGGCCATCGAGGCGGCACGACCCGATCTCATCGTCCCCTGTGACGACAATGCAGCGATTCACCTTCATCAGCTTTATGAAACCTGCCGCGACAGCGGGCCCGCGGGGGACATTCTGGGTTCCCTGATTGCGCGCTCACTGGGCAATCCCGCGGCCGCAACGCTCGCGACACAACGAGGAAGGTTCATGTCCTTGGCTGGCGAGGAGTCGAGGGTCCCCAAGACAGTGAGTCTGTCGGACCCGAGCCAGCTCGAGAGCTGGATTGCAGAGCACACCTTTCCCGCAGTCATGAAGATCGACTGTACCTGGGGGGGCGAGGGCGTATTCATCGTGCGCGACAAGAAGCACGCTCGGCGCCTCTATGGCTCACTGGTGGTGCGACCGCCGATCTCACGCGCAATCGTGCGCACTCTCCTCGAAAGGGACCTGTCCTTCATACTGAATTCAATCGGAGAGTCGCGCCGCGAAGTCGTGCTCCAACAATTTATCGCCGGAAGTCCGGCGAACCGGGCGGTGGCGTGCTGGCAGGGTACTGTCCTTGCCGGCATCAGCGTTGTGGCGCTCAAGACGCAGCATGCGACCGGACCGGCAACCGTGGTGCGGGTCATTGAGAATGCAGAGATGTCCGAGGCCGCGATCCGACTCGTGCGTCGTCTGGGGCTCACAGGGTTCTGGGGGTTGGACTTTGTGCTCGAGGCATCCACCGGTCAGGCCTATCTGATTGAACTGAACCCCAGGGCGACTCCGATCTGCCATCTGGCTTTGGGCGCCGGGCAGAACCTCACGGCTGCCGTCATGCATCAAATGACCGGCATCCGACAGCCGCTGGAAGATGAGATGTCGGGTCAACGCGTCATCGCCCTGTTCCCCGGAGAATGGCGACGGGATCACTCCAGTACCTACCTGCACGCGGAGTTTGAAGATGTCCCCTGGAGTGAACGGGCATTAGTCCAGGAGTGCATGAGCACCCCGTGGTCCGAGAGAGGTCTGCTTGCAAGGCTTTGGTCTCAGGTTCGCCCCAGTCGCGCGCAAGCAAGCCAGACCGGCTCCGAAGAGGATGATCTGGATACGGTCCTGCCGGCCGATCCGCAGTGATCTAGGGAAGCTCTGCGTAAGTCGCAGAACTGGTAAGTTTATTGCTTAGAATTCGAGCACCGAAAGAATTCTTGAGGTGAGCATGGATCAGCTGAACCTTGGTGCATCGGAGTGGGCCTTGAAGAAGAAGGTAACGCGCCGC
>CAJCID010000181.1 GCA_903970305.1 Rhodospirillales bacterium | reverse complement strand
GTCGAGCGGCTGCCCAGGTAGAGCGGCACGTCGATGCCTCCCCCGATGGCCAGATAGAGGCGTGCACCGGTCGCGCCGACGCGGCCGATGGCGAGCACGCTGCCCGCCTCAACGCGATGCGAGCGCCCCATCGCAAGCGCTCGCCCATCGAGCGTGATCTGCGCCGGTGCACCCGCCAAAGCGATCACGACCTCGGTGTGAAAGCGCAGCACCGGTCCGGCCACGGTGCACTCGATGGCTGCAGCATCGCTTGGATTGCCGACCAGTCGGTTCGCGATCCGATGGGCGTAGGAGTCCATCGGCCCCGAGGGCGGCACACCCACGTCCCAGTGGCCAAGGCGCCCGGGCCAGTCCTGGATGCTCGTCTGCAGTCCTGCCTCGAGAACCTCGATCGTGCCGGGCCGATAGGTCAGGCGTGAGAGAAAGGACGTGTCGTACCGACCTTCCACGAACGCTGGATCGCGCGCGACCTGCCGCAGATAGGCGAGATTGGTCGTGATCCCGGCGATGCGGGTCGCGCAAAGCGCCAAGCCGAGTTGCTCTACCGCTGCGCTGCGCTCGCTGCCCGTGACGATGATCTTGGCGAGCATGGGATCGTAGAAGCCAGAGATGTCGGTGCCGCGCTCGATCCAGGTTTCGATCCGGGCCCCTTCTGCAAAGCACACCTCGGTCAGGACTCCGGTTGAGGGCTGGAAGTCGCGCGCCGGATCCTCCGCATAGATCCGGGCCTGGATCGCCGCACCGCTAGGGCTCGGCCTGATCGTCTCCAAGGGCGGCAATTCGCCCGCGGCCAACGCCACCATCCATTCGACCAGATCGACTCCCGTGACGGCTTCGGTGACACCGTGCTCGACCTGCAAGCGGGTATTGACCTCGAGGAAGTAGCTGGCCGAGGCCTTCACGTCGTAGACGAACTCGACCGTTCCCGCCGAGCGGTACTCCACGGCACGCATCAGCTTTAAGGCGCTCGCGGTCAAGCCGGCACGATCAGCCTCGGTCAGACCGGGCGCGGGAGTCTCCTCGATCACCTTCTGGTTGCGTCGCTGCACCGAACAGTCGCGCTCGCCCAGATCGATCACGCCGCCCTGCCCATCCCCGAATATCTGCACCTCGATGTGGCGGGCCGACTCGACGAATTTTTCAACGAAGAGCCCCGCATCGTGGAAATTGTTGCGGGCGAGCCGGGCGACGGCGCCATAGGCCTCGGCCAGCTCCACACCGTTGGCCACCAGGCGCATACCGATGCCGCCTCCGCCCGCGGTGCTCTTGAGCATGACCGGATAGCCGATCCGTTCCGCCTCGTGCCGGGCGTGTTCCAGATCCCTTAAGAGCCCACTACCGGGCAGAAGCGGCACCCCCTCCTGTAACGCGAGTGCACGCGCTGTGTGTTTCAGGCCAAAGGCGCGCATCTGCTCCGGTGTCGGCCCGATGAAGGCGATCCCGCTGTCTGCGCAGGCTTGCGCGAAAGCGGCGTTCTCCGAGAGAAATCCATAGCCCGGATGGATCGCCTGGGCTCCGGCAATGAGGGCGACTTCGAGGATCCGGTCGCCCTGGAGGTAGCTCTCGCTCGCAGGCCCAGGCCCGATGTAGTAGGCGAAGTCAGCCTGACGGACGTGCAGCGAGCCGACATCGGCCTCGGAGTAGACCGCCACGCTTGCAATACCCATGCGCCTTAACGTGCGGATGACGCGGCATGCGACAGCCCCACGGTTGGCGATCAGTACTTTGGCAAACATATTCCGCTCTACGGCGGGCCGTCCCGCATCGATTATCCGGCGCGGGTCGTCCCGCGCCGGGGTTCAGAGAACCGGAGAGCACACAGCTAGTGATCCCAGACCAGAATCTCCACAGGGGTCGGGTTATAGGCGTTACAGGGGTTGTTCAATTGGGGACAGTTCGAGGCGAGCATCCAGAGGTCCATTGCGGCGCGCATCTCGACGTACTTGCCCGGAGCCGAGACGCCGTCTTCGAATTTCAGGCCGCCGCTCTCGGTCACGGGCACGTTCATGAAGAAATTGATGTTCGGTACCAGATCGCGCTTGGACAGGCCGATATCGGCAAGGGCGAGCGCATGGAGGAAATTGTCGCGGCACGAGTGCATGAATTTCTTCTGCAGGGCGTAGCGCACCGTGTTGCTCTCGGCTGAGCAGGCGCCACCAAGGGTGTCGTGGCGGCCGCAGGTGTCGGCCACGATCTCGAGCATCGGGCGCTTAAGGTTGGAGAGGAGCCTTGAACCGGTGGTCAGGTAGATCCCACCTTGCTGCTGGATGGTGTCGGTCGCACTGTAGTGTTCGGCCACGTCGTGCCGGTTATAAAAGAGCACATCGACCGCCTGATTGCCTTCCAGATCGACAATGCGCAGCGTCTGGCCGGCTTTGAGCTCGCCCAGCCACGGCTCGCCTGCCCATTGGCGATGACGCAAAATGGCCGTGTCAGGGGAGAGCGAACTCGTCTGGAGGCGTTGTGCGGTTGGATTCATGAAGCGATGACCTCTCTAGCGGGCGGCGAAGCGGTCGGAGTTGTAGTGAGCCCGCTGGTTCTCGGGACAGTGGTTGCGGCAGTAGTCGTCCGCTGGTGCCGGACCCATGCGCCACGCCGCGATCCCGACCCGGCCTGGCCGGTATACGGGATGGCTGTCAAATGCATGCGGCGCGCACGAGAGAGCGATGAGAACATCCATGTCCATGCGCACCTCGACACTCGCTCCTTCCGGCGCGTGCTGGTGTGCGAAGTGAAAGCGACCTTCCTCGTCGACGCTGACCTTGGAGAAGAAGTTGACCGGCGCAATCAGGTCGCGCGCCCCCAGGCCGTATTTGCCGATCTCGATGAGTAGCCCATCGCGACCGCTGCGGTGCATCGCATTGCGATGTTGCTCATAGCGATGAGCGCCGTAGCGATCCTGCATCGTCGCGGTGTCCAGCAGGCTGCCCAGCGGGTCGTGCCAGCCCAGACTGTCCTGGGTGATGGAGGCGATGGCGCGCCCCATGTCGCTCATGAGGACATGGCCCCGGGTGTAGTGCGCCGTGTGCTGGGCCTTGAGCGAGTCGGGCATGTTGTAGCGCTCTTGCGCCGGGGGCAGCGCATAGAGCACCACGCTGCAATTGACCGAAGGGTCGAGGGCGACGAGGCGCAAGGCGGTACCGCGCGCGAGCAGCGAGCTCGCGTGAGATCCCCCGGGGATGATCTCGCTCCAAAGAACCTTCTCGGCAGGAAGATCGGGAGCGAATTGGCGCCAGACCTGCGGCGCATCGACCGCATCCGAGCCACTTGTCGTGGCCGTTGGGGGATGGGGTTGGCTCGTCACCGTAGGCCCCGCGAGCGCGCGGGAACAAGCACCTCGGACCCTTCCACTGGGTCAAGGCACGCCCTCTCATCGCGCTGAGTGCCTCGAGTGCGTAGGGTGCGTAGAGTGCGTTGGGTGTGTTCAGACACTGCTGTCATGTCGGCTCCAGGAGACGCATCGCAAAACGCGGGGAAAACACCTCTACTCGAAGTGAATCTCCCGGGTTTTTGTCCCGCCGTGGAGCCTGAACGGCCAGAATGCCGTTTGAGGCCGGTTGCTCTTGGACCAGACGCTGCCGCCTATTGCACGACAACCGGAACCCTAGCGACCCTTCGGTAGACGGCTCAACGCCGCTTCCCTAAATCAAGGTCCAAGCAAATCCTATGCCACAGAATTTGCGATGCGACTTGAAGCTGCCCCGAATCTCTGAATCAGCCCACGAGTAGGCGCCTCTCATCGAGCGCAGCGTTCAGGCTCTGGTTGGTGCGGCGCTACGCCCCTCTCCCCCTTCTGGACAACCTGGTGCGGTGCACGCACCAAGATCGAGCAATCCGATTGCGCGAGGGTTTGGACCAATCCTGTTTTGTATCGCGAGCGCGATTAAGCAGACGCGCCCGCACCGATGCCGCGACGTTTCGTTCGTTCATGACAGGCTTTCCATGTAGGGACGCATCACATTGGCCACCCGGCAGAGGGTCGCGTAGCGCCAGAGTTCATCCATGCTGACCCCTTGGCGCGCCACGCTTCCCGCAGCGCTTCCATCGCCACATCGAGGCCGATCTTGTTGCGAAACTTGAAGCAGTCGGCCACGGTCCGGCCGACATTGGTCACGCGCACGGTCACGCCATCGACCTGATGATCCTCGACACCGTCGGTCAGCGTGGCTCCCGAGAAGCGGACGATCCCAAGTGGTGGGTAATCCATCTTCGGCGCACGGGCCTTATTGGGAATGGCCAGCCAGGCTTCGAACGGCGACTGCGTGGTGAGGTCGTGCACACGCAGAGCCGACAGGAGGCAGACGATGGCTTGCGGATGCTTGCGTGCAACTTCGGCCAGTGAGCCATGTTCCGATACTGGGCGGTCAGGTATCGCATACAGGCCCCGACCGACGTGGGTCAGCAGTCCAAGGCGTACCAGGCGCGTGAGGGCGACACGGGGCA
>CAJCID010000180.1 GCA_903970305.1 Rhodospirillales bacterium | reverse complement strand
GAGCACAAGGCCGGGGGGTTCATCCGTTCCCAGATCCCGCGCTTTAGGCTTCCTGAGTCAGTCATCGATGAAGAGACCGGCTATATCCTCGATCTCGGGGTCGAATTCAGGAGCGGCGAGCGCGTCGACTCGATGCAAGCTCTCTTGACTAAGGGCTACGACGCCATCTTCGTGGGTTGCGGCGCACCGCGCGGTCGCGATCTGGAGATTCCCGGCAGGATCGAGGCGGCGGCCCAGATTCACATCGGCATCGATTGGCTCGCCTCGGTTTCCTTCGGTCATGTGACGAGCATCGGGGAACGCGTCATCGTTCTGGGCGGAGGTAACACGGCCATGGACTGCTGCCGCTCGGCCAAGCGTCTTGGCGGCCAAGACGTCAAGGTGGTCGTGCGCAGCGGCTATGACGACATGAAGGCCTCTCCCTGGGAGAAGGAAGATGCACAGCACGAAGGCATTCCGTTTCTCAATTTTCATGTGCCCAGACGTTTTCATCATGAGGCGGGCCGGCTCACGGGTATGAGCTTCGAGCTCGTCAGCGCGGTCTACGATGACAAGGGCAGGCGTGAACTGATCCCGACCGGCGCGCCTGAGGTATTTCTGCCATGCGACACGGTCTTGGTGGCCGTTGGCCAGGAGAATGCCTTTCCATGGATCGAGGAGGAGTGTGGTATCGCCTTTGACCGCTTTGGTCTTCCTGTACTGGAGGCGAACTCCTTTCAGTCGAGCCTACCCCAGGTGTTCTTCGGGGGCGATGCGGCGCTCGGTCCGAAGAACATCATCACCGCAGTGGCCCATGGCCATGAGGCCGCGGTTTCGATCGACCGGTTTGCCAGAGGCGAGGATGTCAGCCAGCGCCCCCCACCGTATACCAACCTCGTCTCCCAGAAGATGGGGATCCATGAGTGGAGCTATGACAACGACATCTCCGGTGACGAGCGTTTCAAGGTGCCCTGGGCCGCAGCGGAGAAAGCGCTCGCGAATATCCGCGTCGAAGTCGAACTCGGATTCGATGTGGCCACCGCCTTCAAGGAGGCCAACCGTTGCCTGAACTGCGACGTCCAGACGGTCTTTAACCGCGACACCTGCATCGAGTGTGACAGCTGCGTGGATATCTGCCCGATGGACTGCATCACGTTCACGGCCAACGGCGCGGAGTCAGAATTGCGGGGGCGCCTGAAGGCTCCAGCCCGCAATGCCCTACAGTATCTCTATGTCTCCACCGAACTGAAGAGCGCCCGCGTCATGGTGAAGGATGAGGACGTGTGCCTGCACTGCGGCCTGTGCGCCGAGCGTTGTCCGACCGGCGCCTGGGACATGCAGAAGTTTCTCTTCGAGACCACCCAGGCGGGCGCGTCGTGTGCACGGCATGATCAGGCCGCCCAGAACGAGAGTCCAGCATGAAGCGCATTGAATCCGTCAATGATTTCGTCGTGAAGTTCGCCAACGTCAATGGCTCCGGCTCGGCCTCGGCCAACGAGCTGTTCGCCAAGGCCGTGATCCGCATGGGGGTACCCGTCAGTCCGCGCAATATCTTTCCAAGCAATATCCAGGGGCTGCCGACCTGGTACGAGGTCAGGATCTCGGGGAAGGGATATCACGGCAGGCGCGGCGGGGTCGATCTCCTTGTCGCGATGAACCCGCAGACCTGGGAATCGGATCTGGCCGAGCTCGAGTCGGGGGGTTATCTCGTCTATGACAGCAACCGTCCGCTGCCACCTTCGAAATTTCGCGACGATATCGAAGTGATCGGGCTGCCTTTGACCGATATCACCAATGCGGCCTACACCGACGCTCGGCAACGCCAGCTCTTCAAGAACATCATCTACGTCGGGGCCCTCTCGGCCCTGCTCGACATCGATCCACGGGAGATCGAGAAGCTCTTTGCCGAGCAGTACAAGGGCAAGGAGCGTCTGCTCGACTCCAACGTGCGCGCACTTCATCTGGGACGCGATTACGTTCTGAAGAACCTGAAGGCGCCGCTTGGCATTCGCGTCGAGCGCGCCGACAACGTGGGCGACCAGATCTTCACGGATGGCAACAGCGCTGCAGCGCTCGGGTGCCTCTACGGAGGGGCGACGGTGGCCGCGTGGTATCCGATCACCCCGTCCTCCTCCGTTCCCGAAGCATTTCAGAAGTATTGCGACAGGTTTCGAATCGATCCGGCGACGGGCGAACATCGCTTTGCCATCATCCAGGCCGAAGACGAACTGGCCTCGATCGGGATTGCCGTTGGCGCCGGCTGGAATGGTGCCCGCGCCTTCACCGCAACCTCTGGACCCGGAGTCTCGTTGATGGCCGAATTCATCGGTCTGGCCTACTTCGCGGAGATTCCGGTCACGATCATCAATGTCCAACGGGGTGGTCCTTCCACGGGCATGCCGACCCGAACCCAGCAGGCGGACCTCTTATGCTGTGCCTATGCCTCGCACGGCGACACCAAGCACGTGTTGCTCTTCCCCAAGGATCCCTTTGAGTGTTTTGAGCAGGCTGCCGCCGCGCTCGATCTCGCAGACCGGCTCCAAACGCCGGTCTTCCTCATGACCGAACTCGATATCGGTATGAACCAGCGGCTTTGTCGACCCTTCGTGTGGGATGACGCTCGCCAGTACGATCGGGGCAAGGTGATGAGTGCCAGTGAACTCGAAGCAGGGAGGGACTTCGGACGCTACAAGGACGTTGACGGGGATGGCATCGCCTGGCGCACGCTCCCGGGGACCCACCCGACCAAGGGCAGTTATTTCACGCGCGGCACGACCCGCGATGCCTATGCCCGCTACTCCGAGAAAGGTCCCGACTACATTTACAACATGGAGCGTCTGCTCAGGAAGTTCGAGACGGCCGCGGGTTTGGTGCCCCAGCCCGTGCTGTTGCCGGCGGCCCAGCCGACACGCTTTGGCGTCATCTACTTTGGCTCGACCAGTTCTGCGCTACGCGAGGCGCTCGATATGCTCAGAAGCGAGGGACACCACATTGATGCCTTAAGGCTGCGCGCCTTCCCGTTTCCACAGTCGGTAGCGGACTTCATCGCGGCGCACGAGGAGGTGTACATTGTGGAACAGAATCGGGATGCGCAGATGCGAACGATGCTCCTGACCGAACTCGAGGTCGAAGCCGCGAAACTGGTCCCGATCTTGCATTACGATGGCACGCCCATCACAGCCCGCTTCATCTCTGGAGCGATCCGTCAGCGGCTCGCGGGCGCGAAGGTGTTGCCGATCAAGCGAAACAAGGTGGGAGCATGACTTACCTTCCAAAACCCCGGCTGCATCATCCGACCTTGCCGAAGAATGCGGTGGGCTACACCCGCCGGGACTACGAGGGTAAGGTCTCGACACTATGTGCGGGCTGCGGACACGATTCAATCTCCGGCGCAATCATCGAAGCCTGCTGGGAGATGAACATCGAGCCGCACCGGGTGGCCAAACTCTCGGGTATCGGCTGCAGTTCCAAGACGCCTGACTACTTCCTCGGGGATGCCCATGGCTTCAATTCGGTGCATGGGCGCATGCCTTCAGTGCTCACAGGCGCCAATCTGGCGAATCGCGATCTGCTCTACCTTGGGGTCTCGGGGGACGGGGATTCGGCCTCAATTGGTCTAGGACAATTTGCCCACATCATGCGGCGCGGCGTGAACATGGTCTACATTGTCGAGAACAACGGTGTCTACGGTCTCACCAAGGGGCAGTTCTCGGCCACCGCCGACAAGGGCTCCAAGAGCAAGAAGGGCGTAGTCAACAGCGACAGCCCCGTCGACCTCGTGGGCATCGCCCTCCAACTGGGCGCGACCTTTGTCGCGCGGAGTTTCTCAGGGGACAAGGAGCAGCTCGTACCGCTGATCAAGGGGGCCATGGCCCATGGTGGTGCGGCCTTCATCGACGTGATCAGTCCCTGTGTCACCTTCAACAACCACGGTGGCAGTACCAAGAGCTATGATTATGTGCGCCAGCACAACGAGGCGGTCTGTCGGATTGATTTTATCGCGCCGGGTACCGAGATCACGGCGCGCTACGGGGCGGGCGAGGTGCTCGCCGTGCGACAGCATGACGGCTCGGTGCTCAATTTGCGCAAGCTTCGCGACGACTACGATCCAAGCGACCGGTATCGCGCCATGACCTATGTCGAAACCCATGCCGCGCGGGGCGAGGTCATCACCGGACTGTTGTACCTGGATCCGCTGGTCACGGACTTGCATGCGGCGTTGAACACCTGCGCTGAGCCGTTGAATGCGTTGGGGGTCAAAGACTTGTGTCCGGGAGCGACGGCGTTGCAACGCATCAATGCATCATTGCGTTGATCGATAGGTGGGTCTCAGAACTGCTGCCAGCTAAGGAGCATCGTCATGGGTGAACGCACGGTTTTTCAGTCAGCAGCACATCGTCATGTCTTAAGCCTCGGTCCCACCGCGACTGTCCATGAGGCGGCCTGCGCGATGACCCACGCCCATCGTGGTAGTGTCCTCATCATCGATGGCAGTGGCAAGCTGCTCGGAATTCTGACCGAGCGTGACCTCATGACCCGCGTCCTTGCCAAGGCCCTGGAACCGGCCAAGACCAAGGTGTCGGAAGTGATGACACGTAACCCGCAGTGCGTGCCACCGGATATGAAGGTGACCGACGCAGTGCTGATCATGATCGAGCGGGGTTTCAGGCACTTGCCCATCGTCGGCAAGGACGGCAAGATCCTCTGCGTGTTCTCGGCGCGTGATGCGCTACCTCGGGAAGTCAGTACCGCCGCGAGCATCGCCGACTTCCACGATCAGTTGACCGAGGTTCTCGCATAGACCCCGAACTCCCCTGCTAGCGCCAGTCCGCTGAGCTCGCCTCGATCGCCTGCTGAAGCTCGGCTGCCGTGCTGTGCCGGGGCTGGAAGACCCCCATGCGCCCCTGGCAGGACACCAAGGTGCCAAAGCGCTCGATCTCCGCGTAGTGGCGGCGCCCCACGAAGTCGTCCACCAGCACTGTCGTCTCGGGACGATCCTGCAGGTGCAGGAACGAGGTGAGCGCACAAGCGACACGAAAACGGCCATCGATCAGGATCAGGTCCGGCAGTGCAAGTCGTCTTCTTGCGATCAGATCCCACGGGAGCCTCGGATATTGCTTCCAGCGCTCCAAGCGCATCGCCGTCGGCTTTCTGAACACTGGTTTGCCCCAGTGCGCCGTCAGGCCGATGTCGCAGTAGAGGAAGTCCAGCGTCTGCTGACCCACTCGATGATTTCCGATCTTCGCCTCGACCTCCTTCAGAAAGTAGCGGTCGCTATCGACGCAGATCACGCTCTTGCCGGCTCGAGCCGCCAAGACGGTGCTGCCGCCGCTACCGTATTCGAGGTAGTTGGTGCAGCGTGCTAGCGCCTGGCCGAATAGCGCCTGGCTCGGTGGGTCCAGCGTCGGCTCATCGGGGATCTGGATCCCCGATGACGCTGCAGATAGAAGAACTGCACAAGCCCTGCAAAATGGTCGACGCTGCGGGGAGTCAGTCGCTTCAGGAGGCCCTTGGGATGGCTCGAAGAGGTCTTCATCTCGTCGGCGGCTTGCAAGGTTTTCTGCAATGGGGCTCTTCCCGGGAACTCTGCTCCGAGATCGACTGCTGCGGGAAATTGTGCAAAGCGCTTGTGATCGGCAGAGGAGTCCAGGGAGCGCCGGCGCAAGAGTGCGAGGCGCATGGAAAAAAGGGTCGGCCTACTCTCGATTGTGCACCAAGTCCAAGGCGAAGGGTTCCGACAGGGGATTATGATCCGACCCTTCTGAACCTGAGGCAATCTGGCGCCAAGCGCTTCTGACCGATCGAAATGAGGTCTGGACCAGGCGTTGCCGACCGAACGCTGTGGGACACGAACTCATCCTGTATCATGCGCTTCGCCGGAGACTTCAACCCGCCGCTGGTTCCAGCTACTCCGAGAGTTTTCTGGAACGCTTGCTCGCGGCGGTCCGGGCGACCTCGTGACTCTGGCGATTCGTCTGGACCAAAGAGCTATAGTCGGCCTGCACTTCCATCTCCATACTCACCTCGTTACTCGCTTCCCTACCACCCTGCAAAATGGCTTCGATCCATTACCTTCCCAAGTGGTCCGTCGCGGCCCCGATCGCAGGCGTGTTGATCCTCGCAGGCACGAGCCTGGGGCTGGGCGGCCTCTATTCCGGCCTCGTGGCAGCCGCGCTCTTAGCCAGCGTCGTGGCAGCGGTACATCACGCCGAGACCGTCGCCCACCGCATCGGCGAGCCTTATGGAACTCTTGTTCTCGCGGTCGCCGTGACGGTCATCGAGGTCGGGCTCATCGTGACGCTGACCTTGGCTGGCGGCCCGGAAACGGCGACGCTGGCTCGCGACACGGTCTTTGCGGCAGTGATGATCATTCTGAACGGCATCGTCGGGCTCTGTCTGCTCGTTGGAGGCGGGCTGCACCGCGAACAGAGCTTCGGGCTCCACGGCGTCAGCGCCTCTCTGGCGGCCCTGGCCGCGATCATCGTGTTGACCTTGGTGCTACCGAATTTTACCGTGACGGTGCCCGGACCCTACTACAGCAAGAGCCAATTGGAGCTGATCGCGGTCGTCTCGCTTGTTCTGTACGGCACGTTCGTTCTGATCCAGACGGTGCGCCACCGCGACTACTTCTTACCGGTCCAATCTCCGGAGGTTCCTGAGAACCATGCGCCCCTTCCGAGCGTTCACGTCACCTCGGTCGGCGCGCTCTTACTCATCGTCTGTCTCTTTTCGGTCGTGCTGCTCGCGAAATCACTTGCCCCGGTCATCGAATCGCTGGTGCGGGCCGTCGGTGCGCCCAAGGCTGCTGTCGGTATCGTCATTTCGGCGATGGTGCTGATGCCCGAGGGTCTGGCCGCGGTTCGGGCTGCGTTGGCCAACCGGCTCCAGACCAGTCTGAATCTCGCCTTGGGCTCGGCGCTTGCCAGTATCGGACTGACCATCCCTGCAGTCGCGATCATCTCGATTGTCAATGGCTGGCCGCTCGCTTTGGGGATCGACGCTGAAGCGGGCGCGCTCCTGGTGCTCTCGCTCTTCGTGGCTTCGCTCTCGCTTGGGACAGGTCGAACCACCGTGCTACAGGGAGTCATTCATCTGGTGATCTTCGTGGTCTACCTGTTCATGACCTTGGTCCCCTAAACGGAGCCAACCGGTGTCTGCGGGGCCCGCTGAGGGCTCGTCGTGAACTAAGGCAAAACTGCCTTTGGTTACGATTGCGCCCAGGCCCAGCCCGTGATCAACCAGCCTGTGTCGCCCTTTTTCAGGGTGACAGTAAACCGCGAAGCGATCTCCTTGACGGGTTTGCCCTTTTGCTTGTAGGTATAGTTCGCAGGTACTACGACATAGGCCCGATCGGAAGTGATGATGACATGCCGTGGTTTGCCCAATGTGACGATACCGTCGGTAATGCCATTTTTCGTCGCGTCCGCGTCGAAGTCGCTCGCCCATCGGGCGCAGGATCCCGGGCCATGCCACTCGTGTGGCGGAAAATCATCGATGATCGAGACCTCGTCTGCACAGGCAGCCAGCGCAGACTTGGTATCCCCGGTGTTAAAGCCGTCTATGAACTGGTGCACTGTCGCCAGCACCTCATGCTCATCCGACGAGGCGGCTGGTGCCGCAGTGATCCAGAACAAAGCGCAAAGGGCGATCAGGATTCTGTGCATCGGGCCGGTCGTGATCTCGCTGGGAGTGTCTGAAACGGGGAGGTGTTGTTCGGTTCCCGACAGGATTCTCGCACGTTCTACCACGGACCGGAAAGCCCGATTGGGAAGGGACGGGGCGCGCTTCTCCCTAGGCAACGAGCGGCGCTACTGGAGACTGGGGGAGTTTGGCATTCCGAGTGCTATTCTAGTCGGCACTTTTCGCATTTCGGCGGAATGCGCCTTCAACCCGGCTGGTCTTCATGGACGACATCGTCACCCTACGTCACGTATTGCGCGAGTCACGTACTCTTGCCATCGTCGGACTGTCCGCGGATTGGTACCGACCCTCCTATTTCGCAGCGAAGTATATGCAGGAGAAGGGTTACCGAATCATTCCGGTGAACCCGAAGTACCCTGAGATCTTGGGTGAGAAATGCTATCCCGACCTCCAGTCGATCCCAGTGCGGGT
>CAJCID010000179.1 GCA_903970305.1 Rhodospirillales bacterium | reverse complement strand
GCTGGCGGCGAGCCGATCGCACCGGCCTCGCCGCAGCCTTTGACGCCAAGCGGGTTATGCGTGCATGGCGTGCCGGAGACCGTGCCGATGCGGAATTCCGGCAGGTCGTCGGCGCGCGGCATGGCGTAGTCCATGTACGATCCGGAAAGCAACTGCCCGGACTGTGAATCATAAACCGCATGCTCCAGCAGCGCCTGGCCGATTCCCTGGGCGATGCCGCCATGGACCTGCCCCTCGACGATCATGGGATTGACGATGTTGCCGAAATCGTCGCAGGCCGTGAAACGGTCCACCCGGGTAGCCCCCGTCTGGGGATCGACCTCCACCTCGCAGATGTAGGTCCCTGCGGGAAAGGTGAAGTTGGTGGGGTCGTAGAAGGCATTTTCGTTCAAGCCCGGTTCGAGCTTGTCCAGGGGATAGTTGTGCGGCACGTAGGCGGTCAGGGCGATCGAGGCGAAGGGTACGCTCTTGTCGGTTCCCGCCACCTTGAAGACCCCGTTGTCGAACTCGATGTCGGTATCCGACGCTTCCATCAGGTGGGCGGCGATCTTCTTGCCCTTCGCGATGACCTTGTCGACCGCTTTGATGATCGCGGTGCCGCCGACCGAGAGCGAACGGGATCCGTAGGTCCCCATGCCGAAGAGGACCTTCCCAGTGTCGCCGTGCTGGATGTCAACGTCCTCGAGCGGGATGCCAAGGCGCGCGGCGACCACCTGCGCAAAGGTCGTCTCGTGACCCTGACCGTGACTGTGCGAGCCCGTAAAGACCGTTACCTTACCGGTCGGGTGCACGCGCACCTCACCGGCCTCGTACAGACCCGCGCGGGCGCCCAGGGCCCCGGCGATATTCGAGGGGGCAAGTCCGCACGCCTCGATGTACGCCGAGTAGCCGATGCCGCGCTTGAGCCCCTTGGCTTCAGAGGCGAGTTTGCGCGCGCCAAACCCCTTCACGTCGGCCAATTCGATCGCTGCGGCCATGTGGGCCTCGTAGTTGCCCGTGTCATAGGTCAAGGCGACCGGGGTCGCATACGGGAAGCTCGTGATGAAATTGCGCCGCCGGATTTCCGCCTGATCGATCTTCAACTCGCGTGCGGCCGTCTCGACGAGACGCTCGACGACGTAGGTGGCTTCGGGCCGCCCCGCGCCCCGATAGGCATCGACCGGAGTCGTGTTGGTGAAGACTCCGGTCACAGCGCAATAGATCTTCGGTGTGGTGTATTGGCCGGCAAGGAGCGTCGCATAAAGGATCGTGGGCACGGAGGAGGCGAAGGTCGACAGATAGGCGCCCAGGTTTGCCTCGGTATGCACCCGCATCGCCAGAAACTTACCGTCCAGGTCAGTGGCGAGTTCGGCGCGGGTCGAGTGGTCTCGCCCATGGGCGTCGGTCTGAAATGATTCACCGCGCTCGCAGGTCCACTTGATCGGGCGCTTGACACGCTTGCTCGCCCAGACGAGGGCGGTCTCCTCGATGTAGAGGAAGATCTTCGAGCCGAAACCGCCTCCCACATCCGGAGCCACCACGCGAAGTTTGTGTTCAGGTATACCCAGAACAAAGGCGCACATCAAAAGCCGGTGCACGTGCGGATTCTGGCTCGTCACGTAGAGCGTGTAGCTCTCATCGGACGGGTTGTAGCTGGCATTGGCTGCCCGCGGCTCGATCGCGTTCGGGATGAGGCGATTGTTCTTGAATTGCAGCGTCGTCACGTGCGGGGCCTGGGCGAAGACGGCATCCACGGCCGCCTTGTCGCCCAAGGCCCATTCATAGCAGACATTGTCCGGGGCGATATCGTGCACGACGGCCGCCGCCCCTTTGGCGCGATCCACATCGACCACGGCGGGCAGTTCCTCGTAGTCGACCTCGATCAGTCCTGCTGCGGCACGCGCCTGCTCCAGGGTTTCGGCGACCACGAGTGCAACCGCGTCACCGACGAAGAGGACCTTGTCGTCGCACAGGACCGGATGCTTGGGTTCTTTCATGGGCGTCCCATCGACGCTCGTGATCAACCAGCCGCAGGGCACGCCACCCACCTCGCGGAAATCGGCGCCCGTAAACACGGCCACAACACCCGCAGCCTGCTTGGCCGCCGCGATTTGGATGGACTTGATCTTGGCATGCGCATAAGGCGAGCGCAGAAAGTAGGCGTAGGTCTGATGCGCCAGCGTGATGTCGTCCGTATACTGGCCGTTGCCGGTCAGAAAACGCGCATCTTCGCGCCGTTCGATGCGCTGGCCGATGAAACTTTGACGTGCATTCATGACATGGTCTCCGGTCAGACGCCCATCGCCACGGCACCCGCAGCGACCGCCTTGACGATGTTCTGATAGCCCGTACAGCGGCAAAAGTTACCCTCGAGATGCTCACGAATCTCGCGATCGCTGCCATGCGGGTGATGCTGCACCAGATCGATCGAACTCATGACCATGCCCGGCGTGCAAAAGCCGCATTGCAGCCCGTGGCACTGTCGAAACGCCGCCTGCATCGGATGCATCGTGCCATCCGGCTGGGTCAAGCCCTCGATGGTCGTGATCTCAGCTCCTGCGACCTGAACGGCCAGCACATTGCAGGATTTCACGGCACGCCCGTTGAGATGGACGGTACAGGCCCCACACTGGGCCGTATCGCATCCGACATGGGTGCCCGTTAGGCGCAGCGTTTCGCGCAGAAAAGTAACGAGAAGCGTTTCGGGTTCGACATCACGCGTGATGGCTTCCTGGTTCACGCGCAACGACAGGGTCGTGGTCATGCAGTCTCCTTCTCTGGAATGATCGGCTTGCTCTAGTCGTGGCCCCGCGTCAGCACGCTCGAATCACCTCGGAGTCCGACGCGCGCGGGGCGGATTCATTATGCTTCTCGGAGGGTTAATTGGAAAGAGGGCAAGACGCAGGTCAACATTCATCAAGGCTAGACGCCTGATCCAAGGACGCGCGGAGCTTCGCAAATCGCGCTAGGATGAAGGGGGAGACAGAGCGCAACGGGCACCGGATTCGGGGCTCTTGCAGCAGAAAGGCGAGAAGAATCATGGATAACGTTGATTTAAGCGTGTTGGGCACGATTGCGGAGTGGACAAAAGCGGGTCATCGTGTGGTCATGGGAACGATCGTGCGTACCTGGGGATCGGCCCCCCGACCGATAGGCTCGGTCGTCGCGGTCCGCGAGGACGGACACATTGCCGGATCAGTCTCGGGCGGCTGTATCGAAGATGATCTGATCGACAAGATCAGACATGGCGCGCTCGGACTGGCGAGTCCCGGGCGGATCAAGTACGGCATCTCGGCCGAGGAGGCGAACCGGTTTGGACTACCCTGCGGCGGAACCCTGGAACTGGTGTTGGAGCCGATCGGGGAGCATTCGCATGTCGGCGAACTTCTTGCCGCGCTCAGGCGCGGTGACCGCGTGCGCCGCACTCTCGATCTGCAAAGCGGCGCGGTGACTCTCGAGGGCAGCGCAAGCGCCGACCGGCTCGTCGTCAATGAGACGCATCTGGTGACCTACCACGGGCCGCAGTGGCGGCTCCTGATCATTGGCGCAGGCCAGATGAGCGCCTATCTGGCCACGATGGCGCGCACCTTGGATTACGAGGTCTGGGTCTGCGATCCGCGCGAAGAATACGCACTCGATTGGAATACGACCGACACGAAGCTCGTGCGGACCATGCCGGATGATGCCGTCCTTGCATTGCAGCCGGACGCGCATACCGCCATCATCGCCTTGACTCACGATCCAAAGCTCGACGACCTGGCGTTGATGGAGGCTCTAAAATCGGATGCCTTCTACATCGGCGCGATCGGTTCGCGCGCGAATCAAGAGAAGCGCCGCGCGCGTCTGCTCGAATTCGACCTGACCGCGGCGCAACTAGACCGTCTGCACGGGCCCGTCGGCCTGAAAAACGGAGCGCGCACACCCCCCGAGATCGCGGTCTCGATCCTGGCCGAGATGACCGCCGAACGCTATGGCTACCGGATCCCCGATCCGGTCCCCTTGAGCCGAGGTGAGCGGGTCGAGGAAGGTTGCGCGGCCTAGCCGGCCGATCCCGCAAAGGGCACGTAGGGCCTGCGACGCCGGTTGCAGGGCGAACGAGACACGAGCCGCATCCACAAGAATAGAACAACTGAAACGCTGCATGATGCGCCTTTGCCCCGGGGTTGCCGGGTCGACCCCATGATCCGGAACGCGTCCCATCCTGCGCCTTCTTTGGCTCCATGAAGGTCGAGGCCTCATCGCAGGTGCTACGCCGCGAGCATCTCGACAGTCCCGCCGTGGGCATCCTTCTTCTGTGCTGCGCGCTTTGGGGTCTGCAACAGGTCGCCGTCAAGGCGATCCTTGACGAGGTTGCGCCGCTCCTGCAGGGAACGGTGCGCTCTGCCGGAGCGGCGCTCCTCCTGTGGATCTGGTCGGCGTGGCGCGGAGTTCCCCTGTGGCGACGCGATGGGACACTGGGCGCGGGTGTTCTTGCCGGTGTGCTCTTTGGACTGGAGTTTGCGTGCATCTATCTCGCGCTGCCCCACACCCAGGCCTCGCGACTCATCGTGTTCTTGTATCTTGCACCCTTCGTGGTCGCAGCGACCCTGCCCCATTTCGTTCCCAGCGAGCGTCTGGGCGGACTGCAGATCGCAGGACTCATCGGCGCCTTCGCGGCGCTCGCCTATGCCTTCCAGGAAGGTTTTGCGCTGCCCCACTCCCGGCAATGGCTGGGCGATTCGCTCGCGATCCTCGCGGCCGTGCTCTGGGGCTTGACAACGCTTGTCGTACGCACGACACGCCTGGCCCTGGCCACCCCGGAGAAGACCCTGTTCTACCAGCTCGCCGTCTCTGCAGTGCTCTTGGGCGTGGGCTCGGCGTTGACCGGAGAAAGCTGGTCGGCCGGAGTGTCCTGGCTCGCTTGGGAATCGCTTGCATTTCAGACGATCGTCGTCGCCTTTGCGAGCTACCTGATGTGGTTTTGGCTCCTGCGCCATTTTTCGGCCACCAAGGTCTCGGCTTTCTCCTTCCTCACCCCTTTGTTCGGGCTCTTCTTCGGCAGCGTGCTGCTTCACGAGAGGCTCACTGCCCGGATTCTGGTGGCGCTCTTGTGCATCGCCGCGGGGATCTATCTCGTGAACCGCAAGTCGCCCATGAGCGGACGCTAAATCCCGTGGCCACCGGCGGCAGAGCGGCCCCTAAGGCCTCTGTCACACCTTCGGCACGTAATTTGCATTAAAGTAGAGCGTATGACGCTTATTCTTGGATTGGACATCTCAGGACAACCGTTTCGCTGGCTTACTCCCGAAGACGCCGTGTCCTATAACGCCACGGGCAAGGTGGCGTGGTCGATCGGCGAGCCGGTGGTCATCTTTCATGGCGGGTACAACCGGCACGGCCAGCAATCGATCGTCGAGAGCGCCCCCATCATCGCGATCGCGCGCTCGGACATCATGGCCGCAAAGGCCTTGGCGTTCCCGCCTTTGGGCGACCGCAACGACGTCCTGTTCAAGCGGGATCGGCACCTGTGCGCCTACTGTGGTGAACACTACAGTCGGGACAAGCTCACGCGCGACCATGTGCGACCGCGCTCCCGTGGAGGTCAGGATATCTGGACCAACGTCGTCGCGGCCTGCCGGGCCTGCAATCACCGCAAGGGCGCGCGTCTGCCCGAAGAAGCGCGCATGCCCTTGCTGTACCTGCCCTACGCCCCGTGCCGCTATGAGCACTTCATTCTTTCGGGCCGCAATATCCTCGTCGACCAGATGGACTACCTCGCTGCGATGCTGCCGGCCCACAGCCGGGTCGCGAAGGGAAACTAGCGGGGCTGTGCCTTGTAAGCGGCTGCGGTGCCGCTCTCTTGGCCCTTTCCGGTTGTTTTTTCATAGGTGGAAAACACCATTTAGTAAAGTCTGCTTGGGTCGGGATCGGACTTCGGCTAGATTCGATGTCTTGGACTGGAGCAGCCCTCGGCAGATCACATCTTGCTTGACCCACGCGTGGGGCAGGGCCTTGTTGCAAGACTCGGTCAGGACCACCGTCGTTGTCGCCTTCCGCCACCGATTGAGATCCGCCCCAGATGCCGCCCATCGTCTTGTGCTCCGCCTGCGACGTCGTGCAGAAGAAAGCCGCCTTGCGCAGAAGAGAACGGGCGCACTGCGTACGTTGCGGGGCGGAGCTGTACCGAGCCGGACCGGTCTCGATCGACGTGCCGATCGCACTCGCGCTCACGGCGCTGGTCCTGCTCGCGCTGACCGACAGCTTCCCTCTCGTGACCCTGAAACTCAATGGAACGAGCCGCACCGCGACCCTCGTCGACGCGGCGCTTGGCCTCTACCAACAGGGCTATGCTCCGATGGCTTTGCTGGTGGCAGTCACCACGATGATCGTACCAGGCCTCGAGATTGGTTTACTGCTCTATCTGCTCGTACCGCTGCGCCTGGGGCATCGCCCGGCGGGATTCGCGCGGCTGTTCCGCATTCTGGGCGCGATCCGGCCCTGGGGTATGGTCGAAGTGTTCATGCTCGGAACGCTCGTGGCTCTGGTGAAGCTGTCCGCACTGGCCGAGATCGTGACGAGCACGGCCCTGTGGTCGTGCGCTCTCTTGATGTTCAATCTGTCAGCCCTGACCACTTTGACCTCGACCGAGCAGTTCTGGACCTGGGCCCAAGGCGCGGACGTTCGATGAAGCGCTTCGCAACCGGACAGGAGCGCGGCCTCTTGCTGTGTACCCGCTGCGGGAAGATCAGCAGAGCTTTTCAATCTCCGAGGGCTCTGTGTCCGCGCTGCGCGGCACCGGTCAGCTTTCGTAAGCCGCAGAGCCTCGCCCGATCGAGCGCCCTGGTGCTCGCAGCGGCGATTCTGTACCTGCCTGCCAATCTCCTGCCCGTCATGCACACCTCCACCATCTTCGGGGACGAGGAGGACACGATCATGAGCGGCGTTCTCGCACTGCTGCATTCGGGATCGTGGCCGCTGGCAGCGCTGGTGTTCTTTGCGAGCATCTTCGTTCCGATGATGAAGCTGATCGCGATGAGTCTTCTGATCGTTTCGGTCCATCGCGGCTCCTCCAAACACACCCGCCAGCGTGCGCTCTTGTTCCGGCTGGTCGAGTTTATCGGGCGCTGGTCGATGCTCGATGTCTACGTGATCGCGCTCCTGGTCGCATTGGTCCAGATCCAGTCACTCGCCTCGATTCGTGTCGGTGCCGGGGCCTTTGCGTTCGGCGCCGTCGTCGTGTTGACGATGTGCGCAGCACAGTCGTTCGATGAGCGCCTCATCTGGGATCGACAGGTCGAAGATGAGTGAGCCGCTCCCGCCCGAATCGGCCGGGGAATTGCCCGAGGCGAATGTGATCGAGGCTCGGCACCGGCAATTGCCCCTGGTGTGGATCATTCCCTTGGTGGCCGTCCTTATTGGCTTGTATATCGTCGTCCAGGCCAAACTCGCCGAAGGCCCGACGATTGCCATCCACTTTCGCACCGGCGAGGGGATCGAGCCGGGAAAGACGAAAATCCGCTATAAAGACGTCGAGATCGGTGAAGTCCGTTCCATCGACATCAGCAAGGACCGCAACGAGGTGATCGTGACGGCCGCCATGCGCAAGGAGGCCGAGGATTACCTGCTCGCCGACAGCCGTTTCTGGGTCGTTAGGCCCCGCATCTCTGCAGGCAGTGTCTCGGGTCTGGGCACTCTCTTGTCAGGACCTTATATCGGCCTGGACGTAGGGCGTGAATCCGCAAGGCGCCACGACTTCATCGGACTCGAGGTCCCTCCCATCGTGACGTCCGATCTACCCGGACGCGAATTTGTGCTTCACGCCGACGAGATCGGATCGCTGGGTGTGGGCTCACCCATCTTCTATCGCCGTATCGAAGTGGGGCAGGTACTGGCCTACGCGCTCGATCCGGGTGGAGCTTCGGTCACTCTGAAGATCTTCGTGCGGGCACCCTATGACACCTATGTCAACGGCGCAACCCGTTTCTGGCAGGCAAGCGGGATCGACATGACGCTCGACTCGGAGGGTGTGAAACTGCAGACCGAGTCGCTCGCCGCGATCCTCGAAGGCGGCATCGCCTTTCAGTCCTCACCATCCGTGCCCGCGGGCGCCCCTTTGCCGGCGGACAGCGCCTTCACGCTATATCGCGACCATGACGCGGCACTGCGTCCCGAGGACACCGAGGTGCGCACGTTCCTGATGTACTTCAAGGACTCGCTTCGGGGACTCTCGCCAGGCGCGCCGGTCGATCTGCGTGGCATCGTCATCGGCGAGGTCAAGTCGCTCACGGTCGAGTACGACCGGGGCCGCGGAACACTACGCTTTCCGGTCGAAGTCAACATCTACCCGCAAAGAATTCGCGAGCGTTATCGGAGTGGCGAGCGCAGCGCTGCTGCCGACGAGGGCGACGAGGCCGGGTACCGCGCGCTGGTCGACAATCTGGTGACGCACGGCATGCGTGCGGAGCTCAAGACCGGCAATCTGCTGACGGGCCAGATGTACATCGCGATGGACTTCCATACCGATGTCAGCAAGGATGCCGTGCGCTGGCAAGAAAGTCCTCCGACCTTCCCCACCGTCACCGGAGGCCTGTCCGAAATCCAGGATACGGTGGGTCATATTGCGAAGAAGATCGACAAGCTACCTTTTGAACAGATCTCAGCGGAGTTACTCAAGGCCATGGCCGACCTCGATACGGCACTCAAGAGTACCGATCATCTGGTCGAACAGGTCGACAGCAGCATCGCACCCCAGATGAATGCGACGCTCAAGGAAGCCGAGGCGGCACTGCGTAACGCCAAGTCGACCTTGGCTGAAGATGCTCCGTTGCGCTCTGAACTGTCCGCCACTCTTCTCGAATTGTCGCGTGCCTCCAAGGCCGTCAACAACCTCGCCGACTACCTGGAACGCCACCCGGAATCCCTCCTGCGCGGCAAGCCCGAGGACAAGCCATGATCCGGTTGCGAGCACTTCTGGCCCTCTTGACCCTGCCCGTTGTCGTTTCGTGCAGCAGTACCGAGCGCTTTTACCAACTGAGTGCATCTGCGGCGCCATTGCGTCCTGGCAAGACCCACCCGATAGAGATGGTGGCGCTCTCGGTCACGTTACCCGAGCTCCTCACTCGAGCGCAGATGGTTCTGCTGGCATCGCCTAATCGGCTCGATATTCTCGAGAAGGAGCGCTGGGCCGAACCGCTCGAGGATCAGGTCAGGCGGGTTCTGGCAGAGGACCTGGAGCAGCGCATCCCGGGCCTGATGGTCACGCCACGCGTCTCGGGCAGGCCCGATGCGACCCAGGTCCGCGTGGACGTGGTCAGCCTTTTGGCCGACCGTTGGGGCAAGGCGAGGCTCGAGGCACGCTGGACCATCGCCGATGTCGATGCGGCAACGCCCCTGGTTGGGTCATGCGTCATCACTGTGCCCCTCGGCCAAGCGGATTACGAGGGCATCGCGCAAGCCTACAGCAGCGCAGTGGGCGAACTCTCCGAGCGGATCGCAGACGGCCTGGCCGCGCGCCCAGAACCGCGCTTGACTCCAGGCGAGCCCCGCTAAGACCTGCATCACCACGAGACCCAAGGACTCGACCCGTCGGTGAGTCGGCGAGCGTGGGCCAAAGCCTGCAAGTTCTCCTCTCAGATTCCCTGTCCCCGGATCGATGCAACCGGACCACCGGCCAGGGCTTTGCCGACATGTCAGATCATTTGACCCTAGTCCAGATCGATGAGGACCTGTCCCTCAACCACCAGGTCGCCAGGCCCGATCCGAATCTCGCGGACCGTTCCTTGCGCTTCGGCTGCGACGGGAATCTCCATTTTCATCGACTCGATCAGCACCACCTCCTCATCGACCGAGACCAACGCGCCGGGGGCTACCAGAACCTCGATGATCGTGCCCGATACAGTGCTAAGAATTTGGGCCAATGAACTTGCTCCACAAGAATAGCGCCAACGGCAAAGCGATGCCGCCCGGTCTTTTCGGGAATCACTTGGCGCGCCCGTTGCGGCCACCACCATCCCACATCCAATCCGGACCATTTTCAGCCTTCTCCACCAGACCCTCCTGATTGAAGGTGATCGAGAAGAGCGAATTGTAAGTGTCGTATTCCTTATAACGGTAGTCCCATACGACGTTGCCTCGGATCGAGCGGCGCGCGGCAGGGGGTCCGAAGTTTTGGAGCACCTCCTCCTGGTCCCACTCGCCCTTGCGGATGCGAGCAAAGTTCTCTGGCGATAACACCTGGGCAACCTCGGTGACGTGGCCGGAGGAATCGATTACCGCGCCATAGGCGTACTGGCCCATGGGTCCGGTCGCGTAGATGAGGAGCTTGCCGTCGGGTGTTGGCCTCTCGATCGAAGGGCGGCCATAGTGCGCGATCACTTCAGCGTAGCTCATTCCCGGGGCGATCGAGCTAGGGTAGTTCGCGCAAGCGCCCAAAAGGACGATCGCTACCAGGACGGCGGCGTGCACAAGGCCGCGCCCATACCGTGCCACTCCGCCTCCTCCTCGCCACATCACCCGCTCCCCGGAAGGCTCAACTCGCGGCCAGAGGCGGTGCGCCCCAGGCGGGCAGGAGCGCCTCGAGCGTACGCGCGGCCTGCAGGACCAGGGCGTCGCCATACATGGGACCCACAAGCTGCGCTCCCACTGGCAGTCCCGATCGAGTCAGTCCGCAAGGTAGCGACAGCGCGGGTTGTTGCGTCAGGTTGAACGGATAGCTAAAGGGTGTCCAGCCGAGGAACTCCGCAGGCCCGGTATCGGGCACGCCCCCGGTCGGCTCGGCCATCAAGGCCGGGACCGCGACAGCCGGCGTCAACAGCAGATCGACATTCTGATGAAACTGCCTCATGCGGCTACCCAACTCGGCACGCCGCATATGGACTCGGTTGACCTCGACGGCTCCCAGTCTGCGTCCCTGTTCGGCCTGCCAGAGCAGAAACGGATCGAGTCCCGAACGTAGTTCCGCCTTGATGCCATCCACGAGAGTCGCAGCCCCCAGATACCAAAGGCTGCAGATCAGATCGAGAGGATCCTCGAATCCAGGATCGAGCGTCTCGACGGTCGCGCCGGCCTCCTCGAGCAACTGGGCACAGCGCTGTACCGCAGCAGCCACTTCAGGATCCACGCGGGCGTACCCGAGCGTGGGCGAATACGCGACCCGCAGACCGCGGACTCCCGCGGCGATCCCAATCCGGTAGTCACGTGCCTCAAAGGGCAGGGACGTCCAGTCACGGGCGTCGGGTTCGGCAAGGACGGTCAAAAGAAGCGCCGTATCGTCGACCGTACGGGCGTGGGGTCCGACATGCGAGAGGCTGCCAAAAGGAGAACCGGGCCACGCCGGCACCCGGCCGAAGGAGGCCTTGTGGCCCACGACCCCGCAGAACGCAGAAGGAATCCGGATCGATCCGGCTCCGTCGGTACCGAGTGCGAGCGGTCCCATGCCCGCAGCCACGGCCGCCGCAGAACCGCCCGAGCTACCCCCTGGGCTGCGCTCAAGATTCCAAGGATTGCGGCTCACTCCGGTCAGATAGCTATCTGTCACCCCCTTGCAGCCAAACTCGGGCGTCGTCGTCTTGCCCAGGAGGACCGCGCCGTGTTCGCGCAACCGTGCGGTCGAGGGCGCATCAACATCCCAGGGTTGGTTCGCATCGACGCTCAGAGACCCTCGCAGCGTGGACCAACCCCTGGTCAGGATCAGGTCCTTGATCGAGACGGGGACCCCGTCGAGCAGCCCCTTGGGAGCGCGCCGCTGCCAGCGCTCCTCGGAGGCGCGGGCCTGCTCTAGCGCACCGTTCTCATCGACCAGGCGAAACGCATTGATCGCCGGATTGTGGCGGCGGATCCGCGCCAAGACCGCTTCGGTCGCCTCGACCGGTGAGGCCCTTCCCTGTCGGTACAGATGCAAGAGTTCAAGTGCGGAACAGGCAGCCAGATCGGTAGTCATCGGTTCGGATCTCCGGTGGACAAGGCGCGGCGGGCGCGGCGCCAGGAGCGGCCAAATGCCAGGACGGTACCAAGCATTGCGAACGCACATCCTAGCAGCACATCGCCAATTCGTTCAGCCACCACGCGCGGGGTAAATTCTGAATGCGCCGAAACGTCGAGGGCAACCATGACGAAGACCACGACCAGTGCACTGTGCAACCAATAGTTGCGGCGCACGAAATGAGGCAGGAAGAAGGCCATCGCCAGCGCCACGGCGCTGAGGACCAAGGGGTTGGGCAAGAGGCTGATCAAGACGAGACTGGTCAACCCTCCCGTGAGCGTTCCGAACACTCGTTGCACGATTCGCTGGTAGCTGCGCGCAACGTCAGGCCACATCACCACGAGTGTCGAGACGGTCAGCCATGTCGGATGGATCTGATCGATCAACCTGCCTAGAGTCCAGGCCAGGCTGGCCACGGCGACATAGCTCGAAGCGAAGCGCCATAACAGGGGGCGGGCAGCACGCAGTTTGAACCAGGCCTGGCGCAGCGTTGCAAAATCGCCCGTGTTGCGATCTGGCGCGAGAAGGTTCTCCAGAGCGCGCAGCAGGGCGACAAGGCTGACTGCGGCGGTCCAGAGGATGAGAAACTGCCCGACGCCAACGCCCCTGACGTTGGTCAGCAAGAGACCCACGATCAGACCGAAACGGCTCGCCTGCAGGAACGGCGGCCCAGCCCAGGCGGCCAGACCGGCAAGAAGCGTCAACAGGGCGAAGGCGAGCGCGAAGAGCCAAAGGATATCCTGGAGCAAGATCGACGCAACCCCGGCGAGCGCGATCCAGCACGCGCTCCAGGACAGCATTGCAAAACGGTGCACCAGAGGTCCTTCGGTATCCGCGAGAGTCAGGAAGAAGGCGAGGGCGGGTGCGATCACGACGGCATCCTGGAATCCTGCCGCGAGCCCAATCAGAACGGCCGCAACCAGCGACACGACCGCCGGGATGCCGCGATGCCAAGGCGGGCCAACCTGGGCCAGCGCCAGCGACGCCTCGGCGAACTGGCCGGCACGCCAGAGCCGTGCTCGCAGGCGAGGTAGAGCGCGCACTTTCAGCTAGGAACCCGAAAATCGCGCCGGACGTTTCTCGACGAACGAGCGAACCCCCTCCAGGGCATCGTCACTTTGGGCGAGCCGCATCTGGACCGCTCGCAATTCGGAGATGGCAGCCGCGGGGCCCTCTTCGACCGCCCGTAGCACGTTGGCACGGCTTGCGCATACAGCCAGGGGGGCCTGCGCTGCGATGCGTTCGGCCACGCTCAATGCTTGCTCCAATTGCTCGCCCGGCGCCACGACGCGTTGCACAAGCCCCATCTGCAATGCTTGATCGGCGCCAAACTCATCTCCCGTGAGGAGGTAGAGCAAAGCGTTGCCCAGTCCGGCCCGCTCAGCGATGCGCACCGTGGCCCCACCGGTCGCCATGATGCCCCGCTTGACCTCGAGTTGAGCAAAGCGACAGTCGCTCGCCGCGATCACGATGTCGGCGGCCAGCATCAGCTCAATGCCGATCGTAAAGGTGATGCCCTGAACGGCGGCGACCAGCGGCTTGGAACGGCGCCGTCCCCGATCGTCGCCGCGCAGATCGAATGGATCGATAAAGCAGGTCGGCATCGAGGGCTCGCCGCTTCTGAGCAGAGGCGCCATGGCCGGCAGGTCCAGCCCTGCGGTGAAATGCGCGCCGCATGCGTAGAGGACCGCGCAGCGCAGTGCTTGGTCGTCCTCGAAGGTCGTATAGGCCAAAGCGAGTTCCCGGGTCATTTTCGGCGTGTAGCCGTTGAGCTTGGCGGGCCGGTTCGCGCCGATGAGAAAAATGTTACCTCGCTTTTCGGTCAGGATTTCTCCATCTAGATGTGCCACGTCATTCTCCTCGACAGATCACTTGGCCTCGGGCCTATGCGGCAGCGAGCCCCCGGTAAACCTCCTGATAGAACAGCGAGCGCAATGAGTCGCGCTGGCCCGGTGCCTGGAGCAAGAGAACTGCCGAGACGTCTTGTACATGATCGATCCATTGATGGGTGCCCGCCACACCGGGCCAGAAGTACTCACCGGCTTTGCCGTAGGGACCGTCCTTGAGCCGAACGGCCACGCCCAGACCGAAACCGTAGTCGGGACCGGGCAGGTAGGCCAGGCCGCGATCGAGGGTACCCAGGTGATCGCGAGTCATCTCGCGCACGGTCTCTTCGCGCAGGAGTCGTGTGGCACCGGCCTGCCCCAGATTCCTGAGGACATTCTGAAACCGGACATAGTCCGCCAATGTCGAGACGAGGCCGCCGCCACCCGACTCGAACACCGGCTGAGACCGGATGGAGATGACACGGACCTCAGCGCCGCTATCGGGATCGATCGAAAAGGGTTCGGCGATGCGTTCCGCCTTTTCCAGGGGAACCCAAAAGCCGGTATCCACCATGCCCAGCGGCGCGAAGATACGCTCTGCCAGGAAGTCACCGAGAGTGCGTCCGGCGAGCCGCTCGATGAGCGCCCCAAGGACGTCCGTGGCGCGGCTGTACTCCCAGGTGGTCCCGGGCTCATAGGCCAGGGGTAATGCGGCGAGCCTGCGCACGAACTCCTGGTTGTTGAACCGGCGACTCTCCACACCTGACCTGATGTACTCGTCCTTGACCAGAGAGCTCTCGAAGAATCCGTAGGTGAGCCCCGCCGTATGGCGCAGCAGATCGCGTACCGTCATCTCGCGGACGGCGGCCCGCAACACCAGTTCACGCCGGCCACCTGCATCGTGCTCGACACCGACCTGTAGTGAAGTCATCTCGGGCAGATAGCGACGCGCCGGGGCATCGAGATCGAGCACGCCCTCTTCAACGAGGAGCATGATCCCGACCGAGGTGATCGGCTTGGTCATCGAGTAGATGCGAAAGATCGCATCCTCGCGCATCGGGTCGGGGCGCGCCGGATCGAGCCGTCCAAGGGCCCGGCACAGAAGCGGCTGCCCTGATCGAGCCACCCATAAGAGCGCACCAGGGATGCGTTGCCGATCAATCTGCTCTTGAAACGCATGAATGAGTTGCGCAAACACCCTATCCCCGCTCCTGTTCAGAACACCTATCGTACCGCGCCACGTCCGCTGCGGCTCTGGGCTATCCTATGCCGATCCCCGCACTAGGAAGGAATTCTCATGAAAGTCTCGGTCATCGCCTACGCCACCACCCTGGTCGTCTTCCTCGCGCTCGACGCAGCATGGCTGGGACTGGTCGCCCGAGCGTTCTACCAATCCCAGGTCGGCGCCCTGATGCTGGAGCAGCCGAATTTCATCGCGGCGGCCGTGTTCTATCCGATGTATATCGTGGGGGTGGTGCTGTTTGTCGTGCAACCGGCACTGGATGCACAAAGCCTGCTCCGAGCCATCGTCTATGGTGCAGCCTTCGGTATCATCGCCTATGGCACCTATGACCTGACGAACCTCGCCACGCTCAAGGGCTGGACGCTCAAGATGGTCCTGGTCGACATGCTCTGGGGGATGGTGGCCACGCCCCTGGCCGCTGCCGCAGGCTATTCGGTGACGAAATCCTTCGTGCCCTGAACATCCACCGCGAGCCCGCGCGGGTCAGGGCAGATAGTGCCAGTTCGCGTTCTGGATTTCGACCATGACGCGCGCCCGCTGATCAAGGCCCAAATGATCCCTCGGGCTCATGTTGACCACACCGTTGGTCGTCGCAAGACCCTGGGTCGCTTCCAGCGCATCCCTTAACGCCGCCCGGAATTCGGGCGTCCCAGGCTGAGCATGCGAGAGCGCGATCGGAATCGCCCTTTGCAGCAGTAGCCCGATATCCCATGTGTACGCCGAGAAGGCCGCGACGCTTCCCGGACCGTAGCGGGCCTCGTAGCGCTTGACGAAATCGACGGCCGACTTTTTCACGGGGTTCGAGTCGGGCAGTTGGAAGGCCACCATGACCGGCCCGGTCGGCAGGAAGGTACCCTCGCAATCGGCACCACACACCCGCAGGAAATCGCGGTTGGCCACGCCATGGTTATGGTAGATTCGCCCCTTGTAGCCGCGCTCGACAAGCGCTTTGACTGGCGTCGCCGCGGGCGTTCCGGAGGCGCCGATCACGACCGCATCGGGCTTTTCGGCGATGATCTTCAGAACTTGGGCCGTCACGGTCGTATCGCGGCTGGCAAAGCGCTCCGAAGCGACAATCTTGATATGCCGCAGCTCGGCGAACTTGCTCACTTCGCCATAGAAGGCCTCTCCCAGCGCATCAGAAAAGCCGATGAATCCCATCGTCTTGACGCCGTGATCGGCCATGTCCTCGACGATGGCCGTAGCCATCATCGTGTCCGTTTGGGGGGTCTTGAACATCCACGTCCGGTTCGCATCCATCGGCTCGATGATCCGGTTCGACGAGGCGAGGCTCAGCGCCGGAGTCTTCGTCTCCCCGAGAACGGGCAATATGGCCAACGAGTTCGGTGTCGTCGTCGAGCCGATGATCGCGTCGACCTTGTCCTCGAGAGTGAGCTTGCGCGCGTTCGTGACCGCAGTGGTCGTGTCCGACGCGTCATCCAGGACAATGTACTCGATGGTCTTGCCCGCGATCTCATGCGGCAACAGCTCGATCGTGTTCTTCTCAGGAATGCCCAGGGACGCGGCCGGACCCGTCGAGGAGATGGTCACCCCGATCTTGATTTGTCCCCAGCAAGGGTTCAACAGTCCAGAGCACAGGGCTAGAATGAGGCACGAGACGATTCGCATGGTGGGATAAAGAGGCCCGTCATCGGGCTCTGAATGGGTATCGGAGCCTGAATCCTAGTCCCGGGGCGCCGGCTGTCAAGAAGGGAAATCCCGGGGAGGCGGAGGGCTTGGGTGCGTCGAGCGACTCTGGTAACGTAGTGCCGAGGGAGAGCGCCAATGCACACCGGCAAGTCGGATGACGAGGTCCAGGGGGCCCGATCGCAGCGCGCACCGTTTGACTTGGGCGACCTGCCCGAGGGCTTTTACGACGACCCGTATCCCACCTACCGCTACCTGCGCGATACCACGCCCCTTCTGTGGCTTCCTGATGGAAGCCTCTTCATCACGCGCTATGCCGACGTTCTCGAGGTCTATAAGGACACGACTGTATTTTCTTCAGACAAGACCGTCGAGTTCAAGCCCAAGTTCGGCGACTCGGCGCTCTACGAACACCATACGACCAGTCTCGTGTTCAATGATCCGCCCCTGCACACCCGGGTTCGGCGTCTGCTTGTAGGTGCCTTGAATCCAAAGGCCATCGACCGGCTTCAAGCCGGCCTGGCCGCCCACGTGGACTCCCTTCTCGAGCGCATCGCCGAGCAGGGCACGGCCGACCTGATCGAGGATTTCGCTGCGGCGATTCCGGTCGAGATCATCGGCAACCTGCTCGATGTACCACGGCAGGAACGGGGGCCGCTTAGGGACTGGTCGCTGGCCATTCTGACCGCGTTGGAGCCCACGATCACGGCCGAACAGCGCGAACGGGGCAATCGCTGCGTCGAGGAGTTCGTGCAGTATCTGCGTGGCCTCGTCGCCGCGCGCCGCGTCAAGCCCGGCAACCCCGAGATCGACGTCCTGACGCGCCTCATCCAGGGCGAGGTCGGCGGTCAGCGCTTGACCGAGACCGAGTTGTACCAGAACTGTATTTTTATTCTGAACGCGGGACACGAGACGACCACCAATCTGATTGGCAATGCGTTGGTGGCGCTTGCGCAGCAGCCCGATGTGCGTGCGCTCCTCGTATCACGTCCCGAGCTCATTGACAGTGCCGTGGAGGAATTCCTGCGCTTTGAGAGTCCGAATCAGTTAGGCAATCGTGCAACGACCGTGGACTGCGAGCTGGGCGGACTCGCACTGCCTCGTGGCACGCGTGTGAATATCTGCATCGGTGGGGCCAATCGGGATCCGGAGCAGTTCCCGGATCCGGATCGCTTGGACATCCTGCGTACGCCGAACCGCCACCTCGCCTTCGGTTGGGGCGCCCACCTCTGTGCGGGTATGAATCTGGCGAGGCTAGAAGGACGCATCGCTCTGTCGCGTTTTCTGGCGCGCTATCCCCACTACGCCTTGGAGGGGGCCCCCGTCCGCAGTCGCCGCGCTCGCTTTCGGGGCTTCACCAAGGTCCCTTCGAGGCTGGGCGGCCCAACGAATCTCACGCCACCCCTTTGATCCCTGCACCGCCTGATTGCGCCGTGGTAGCGGACTTAGCGATTCATCCGGGCTGCGAAGTCGATGAACCAGTCCAGGCTCGAGGGGTTACCCATCGCGTCGCGATTGAGCACCTTCTCGGCGGGTTGGCCGAGCAGGAGTCGCTTGATGGGCAGTTCAAGCTTCTTGCCAGACAGTGTCCTCGGAACCTCGCTGATCTGGTGGATCTCGTTGGGCACATGGCGTGCCGAGAGGGCTGCACGGATCTGCGCCACCAGGCGCTCCTGCAAGGGCTCATCGAGCTCGTAGCCGGGACGCAAGACTACAAACAGGGGCATGAACGATTCGCGGCCCAGGTATTCGAGGTCCACCACCAGACTATCGAGTACCTCGGGAAGCGCCTCGACGACACGATAGAGCTCAGCCGTACCCATGCGGATACCGTGGCGGTTGATGGTGGCGTCAGAGCGGCCATAGATGATGCCCCCGCCCCGCGGCGTGATGCGCAGCCAGTCGCCGTGGCGCCAGACGCCGTCATAGGTGGAGAAGTAGGCGTCGATGTAGCGCTCGTCGCCGGGGTCGTTCCAGAAGCGCACGGGCATGTTCGGCATCGGCTGGGTGACGACCAGCTCGCCGACCTG
>CAJCID010000178.1 GCA_903970305.1 Rhodospirillales bacterium | reverse complement strand
CTCGCAAAAGCCTCCATGTAGCGGCTCACCGGCACGCTCGCCTTGCCGGGCATGATCCGCGCGCGCAGTTCGGCAGAGAGGACCTCAAGATGCATGCCCAGCGTATCGATACCCGCTGCACGCATCCGATGAAACCACTGGTCGTCATCGGGGGGTTCGCATTGGCCCTGGATCGGCAGATCGACCGCCGCCTTGATCGCGAAGGCACTTTCGCAGAGGATCTGAGCACCCCGGTCGGTCGCATTGGGTGTACCGGTCGTCAGCACCATGTGACGTACGCCGTCGAGGAGCACCGCAGCGCGCGCCACCTCGGCGAGCTGCTCCGGGGTCTTGTGCGCGATCGTGCGACCGGCCGCGAGCGACTGTCCGATCGCACAGAACTGGCACGCCTTCTTGCGGCTTGCATAACGGATGCAGGTCTGCAGCACGGTCGTAGCCAGCACATCCGAGCCGTGCAGGGTCGCGATCTGCGAGTAAGGGATGCCGTCAAAAGTCTGCAAGGCGTAGAAGCGCGGCAGCTTCGGAAAGCTGATCGATGCGACCGGGATCGTCCCACGCAAGAGCGCGCTCGCGCCGTCTGCGTCGGGCGCCAGGGCCACGTAGGGGGAGCTGAAGGCCGACGCGGTATGCACTGGCACCATGATCGTGTGCCCGTCAATCAGCACGGCCTTGTGGTCTGACGGTCCGGCGCCGCCGCGACGGCTGGGTGCTCCCGCGCCTGGGTCAGCCAGACGCAAGCCGCGCGACTGCAATTCGGTCATCAACTGCCGGCTCGAGACGAGGGGGTTCTCGGTAGTGCTCATGGGGGATGCTCCCGGTGGACTCTGTAGCGTGGGTGGGATGGAGCGCGTCCGGGATGGCTGCTCCCGCAGCCATCGGACAGAGGGTGGACGTGGCGCGCAGATCGATCTGCAAACTGAGCAGTTCAGGTCTTGCGTAGTGACCCACAGAATCCATCATGCGCTTGCGCTTGGTGATGAGAGTGAAATCCAGATCCGCGATGACCATGCCCTCGCCCTCCCGCAATGGCGCGGCAAGGTGCACGCCTTCTGGCGAAATGATCGCGGTATTGCAGCCACCGCGCAGCCCCTTTTGCAAGGCCGGATCGGGGGTGATCGACTGGATCTGGTCCTCGGTGAGCCATCCGGTCGCATTGACCACGAAACAGCCCGACTCGAGTGCGTGGTGCCGGATCGTGACCTCGATCTGTTCCGCAAAAATCGGGCCTACCAGGGATCCGGGGAACTGACTGCAGTGGATTTCCTCGTGTTGCGCCATGAGGGCGTAACGCGCGAGCGGATTGTAGTGCTCCCAGCAGGCGAGAGCGGCGACCCGGCCGACCTGGGTCTGCGCAGGCTTGAGCCCGCTGCCATCGCCTTGGCCCCAGATCATGCGTTCGTGGAAGGTCGGCGTGATCTTCCGGCGCTTGAGCACCAGGGTCCCATCGGCATCGAAGATGAGCTGGGTGTTGTAGAGCGTGCCATGGTCGCGCTCGTTGACCCCTAGAACGACGACGATGCCGCCCTCGCGGGCGCAGTGTGCGACCGCCTCGGTCTGCCGTCCAGGGACCTCGAGGGCATACTCGTAGAGCCGCATGTGGTCGGCCCCGGACGACACCGGTGGACGGACAAACGAGAAGTACGGGTAATAGGGAACGAAGGTCTCGGGAAAGACCACCAGCTGCACGCCGCGCCGGGCCGCATCCCGGATCCACGTGCACACCTTCTCGATCGTGGCCTCGGGCCGATCCAGGTCCGGCGCGATTTGCACTGCCGCTGCTCGTACGATGCGCGAGGATGTCATGATCGGCCCCGTCTTTCTAGACCGTCCAGGTGTCGAGGATGAAGGCGTTGGCCTTGCGATGCAGAAGAATCAGGTCCAGCACGTCGAGCGGACTGATCGGCCGGATTCCTTCGATGAGCGAGGGCTCGCCGTGACCGTAAAGAGCCTGCAGGGCAAAGCGGCAGGCATAGACCTTGCCGCCTTCTTCCATGAGCTTGGTCAGCTGCTTGTTGAAGTTCTGGTGACCGGGAAAGGCCTCGTCGCCGAGCGTCGGAAAACCCCTCTGCACGCCCAGGGTCACGCCCGGGCCATACAGCAGCACCGAGGTGTCGAAGCCTTTGCGCTTGAGCCGCGTGGCCTGCAACAGGTTCACAAAGCCAATCGAGCCCTCGAAGGCGACCGTGTGGAACGTGACCAACGCCTTTTCGCCGGGCTCGGCCTTGACATCCTCAAATACCTTTTCTTCATAGTCGACCAGAAAGTCGCCCTTTTGATGATGCGCTTTGGTTACGGCAGGCATAGCGGTTCTCCGAGATAGGTTGCAGATCAAATGGGTTAGGCGCGCGCCTTCTCCTTTCGCAACGACCATGCCACCATGGGTCCCGGGCGATGCGATCAAGATGCGATCAAAAAGGTGGGCTGCCGTAAAGCCCCCGAAAATTATTTTGCGGCGCACACAAGAGCACCAGGAAAGCGCAAGATCGCCCAAAGCGGCGCAGCGCTTCTCCGCACCGCCCTGGTGCCATCACGCCTCTCGAGGTGACGTGAAAGAGTTGTTCTGGTGCATCGCACGGCCCACGAGGGGCCTTCCGGGAAGTCCGTTTTGGCATGGTTCATGCAATCAAGAATCGGCATAAATCCGATCATTCGCATGGACCCCGCATGAGTAAGCTCATCCGCCATTGGTCGAAGTATCTCGAAGGCAGCGACAAACCCGCCTACCTGCAGATCGCCGACCTGATCGCCGAGGATGTGCGCAGCGGCCGGCTCACGGCGCGCGAGCGGCTGCCGGCGCTGCGCGAACTCGCCAATGGCTTGCACTTGAACTACACGACGGTGGCGCGCGGCTACGCCGAGGCGCGCCGGCGAGGTTTGATCGATGGCCGGGCGGGAACCGGAACCTTCGTGCGCGGCACGAGCCCCTCCTTGCCACTTCGGGGCGGCAGTGGCGCGGAGATGACGATGAATATGCCGCCCGAGCCGCGCGACCCCACTCTCCTGGCGCGGCTCCACGAGGGTGTCGCAGCGGCATTGTCCCTGGATGTCTATGATCTCTTGCGCTATCAGGATTTCGGCGGCACCGGCGAGGATCGCGAGGCGGGTGCGCACTGGATGCGCCGGCGCCTGCCCGATCTGTCGGCCGACCGGGTTCTGGTCTGTCCAGGATTGCATGCGGCGCTGACCGCGTTGATCTCGCAGCTGGCCCGTCCGGGCGAGTTGATCTGCGTCGAATCGCTCACGTATCCGGGCATCAAGGCGATCTGCGCACAACTCGGGGTGCGGCTGCATGCGCTCACGCTCGACGACGAGGGACCCAGCGCCGAGGGCTTCGAGCATGCCTGTAAGAATCTTGCGCCGCGAGCTCTGTACTGCAATCCGACGCTCTTGAACCCGACCACGCTCACGGTCTCGAAAAGCCGACGCGAGGCGCTGGCCGAGATTGCCTTGAATTACAGCGTACCGATCATCGAAGACGATGCCTACGCGATGCTGCCGCGCCAGGCACCGACCCCGCTGGCATTGCTCGCGCCCGAGTTGACCTACTACTTGACCGGCTTTTCCAAGTGCCTCGGCGCGGGCTTGCGTACCGCTTACGTGGCCGCGCCGAACGCGAGGCGCAGCCAGCGTCTGGCCGGTGCACTACGCGCCCTGACGGTGATGTCTTCACCGGTCACCAATGCATTGGCCACGCGCTGGGTTGCCGATGGGACCGCAGAGGCGATGGCCCATGCCATCCGTGCAGAATCAGCGAGTCGCCAGCAGCTCGCGGCCCGCCATCTGGCCGGCCACCCCTATCAGGCCCATCCGGAAGGATTTCATCTCTGGCTGCCGCTCGCCTCGAGCTGGAGTGTGGTCGAGTTCGCTTCCTACCTCCGCACCCAGGGCGTGGCGGTGGTGGCCAGCGCGGCCTTCGCGACCGACGCCGATCCGCCTGACGCGGTGCGCATCTGTCTTGGCGGGCCCCTATCTGGCGAGGAATGCGACTCGGCCCTAAAACTGATCGCCGAGACCCTCGCACATCCGCTGCACCCTCATGCAACGGTACGCTAGCCTCGCGCGAAGCTCTTCGGAATCGAGCGCATCCGATGCGGCAAGTGCGCGAAAGTCGTGACGCAAAGCCTCGATCTTGTAACAAGGGCACGGCCCGTTCGACCCATTGCGAACACTCACTACGCCGGCTTCCATTACAGATAGGGAGGCTCGATCCGACCCGAGAGCAAGGAGTGCTTGCGTTACAACAATTTTGTCGAATTGAGTCCTTCCCATTCCGGCCACGCAGCGCTATGCTCCATAGCAGCAATTCCTGCGCGAGGCCAAACGGTTGGCAAATCGTTGGCATCGCGCCAGAGCTCCCCATAAGGACGGCTCCATGGCGATGAGGCAGTGATCGGTCAGTCCGATGTATTTTCTGTGGTACTGCGCTCGATGAGCGCAGCAGGGGGGGTGCTCTCTCCCTTACAAGCCGCCCGCCCTCTTCCCTGGCGGATGCAAAGCCTCCAGCTCATCCCTCTCTGCGCAAGTCAGCGCTCATTGACACGACGCAACTGCCCTGGCGGGACCGCCCCCGGAGGGCTGCGACTGAACCGTAGAGGAGTTCCTCCTTGCGCAGTCGAGACCACCTGGAGAGGCGCGCTACATGGCGAGGGGATGACGAGGCCCCGTTCCCCGCCCCCGCCGGTCGTTGCGCAACAATCAAGGCGAACTTGATCCGAGCCCGACGCCCTGTACCACGCCGCGCCTGCACCGCTCGGCACGCCCCTCCTCCCGCCGTCGCTTTACCGTATCCGAAATCGCCGGCTCTGGCTCGGCACGACCCCTCTTTCCGAATTGGGCGTTCCGCCCGAAGGCGACCGCGGACTTGGACCATGTCGTGGATGAAGTCCATACAGAGTCGAACCAATATCCCTCTGGACCAGTCCAACCTTGGTCACTCCGGTCCGCATCAGCGGAACTACTCAGGTACTAGTCCCCTAGACGAATCCGCCAGGACGCGGATCGAACCATCGGATGACAGATCCTCCTACAGGGCCGCATGCTGCGCATGCCGCGGGTGGGTCATCGACAATCTCCCCGAGCGGTGTGCGACATGGCAACCTTCTTGCTTTATTCATATGTCTTTTTTGAGTGATAGTACCCGTGTCGAAATCAAGTATTACCAGATGCGACGGGCACAGCGCGAAACCAAAGGGCCTGTTCATGCGTTAGTGTAAGAACAGAGGGACAATAGGGTGTCTGCTCCACCTCGGTATATCGGGATCTAGGTGCTATGTTGAAGTCACGGTACGAATTGAAGAGTTCAGGTCTGCGTCGCTGGCGCTGTCGGATGGACCAGAAAGTACGCAAACCGCCTGTGGTCACATACGCCATGGGGCTGGGTCGACACGGAGTTGTCACGGACGTTGTCTTATCGTCGGAGCGCGCATGAAGAACATCATCGAAGGTTACAAGTCGCAGTACGTCAAGTCGCTTGAGGAGGAGATGAGCCTCGAGGAATTCCTGTCCTTGGCCAAACGGGATCCCATGACCTACGCGTCACCGGCAGAACGGATGCTCGCGGCCATCGGCGAACCCGAAACCATCGATACGCGCAATGACCCCAGGCTGTCGCGACTTTTTTCGAACCGTCCGATACGGCGCTATCCCGCCTTCGAGGAATTTTACGGAATGGAGGACGTGATCGGCCAGATCGTCGCGTTCTTCAAGCACGCGGCCCAAGGCCTTGAAGAGCGTAAACAGATCTTGTACCTATTGGGCCCGGTGGGCGGCGGCAAGTCCTCGATTGCCGAGCGCCTGAAAAGCCTGATGGAGTCCTCGCCCATCTATGCCTTGAAGGGTTCACCGGTCAATGAGTCGCCGCTGGGATTGTTCGCACCGGACCGTTTCGGCGCAACCCTCGAGCAGGAATACGGCATCCCGAAGCGTTACCTGACGGGGATCATGTCCCCCTGGGCCATCAAGCGTCTGCGCGAATTCGAAGGCGACATCTCCAAGTTCCGCGTCGTGCGCGTGCAGCCCTCGGTGTTACGCCAGGTCGCCATCGCCAAGACTGAACCGGGCGATGAGAACAACCAGGACATCTCATCACTGGTCGGAAAGGTCGACATCCGCAAGCTCGACCGCTTTGCCCAGGACGATCCGGATGCATACAGCTACTCGGGCGGCCTGTGCCTGGCCAACCAGGGTCTGCTCGAATTCGTCGAGATGTTCAAGGCGCCGATCAAGATGCTGCACCCGCTTCTGACGGCAACCCAGGAAGGCAATTTCAAGGGCACAGAAGGCTTCTCGGCCATCCCCTTTAACGGAACCATCCTCGCACACTCGAACGAGTCAGAGTGGCAGAGTTTTCGGAACAACAAGCACAACGAGGCGTTCCTCGACCGGATCTACATCGTCAAGGTGCCTTACTGCCTGCAGCTGACCGAAGAGGTCAAGATCTACGACAAGCTGCTGCGCAACAGCTCCTTGGACAGCGCACCGTGCGCCCCGGGGACGCTCGAGATGATGGCCCAGTTCTCGGTTCTTTCGCGCCTGAAGGAGCCAGAAAATTCGAGTATCTACTCCAAGATGCGCGTCTATGACGGCGAGACCTTGAAAGACGTCGATCCGAAGGCCAAGGCCTTGCAGGAGTACAAGGATTACGCGGGCACGGACGAGGGGATGAGCGGCGTGTCGACCCGCTTTGCCTACAAGATCCTGTCGTCCGTGTTCAACTACGATTCAGCCGAAGTGGCCGCCAACCCGGTGCACCTCATGTACGTTCTCGAGCAGCGCATCGCGCGCGAGGACTACCCGGAAGAGATCAAGCGGCGCTACCTCGAATTCGTCAAGGGCTACCTTGCGCCCCGCTATGCGGAGTTCATCGGCAAGGAGATCCAGACGGCCTATCTCGAGTCCTACTCCGAGTATGGCCAGAACATCTTCGATCGTTATGTGACCTTTGCGGACTGCTGGATCCAAGATGAGGATTTCCGTGACCCGGAGACGGGCGAAAGCTTTGATCGGGTGGCCCTGAACGCCGAGCTCGAGAAGATTGAAAAGCCCGCCGGGATCGCCAATCCCAAGGACTTCCGTAACGAGATTGTCAATTTCGTGTTGCGCGCACGCGCCAATAACTCAGGCAAGAATCCAGCATGGACGAGTTATGAGAAGCTGCGTGAGGTGATCGAGAAGAAAATGTTCTCGAATACGGAGGATCTGCTGCCGGTCATCTCCTTTAATGCGAAGGCTTCTGCCGAAGATCGTCAGAAACATCAAAGTTTTGTCGACAGGATGGTCGCCAAAGGGTATACCGAAAAGCAGGTCCGCCTGCTCTGCGAGTGGTATTTGCGTGTGAGGAAATCTTCCTAGCGGAGGCTTCATGAACTCCCTTATCGACCGTCGGTTGAACGGCCGCAACAAGAGTGCGGTCAATCGGGAGCGCTTTTTGCGCCGCTATAAGGAACAGGTCCGTAAGGCGGTTCAGGATCTGGTCCAGGAACGCTCGATCAAGGAGATGGATCAGGGTGGGGAGATCAACCTGCCCGTTCGTGACATCTCCGAGCCGAGTTTCCGGCATGCCCCGGTGGGCGACCGCGAATCGGTGCACCCGGGCAATCGCGAATTCGCCCGGGGTGATCGCATCAAGCGGCCCCAGGGCGGCGGCGGCTCGGGGGGCGGCGAACCCGGCGAGGGCGAAGGCGTGGACCAGTTCACCTTCACACTCTCGCGCGAAGAGTTCATGAGCATCTTCTTTGATGACCTTGAACTGCCGAACATGGAACGCAATCAGCTCGGACCCACTCCCGAAAAGAAATGGCAGCGCGCAGGGTATACGACGAGCGGCTCGCCCAGCCTGCTTTCGGTCCCACGCACGATGCGCACCTCGCTTGGCCGACGTGTGGCCCTGGCAGGCGCGGCACGCGAAGCCCTGGAGGCGGCCGAGAACCGCTTGGCCGAGGCCCTCGAGGCGGGCACGAGCGGTCCGGATCTTGTCGTCTTTGAAGAGGCGGTCCTCGAAGCGCGCAGGCGCTTTGCCAGCATCCCCTTCTTGGACGACCTGGATCTGCGCTATCGCAACCGGGTCTCGACGCCCGCACCGGTCGCGCGCGCGGTGAT
>CAJCID010000177.1 GCA_903970305.1 Rhodospirillales bacterium | reverse complement strand
GTGCGGATCATGTCACACCGGATCTGCGCAGCGGTCCGTATCTCTTCTTCGATCTCACGTTCGTCGACTGGGATCATTCTGTGCTGATGGCAGTCGTCCTATCGTTGCTCTGGGCGGCCCTGTTCATGCGCGAGGCGACGACAGCACTGGTCGCGGGTCTCGCGGTACTCTCCCATCTGCTTGCGGATCTTCCGGTCCATAATCACGATCTCGCCCTCCTCCCCTATTCGGGAACCCATCTCGGGATGGGCCTGTGGGGCTCGCTGGGCACTTGGTCTTGGATTCTTGAGGGGCTTCTCAGCGCCCTCCTCGTCGTCTGGGCTGGATGGCTCAGCTTTAGGCGTCACGTCAGTCTGCTCTGGCCGGCACTGTTACTTTGCGTCTTGTTCGTCGCCTTGTCGCCTTGGTTTTCGCCGATGCGTTGGGCTGCAAGCCAGCCCGAGCCGTTGGCCCATCTCGCCCACGGCGCAATCGTGTCCTTGGGCTTTCTCTTGCCTGGCCTCCTACTCACCTGGCTTGTCAATCGAGCCGAACGCAAGGGTGCTGCAGTGCGCCGCGCCTCGCCCTAACTCTGCCAACGCGGCCGACCGGACGCCGCTTGAGCACTTCCTCGCCTGCAAACCTCGCCCCGCGAGGACGACGAGGCATACCCTGAATCCGCCGCGCCCCGCCGGGCGGTCTGCGTGCCTTCTTGAGAAAGGGGTCTCGGGGATTGGGTCAGCGTGTCCCCTGCACGGCACCGCTACGCACGCGAGGGCGCCCGGGCGAGCCCCTGCTGCGTGAGGGCGCTGACGATCGCGGTCACGCACAGGTTGATGACCAGCGCGACCATCCCGACATTGAGATCCTGCAATGACTCGGGCAGGAACGGGAAGAGACCACCCAGGGTACTCTTGGTGAGCGTGATCGCCGCCACGGCGATTGCACCCGTGAGAATTCCGCAAAAGGCACCCTGCTTGGTCACGGGATTGCGCGTCAAGAGGCTCGCCACGACCGCTGGAAACAATTGGGTCACGAAGTTATATCCCATGAGGAGCAAGGCGACGATTGTCGAGCCGCCGTAGAGGGTAAAGCAAACGGCGATCAGGGCGATGACAGGAACGAGCGCCTGGGCCAGACGCCTCACCACGGCATCAGAGGCGTCGCTCTTCAGATTACTGCGATAGACATCATTGGCCAGCAAGGTCGCAGCCGAGGTCAGGATCATCGATCCCGGAACAAGTGCCGTCATGACACCTGCAGCTCCGATCACGCCGACGAACCATGGATCAAATGTCTGGATGGAAAGCTTCAGGAGCGACAGATCGATATCGGGTCCTTGCAGACCCGGAACCTGCAGGGTTGCGGCAAATCCCACGAAGAACACGAACAGCAGGATCAACTGGTAAAGAGGAAGCACGATCGCGTTGCGCCGGAAGATCCGTTCATCGCGTGCCGTAAAGACGGATCCAAACGAGTGGGGCCACATGAAAAATCCGAGCGCGGTGAGAAGCACCGTCGATTGAAACCAGGTCACGCTGGATCCTCGCGCCGGGAAAGCCAGAAAGCCCGGTTTCGCCTTTTCGATCGCATCGAACATCGCGCCAAAGCCGCCGTAGTAGTGCATCGGCATGTAGATCCCAAGGAACACGACGATCCCGAGAATGACAAAGTCCTTTACCACAGCGTTCCACGCCGCCCCCCGCACCCCCGAGAGCATCACATAGACCGTGACCACCGCGGCACCGATCCATACGGCCAGAGTCGACGAGATCGATCCGTAGGAAGCGATCGAGACGATGAGCCCCAATCCCTTGAACTGCAGGACAAGGTAGGGCACCAAGGCCACTACGCCGACCAACGCTACCAAGAGTCCGAGTGCGGGGCTGTCGAATTTCTTCGCGAAATAATGGGGTTGGGAGATCAGATTCTCCTCTTTGGCATAGCGCCAAATGGGAGGCAGAAGCCAGTAGGAGATCACGTAGGCGAGCGTGCCGTAAGCCAGGATGTAGTAGGCTGGCGCCCCTTTGCCATAGGCAAATCCGCTGCCCCCAAGGAAGGTGAACGTGGTGTAGATTTCGCCGGCCATCAGCAAAAATACGAATATCGTCCCGAAGCTGCGCCCCCCGACGGTCCATTGTTCAAGATCCATGTCGTGGCCGCTGCGCGCACGAATGCCCAAAAATAGTGCGAACGCGGTGATGCCGAAAATAATGATCAGGGCGCTATTCATAATGTCGGTGGGATCCTGTTCGGTGTACTAGGCGGCTCTGGATGGCGGGAGTTCGACGCCCCCGTCGCTCACCGAATCCGATTGGAAGGATCCAGCGCATAGATGATCCCCATGATGACCGCACTCAAGATGATCCAACCTACGATCCACGCGAGTACGAAGGGCATTCCAAAGACGAGCGGTTCGACGTGGTTCACAAAAGCGACACCGACCAGGATGCCAACGAAGGGAAGCAGGGCCAACAAGCGCAAGGGCATACGACCTCTCGACTCACAAAAGTGAAACGGCGCGCCCGTCACAAACCGGACACCCTCACTGTATGCCGAGTTGGTGTCGCGTGTAAATGCTGGACTGGAAGACGGATCGCATCGGCCGCCCAAGCCTAGTGGGTCAGTTGGACGTATCCCCGCCGAGCCGCCTGCGAGATAGATGAGTCTTGAGGCGGATGGACAGCGCCTTGACTGCGGGATATTCTGCGCAAGGGTCATCGACAGAATGAGGAGTCGTTCCGTCGACTCCGATGCGAAGTGACGCCGCCTCATTGACTTCCCCCGGTTCAGTCCGCGCGCCCATGCGAAAAGATCACTCCTTGAGCAGAAGTCGCCTGAAATCCGTCGACGTGGTTCTCGAATTCATGAAGCGGATCAACCAACGCGATCCGGATCGCCTGGCGGAGCTCATGAGCGAGGATCACACCTTTGTCGATTCACTCGGTGGTGCCGTGTGCGGCAAAGAGCGGATGCGGCAGGGCTGGAAGCAGTATTACGAGTTCTGTCCAGATTACTGGGTCGTCCACGAGACGATCATGGCCCAAGACAACCAAGTCGCGATATTTGGCGCAGCCGGCGGCACGATCGCTGCGCAACACGATCCCGGCCTCGACACTCAATGGCGTACACCTGCCGCCTGGCTCGCGGTGCTAGAGAACGACCTGATCAAGGAGTGGCGGGTCTACGCCGATAACAAACCCGTCTATGACATTTTGGCGAAGGCACCCCGCTCGGTCGACTAGACGGACAAGATGCCTACCGGCGCGCAAGAGCTCAGACCCCGACCGAAATTTCAACTGACCGGGATTCTGACCGAGACCCGCCGCGCCATGTCCCGCGCTTAAGGCACGGGGCCTGAACAGCGATCATCCCCGCAGACTCCGATGCGGGTCATGTGCCGCGGAGCTCGACCCGATTGGGGAGTGGGCCGGCAGGATGTGGCTAGCCGTAGCTCTGGCTGGGGCGAGATCGACTCGCTCCTGCCGAACCTGGCCTCCGAGCCAGCAGCCACAGACTGCGCCTTCAGGATGCATCCGCAAGCGCACCACGATTTCCGAGGGCCGCCCCATTGCGCGTCCTTGGCGGACGCGAATTGGCTCATCCGACGGATCAACAAGGCCATTTGCAAGCAATCCAAATGCAAGTGCAGCTGCCGCGATACCGGTCGCGGCATCTTCGGGATAGCCTGAAGACTTTGGAAACTGACGCGCATCGAAGGTCCGCGCATCGAGCCCGGAAGGTGCGTACGGGTACAGTCCGGTCGAGTGGATCGCCTCGCAAAGGTCGCGCACCCGACTGAAGTCTGGCTTCAGAGCGTCCAATAGGGCCACGCTCTTTAGAGGCACTAGCGTTTTCGTGCGGCTGGTGCAGGCATTTTGAATCGGATACTGGGCAAGATCTTCTGATGTGATCCCAAGCACCGACAGAATCTCGGCCGTGGCAGCAACGCTTGCAGGAAGTGGCTCGATCCGACCCAATGGCTGCGAGATCTCCACCGGATACGTCGCCTCGAGGCCTCGGTATACTCGGGCCTCGATGGGGCCGCTACGAGTCCAGATCGAAACGGTGGGGCTAGAGAGCTTGCCAATCTGATCGAGCAACCATACCGCGCCCACAGTGACGTGTCCGCACATTTCCATCTCGTGATTCGGTACCCAGAATCGCAGTGCGAAGTCATAGTCCGAATCAGCAGGTGCGGGCAGTACAAAGCCACTCTCGTGACCGTAGCTTCGGGCGATGTCCTGCATATCGGCATCGGACATGCCGGTGGCATTGGCCACGATCGGAGCCAGATTGCCCCCCGCAGCGTCTGCGGGAAATACGCTGAGCAGGTGAAGTTCTGAATTCACGAAAGTCCCTACGTGATAACCAGCAGGGACCTGACGGTCCTCGGGCATCGCTGGGGCAATTCAGATCGAGAAGCTCGCCTACCCCTGCTCGCCTACCCCTGCTCGCCTACCCTGCCCGCCTTCGTCGCGAACCGATAGTTCGAAGAAGTGGAGAAATTGTACACCCTGAGCGAATGCGTGACGCCGCAAAAGGGTCGCCAGAGTCGCGCACGAGATCTCCACGAATGCCGCGGTGCAAGCACACCCGCGCTCAGCAGAAGAAGCGTACGGTCGCGACGATCGACGGGAGCGCGCTCGGCGATGGCAACAACACCTTGCGCTGGACTAGGGGTTGGGCGTCTCGGACTGATCTTGAGGCAAACTCTTGGGCTGCGCGGGATCGTGCAATTCGCCCTCGGACCAACCTCCTCCGAGATCCCCGATCAGCGCTACGGCGGCAAGCAGCCGACTCTGCTGGACGTTGAGCGCGCTTTGCTGATCGGCGATCTGGGTTTCCTGGGCAAGGGCTACCGTCGTGTAGTCAACCGTACCCGCCTCAAATTCCGCCAGGGCAATCTCGGTACCGTGGATGGCGTCGTGCACGGCCTTGTCCAGAGCCTTCGCCTGGCTCGCGAGAATGCGTAGTCCGGACAAGTCATTCTCGACATCCTCGAACGCCGTCAGGACGGTATTGCGGTAACTGGCAACAGACGCGTCGTAGGCAGCTCGTGCAGCCGCCACCTCGGCTTGGCGCTCGCCGAAGTCAAACAGGGTTTCGGTGCCGCTGGCACCGATCGACCAGCTATAGTTTGCCGCATGCAAGAGCCCGTTCAGTGGCGATTGCGCAAATCCGGCCGAACCTGACAGGGAGATGGTGGGGTAGTAGGCAGCCACGGCGACACCCACTGCGGCATTTTGCGCCCTCATTGTGCGCTCGGCAGAGGCGATGTCAGGACGCCGCTGCAGCAGCGTCGAAGGCACTCCCACAGGAATCTCGGGTAGCGTGGGCATGACGTTCGAGCGGACGATATCCAGGTCCTCCGGCGTCTTGCCGACGAGAACTGCGATGGCGTGGGCATATTGGGCACGGGCGACGCCCAGACCAATCAAACTTGCTTGCGCGGATTCCAGAGCGACTTGTGCGGTGATGACAGCCGATGGCGGTGTCGCCGAGATGCCTGCGTCACCCTGTGCCTTGGTGATGCGCAGGGCATCCTCGTAGGCTTTCACCGTCTTTTCCTCAAGATCGATATTTGCATCCGTCAACCGCAGTTCGATGACGGTCGTTGCGAGCAAGGTCTGCTCGGATAGCGTGGCGTTCGCCAGGGTCGCCTCGTCCCCTTGGGCAATCGCCGTATTCTCCTCAATGAGACGGCGCACTTGACCCCAGATGTCCAGAGTCCAACTGGCGGTTCCGTCGAGGCTACCGGACGTGACCGTTCTGCCCCCGCTTAAGCTGCTGCCGCTCGACGCGAAGGTAGTGGTCGTGCCCGTACCTTGGGATCTGGCCGCAGCGCCGCTCGACGATGCCGGACCACCCGTGCGCGTCGTCGAGCCCGTGACGCCGATGACCGGAAAGAGCTGCGCCCGGGCCACCTTGACTTCGGCCACCGCCTGCAGGTAGTTCGCATAGCTCTGGCGGACCGTCTGATTCGACACGGCCACCTGGGGCTCGAGCTCATCAAGGAGAGGGTCGTGGAAATCGGTCCACCAGTCGCCTTTGGGTGCCCCATCCGCGGGGGTCGCCCGGGCCCAGCCCTCGGGAGCCTGCTCCTTGAACTCACGGGCAACAGGTGTGCTGGGACGGTTATAGTCCGGGCCCACCATGCACCCGCTAAACAATGCCCCAAGGGCTGCGATTGCTGAGAACCTCGCCAGTTTCATGGTGATGTGGTATCCGTCTTCAGATTGGAACGCCCCCGCCTGTCGTACCAGCCGTGCATGCTGACCCTAAGCCTTTCGAACCACAGATAGATGACGGGCGTCGTGTACAGGGTGATCACCTGGCTTAGGATCAGTCCCCCAATCACCGTGATCCCGAGTGGCTGGCGCAACGAGGCGCCCTGACCGATTCCGATCGCCAGTGGCAGTGCTCCGAGTGCGGCGGCCGCGCTCGTCATCATGATGGGTCGCAGGCGAATCACCGCGGCATCATGAATCGCCTGCTGCGCCTCCATCTTCTGCTCGCGCTGCATATGCAGCGCGAAGTCGATCATCATGATCCCGTTCTTCTTCACAATCCCGACGAGCAGGATAACGCCGATGAACGCGATCACCGAGAAGGGCGTGTCGAAGATGAGCAAGGCCAGGGTCGCGCCGACCATCGCAGAAGGCAGCGTCGACAGAATCGTGATGGGATGGATCGTGTTCTCGTACAGAATGCCCAGCACGATGTAGACGGCGCCGAATGCAGCGAGCAGCAGCAAGGGAAGAGCCGACATGTTTTGAGCGAAGACCTGACCGGCCCCGGCCGGGCTGCCACGAATGGATGCCGGCATACCGAGATCCCGCATCGCCTGGCTGATGGTCAATTCAGCCTGGCTCAAGGACCCGCCCGGGGGCAGATTGAAGGAGATCGTCGAGGCCACCAGGCCGTTCTGGTGGTTGACCTGGGTGGCGGTGTGGTTGCTCAGATACGTGGTCATGGCCGGTAGAGGCACCATGGTTTCCGCCGAGGTGCTGTCCGCGCTTCCTGTCGAGCTGCCACCTTTGCTGTTCGAGATACTGTTTGTGACCGAGTTGGCCTGGGCGCTCGAGTTCAGCGAGCTGGTGCTCGTGGCTGCAGCTTGCGCCGTCGCTACTGCCGTATAGGTGCTCACGCCGCTCACGGTGCCTCCCTGTGCCTGGGTCTGCTGAGTGCCGCTCGGATTGCCCGCGGCAGGGCTGAGATAGATCCGATCGAGCATCTGGGGAAACTGCCAATACTTGGGGGCCACTTCCATGACGACGAAGTACTGGTTAAATGGATTGAAGATCGTGGTGACCGTACGCTGCCCGAACGCGTCGTAAAGCACGCTGTCGATTTGATTCGGCTCGAAGCTATAGCGCATCGCCGTGCCGCGCGCAATGTTGATGAAGGTCTGCAAACCATTCTGTTGCAGGTCCGAATTTTCGTCGACAAGCTGGCTATGGTCCTTGCCGAGTTCAGCCAAGAGCTTCGGGGTCCAGCTGTACAGCGACGCGGTATCCTCGCTCGTCAACGTGTACTGATATTCCGCTGCAGATTGCCGCCCGCCAATGTGCAGGTCCTGCACGGCCTGCAGGAAAAGGCGAGCACCGGATACACGGCTAAGCTTTGGCCGAAGGCGTTGGACGACCTCGTCCGCAGACAGCTTTCGTTCGGCCAAGGGCTTTAGCGCCACGTAGACGTTCGCTGTGTTGAGTGCTCGAGTGCCGGTGAATCCGATGACCGAGGCGACTGCCGGGTCCGACTGTACGATGTCCTGGAGTTGCGAGAGCTTCTTACTCATGGCCTGGAAGGATATGCTCTGATCAGCAATGATCTGGCCCATGAGGAGCCCATTGTCCTGCTCCGGAAAGAGTGTGAACGACATCCATCGAAGCAGGAAACCATTGAGCACGATCATCAAGATCAGCGCCACCCCGACGAGCAGCGCGTGATCGAGTACCTTGGTGAGCGAGGCGGAGTAACCCGCCTTGAAACGCTCAAATTGCCTTTCCGTCCAGATCGCCCAGCGGGAACTCGCGTGCGCCGACTCTTCCCGGGTGAGCAAATAGGCGCACATCGTGGGGGTGACCGTGAGCGAGACAAGGAGCGAGATCAGGATGGCGACCGAGAGGGTCACGGCAAACTCGTGGAACAGCAACCCCACGACCCCGGGGAACAAGAGGATGGGGATGAACACCGCGATCAAGGAGAGGCTCATGGATACCACCGTGAAACTGACCTCGCCACTGCCACGCAGTGCCGCCTCGCGCACCTCCATTCCTGATTCGACATACCGAACGACGTTCTCCAGCACGACCACGGCATCGTCAACGACAAAGCCCGTGGCGATGGTGAGGGCCATCAAGGACAAATTGTCCACGCTATAGCCCAGCAGATACATCGGCCCGAATGTCCCCAGGATGGATATGGGCAATACCACGGAAGGTATCAACGTCGCGCGTGGAGAGCGTAAGAACACGAACACCACACCGATGACAAGCACTACCGCGATCATGAGGCTGCGTTCGGTGTCGCTCACCGCGGCGGTCACTGACTGGGATCGATCCAGGGCAATATGCAAGTCGATGTTCTGTGGCAAGGTCGCCTCGACCGAGGGCAGCACCTTCTTGATCTGGGCGACCGTCTTGATGATGTTCGCCCCCGGTAGAGGAAAGACGATGACACCCACGGTGGGCAAGCTGTTGTACAGCCCTGCATTGCGGATGTTCTCGTTGGAGTCGACGACGGCAGCGACATCGTGAAGGAAGACCGGCGCGTTGTTGCGATAGGCGACGACGAGGTTCTTGTAGTCAGCGGCCTTGGTAGCCTGATCATTGGACAACACCTCGTAGCGCTGGTCACCTTGGTCGAGATAACCTTTGGCGCTGTCGGCGTTGGCCGCCGCGATCGAGGCGCGCACGTCCTCGAGCCCGATGCCGTAGCTCGAGAGCTTGTCCGGCTCGAGCTCCACACGCACCGAAGGCAGCGCGCTGCCACCGAGCTGGACCTGTCCGACCCCGGGAATCTGCGAAAGTTGCTGCTGAATCACCGTGTCGGCCGAATCATAGAGCTGGGCGGTGGTGAGCGTGGCCGAGGTCAATGCCAGAATGATGATCGGAGAATCCGCCGGATTGTATTCGCGGTAGCTCGGGTTGCCGCGCAAAGTCGTGGGAAGGTCAGCGCGTGCAGCTTGAATTCCGGCCTCCACATCGCGCGCTGCACCGTTGATGTCGCGGTTGATGGCGAATTGCAAGACCACCAGACTCGAGCCGACGCTGTTGCTGGACGTCAACTCGGTCACCCCTGCGATGGTCGCAAGCCGTCGCTCGAGCGGTTCCGCCACGGTCGAGGCCATGATCTCCGGGCTCGCACCGGCCATGGTCGCCTGCACGACGATGACTGGCAAGGTGACGTTCGGAAGCGGCGCCACGGGCAAGCGGAAGTAGGCCAGAATCCCCGAAAGCGCGATCGCGATCGCGAGGAGCGAGGTGGCGACCGGGCGGCCGATGAACAGTGCCGGTATGTTCACACGCCACCTTCCCCAGGCGCGGTGCTCGCCTTGCGACCGAAACGCTCCGAGACCCGGTCGAACATCAGATAGATCACCGGCGTGGTGAAAAGAGTGAGTATCTGGCTCACCAGAAGTCCCCCGATGATCGCAACCCCCAGCGGCCGGCGCAGTTCGTATCCGGTGCCGCTGCCGAGCAAGAGCGGCAAAGCCCCGAGGATGGCCGCGAAGGTCGTCATCAAGATCGGTCTAAAGCGCAGGAGAGAGGCCTGAAAAATGGCCTCGTAAGGCGGCTTACCGTGGACGCGCTCGGCCTCAAGGGCAAAGTCCACGATCATGATGCCGTTTTTCTTCACGATCCCGATCAAGAGGACGATGCCGATGATGCCGATGACATCGAGGTCGTCGCCGGCCAACATGAGCGCGAGCAAGGCACCGATGCCTGCCGACGGTAACGTCGAGAGGATGGTCACCGGATGGATGTAGCTCTCGTAGAGCACGCCCAGCACGATATAGACGGTAACAAGGGCAGCAACCAGCAGGAACAGCTCGCTCGAGAGCGAGTCTTCGAAGGCCTGCGCGGCACCTTGGAATGAGGTGGTGATCGAAGGCGGCAGATGCACTGCTTCTTCAGCGCGCCTGATCTCGGCCACGGCACTACTCAGGGAAGCGTCCGGAGCCAGATTGAACGAGACCGTCACCGCTGGAAACTGCGCCAGATGGCTGATGACCAGTGGTGATTGGGTCACCTTGATGTCGGCGATTGCGCTCAACGGCACCTGGCCAGAAGTGCCCGTCTGCGTAGGTAAGTACAAGCTGCCGAGGGACTTCAGGTCGGGAAGACTTTCGGGCTTGGCCACAAGCACGACGCGGTATTGGTTCGCCTGGTTGAATATGGTCGAGACGATCCGCTGTCCGAGCGCATCATAAAGCACGTTGTCGATCGTGGCCGGCGTGATGCCATAGCGTGCTGCCAGCTGACGGTTGACCTCCACGTAAACACTCAATCCGTTGTTGTTCAGATCGCTCGTGACGTCCGAGATCGACTTGATCTGCTTCATGCGCTCGACCAGTTCTGGCACGTAGGTCTGAAAGGCCTCCTGGCTCGGTCCACGCAGCACGAATTGATACTGGCTCGGGGAAACCACGGTATCCAGGGTGAGATCCTGCTCGGGCTGAGGGTAGAGCGTGATGCCGGACACGTTCGCCACCTCGTCTTTCAGACGCGCAGCGATCTGGCGCGCAGCGAGCGTGCGGTGTTCGAGCGGTTTCAGGTTGATCAGAAACCGGCCACTATTGAGCGTTCTGTTCGTGCCGTCGATGCCGATGTAGGACGTCAGCGACGCCACGTCCGGATCCTTCAGGATCGCACTGGCAAGCTCCGACTGGCGCCTGGCCATCGCCGCGTACGACACCGAGTTGTCCGCGACGCTGATGGCTTCGATCACACCGACATCCTGCACGGGGAAGAGCCCCTTCGGGATCGCGATGTACAAGACGACTGTCAACACGGTCGTCACCGTCGCACCCACGAGCGTGAATCCTTGGTGGGCGAGTACCCAGGTAAGAGCGCGCTCGTAGTTCTTGAGCGTGCGATCGAAGAGGTCTTCGCTGATCCGCTCGAATCGGCTCGGCTCGCGCTCCGCTTTGCGGCGCAGGATGCGCGCACACATCATCGGCACCAGGGTCAGAGATACCACGGCTGAGATGACGATGGTTACAGCGAGCGTGACTGCGAATTCGCTGAACAGCCGCCCGATGACCCCGCCCATGAAAAGGAGTGGAATCAACACCGCGATCAGCGAGATGGTCAAGGACATGATGGTGAAACCGATCTGACCTGCCCCGGCAAGCGCCGCCTCGAGCGGGTTCATTCCTTCCTCCAGATAGCGCACGATGTTCTCGATCATGACGATCGAATCGTCTACGACGAAGCCTGTGGCAATGATCAAGGCCATCAAGGAGAGGTTGTCGATCGAGTAATTGAGCTCGTAGGCGATCGCGAGCGTCGCGATCAAGGAGACGGGCACCGAAATGCTCGGGATGAGCGTCGCAGGGACGTTGCGCAGGAACACGAAGATCACCAGCACGACGAGCGCGATCGAGACGAGGAGCTCAAACGCAGCATCCGATACCGATGCGCGGATGACTCCGGTGCTATCGGCAACGATCTCGACCTGCATGGCCTGAGGCAGGCTCGCAAGCAGCGTGGGCAGCTGCTTTTTGATCTGATTCACCGTAGCGATCACGTTTGCTCCGGGCTGCCGCATCACATTGAGCACGATCGCGGGCTTCTGGTTGAACCAGGCACCTTGCTCGATGTCCTGTGCCGCCTGCGTGACCCGCGCCACATCGCGCATGAACACTGGTGAGCCGTTCTGGTAGGAGATGACTGTGCTCAGGTAATCGTTTGGATCCTGAATCTGATCGTTTGCGTTGATGGTGTAGTCGAGATCCGGTCCGTCAAAGTTTCCCTTGGGCTGACTCACATTGATGTTGGCAAGCAGGGTGCGCAGGTCATCGATGTTCAGGCTATAGGCGGAGAGCTTGTGCGGGTCG
>CAJCID010000176.1 GCA_903970305.1 Rhodospirillales bacterium | reverse complement strand
TCACCCAATCGATGCCCGCGAGAACGTCGCTCACCTCGCCGTAGCCGTTGTCATCGAGAACGCGCACGTCGATGATGGAGGCATTGGGAGCCGTGCCGGTACTGTTCGGCGTCTGGTAGGAGCCATTCCCCGCCGCGACCGAAGCGACGTGGGTGCCGTGTCCGTAGGGATCGTCCTTGAAGGAGGTGGGGAAATAGCTCAGCAGCGTTTCGATCGACTGAGTCAGGGAGGTCCCAAGCGCGAACTGCCCAGAAACGTCCATTCCGACGGTCCAGTTCTTTGCACCGGCTTGACCAAACCCTCCGGTCGAACTGGCCGAGACGACGCTGTCGCCAAAATTCAGGAGATTGACGGCACGCACGACCCGGGAGGTAGCCAGCGTACCGGCGAAGTTGGGATGTGCACTCATGATGCCCGAGTCAAGAAAGGCGATACCCACACCCGTGCCGTTGACCGACGAAGATGAACTCGAGGGCGTGGTCAAAGGCGTGGTGATTGCAGTGACCGTCTGTAAGAGACTCGCCGTCCGGCCCGTGAGCCGATTAGGCGTGATGCTCACGACATCCGAACGGTTCGCGAGCGTTTGGATCTGGGCGGCCGGAACGATCGCCATCAGTCCCCGGACCGAGATGTAGTTGTAGAAGACCGAGCCCCCAGCAGACAGTACGGCGCCGCGTAGATTGCTCAGCGTCGGGTCAGAACTGTTGCTGAGGATCAGCACCTTCACGAGCGTAGTGCCATTGGCCGACCGCTGCCAATTCGTCGCACTTGCGATGGCGCTCGGATTGCCCGAAAGAAAGGCCGACAGATCCGCTGAGATCTTTTCAGCCGGTGAGAGTACCTGAGCGTGGACCGGGACTCCGAGCTCTAACGAGATGAGTAACGAGAGCACAGACCATCGCGCGGCCGACAGACCGAGGTTCATGACCCTCTCTCGCAGTGTTCGGTGCTTCATTTTGATTCTCCGACTGGGCCGGCTGGCATCGACGAGCCTGGGCACAATCCGCCTTCGCGGGATCCATTGGGGTTCCCTTACGCGACCGACTGTAACGAATGCAAGGTGGGCACTCAACGAATGAACCAGACAATCGAGCGCGCGTAGCACGGGGACCACATATCGTGAATCCGTTTACAGTTTGACGAGGTATGTAAAAAAGCGGGTCGCTCAAGAAAACGCTACGCATACTTACAGTCTGCAGGATGCGCGCCTGGGTCGAGCGAAGCCGTTCGATTTGCTTCGCCATAGCGAACTTTAGGTTTGAAGAGCGGGCGAGTTGCCGCGAAGATGAGGCAATACCGATGGGGACTTGGCCGCGAGCTACGCCCGCCGATCTACTTCGTCATAGCGAAACTGCCGTTCGAAGCAGCATGTGGTGACGCGTCGCGCGAACGAAATCGCGCATTCAGTAAGCCAGGGCGAATCCAACCGGGCATTCTCCTTCAGGCTCGATGCAACCACCGCGCGTTGCAAGCACGTGCCTAGAGCAGAAGGGATTATCGGGAGGGATCGCGGGGGCTCGCCGTCAACCAGGAACGCGGCACCCTGATCGGAATCTCCAACGCGCGCTGTCCGAATGCCTTTCCCTGTGGATCGATCCGTGGCGAGGCCATGCCGCCCCCTCCCAACGCATCGTGTAGGACGAAGTTAAGGGCCGCCAGCCCCGGGGCTTCGTAACGCAGTATGGGACCCCGTACCTGCTCGGCAAAGTGTGTCGCAAGGCGCTCTGAAGTGAGGACTTCGCACAGATGGCTCCAATAGCTCGCATGGCGACAGATGATTGCAATGTTCGCTGAATTGCCCTTGTCGCCCGAGCGCGCATGCGCGACATCGCGTAGCGCGACCTCAACAAGATCTTCGCCTGCTGGAGGGGCTGAAAACCTCCCGGCCGAGTCGCTCGACATGCGCGCGGGCTCGGAGGGAGGATTCCGGAAGTCACCGTCTGCGGAGATCGGCACAACCGAGGACTCGCTGCTACCGATTGTGACCCGGGGCGCGGCGAGCGCCGACTTCTCGACGAAAAATGTGAAGAGGTGCAGGAGGGCCTCAGGCTTGGGTCGACCCCCGATGAGCCCGGCCGTGCCCTGCGCGAAACTGAGCCCCACCGAGCCGACTTCCCGGGCTACCTTTTCGAGGGCTTTGCGATCGGGATGGTCCATAACCAGGCGCAGAACGACCTCCCTAGAGCCCCTGGCGCGTGACTTTGTTCCATAGGATGCCTCGGCACCGAGGACCTCGACATGCACATTGCTGAAGTCGGCCATACGGTTTTTTTGAAACAGCACCCGCGCCCGCGCCACCAATTCTTCTGCGGTACGCTCAGCCTTCTGAACGGCTTCGTAGCCGATAATCACGACCAGCGCCACAGCGCGAAAGCCGGCCTCGAAGGTTGCGCAGACCTTGTATTGATTTGTCGGAGGGCGCCCCTTGGCGCCCGTGACGCGCACCCGATCCATTCCTATCGATTCCAGCTTCACATGGGAGAAATCGGCGGTCACGTCAGGCAGGAAATACTGCGCGGGATCTGCGACTTCGTAGAGAACCTGTTCGGCTACGGTCGGAGGAGTGACGAGTCCCCCTGTCCCTTCGGGTTTGGTGATGATAAATGGGCCGCTGCCGGTGCACTCGGCAATCGGATAGCCGATCTGCGCCCAATTGCGCACAGCTGTCCAGTCGGTATAGAGGCCGCCGGTGGCCTGTGGACCGCACTCGAGCAGATGGCCCACGAGACTCCCTGTGGCCATCTTGTCGTAATCCGAGATGCTCCATCCAAACTCGTGGATGAGAATACCCAGAGCAAGTGCGCTGTCGACGCACCGTCCGGTAATCACGATATCGGCCCCTTGAGCGATCGCGCGGGCGATCGGCACGGCGCCCAGGTAAGCATTGGCTGAAAGCACGGTCTCGGGAAGCGGGGTCCCGCCTTGCGCCTCGACGACAGCCTGCTGACGAAACTCGGGCAAGCGTGGCATCAGGTCGTCGCCCTCGACGATCGCGATCCTCAGAGACACCTTCTTCGCCGTCGCAATTTGCTCCAAGGCGGCCTTGCAAGACCTCGGATTGATCCCGCCTGCATTACTGACCACTGCGATCTTGCGTTCCTTCAGTTCCTCGAGGTGTGGGGCCAGATAGTGGACAAAGTCGGGGGCGTAACCGGCGTCTGGATCCTTTTTCTTGGCGCGCGCGAGGAGCGACATGGTCACTTCAGACAGATAGTCCATGATCAGGTAGTCGACCGAACTGCCCAGTAGTTGTCCGATTGCCATCGGACTATCGCCCCACGCGCCAGAAGCGCCCCCGATCCGCACGACGCGTTCAGTCACGAGTTGCTCCGTCCGCAGCACCCCATCGAGGAGGGCGTCCCTCACGGAAGGCGGCCATCCCCTCACGCGCGTCAGCGCTTTGCGAGATCTGCGCGATTTGGGTCTCGGCGAAAGCGAGTGCAGCCTCGAAGGGCATGGCCTCCATCGCCACCATTGCGGCTTTGCCACGCCGAATGGCCTCGGGCGAACTCTTCGAGAGACTGTCGATCAGGGCTTCGATGCGCTCATCGAGTTCGGCCAGCGGGACGACCTCGTTGCCGATGCCCATCTGATGCGCCCTGTGCGCGCTGATCAACTCGCCCGTCAGACTGAGCCAATTCAAGTCATGGACGCTCAGAAGTCGGCGTAGGTAGACCAACACCTGCATCGGAAAGACGCCCACGCGGCTCTCCGGCAATCCAAAGCGCGCGTGCTCGGCGATGATGACGAGATCACAGAGAGCCATGAGACCCATGCCCCCGGCAACGCAGGCGCCGTTGATCCGCGCGATCAGGGGAATGGGCAGCGTCCGGGCAGTTCGAGCAAGTCGTCCAAAGTCTGTAGTCGGCTCGTCGGGTGCGGCAAAAGCGTCCTGGCCCACCTCGAGATCCGCGCCAGCGCAGAACGCCTTCTCGCCCGCGCCGGTCAACACGATGGCCCGTACCGATCTGTCCTCCATCGCCCAGATGAAGGCCTGATGGATCGCGGCGATCACGTCTTTGTTCAGAGCATTGCGACGGGCTTCGCGTTGGATCACAACCCAGAGAACTCGATCGCGCATCTCAGTCAGGACATCATTGGTTGGTGCGCGGTTCATGGCATCTCCCCGGGGTTGTGCCCACGCTCAGACCGAGCCCGAGCTCTGCTGCGGGCCCGGAGTGGGCGCGGCGGCGTCCAGTTTGGGGGCCAGGCAGCGTACCTCCAGCGGTGTCCGAGAAAAGCGCAACGGCGGACGAGTGACCTTCAGTTTCCCCTCGCTCGGATGATCCAGTTCGCTGAAGAAATCCACGGCAGCGAGGTGAGGATCATCGAACAGGTCGTCCACCGAATTGACCCGGCAGGCAGGTATGTCGGCCTCGTCAAAAAAAGCCAGCCATTCTCCGGAGGTTTTTTTTGCGAGTTCTTCGGCGAGCAGCTGGCCTGCGAGTTCGGCGTGGATCGTACGGCTTTGCATGCTCGCAAACCGTGGATCGTCCGTAGTCAGCCCGGGCCGGCCAACGGCCTGACTGAACTTGCGCCAATGCGTGTCGGTATAGACCACCACCGAGAGATAGCCGTCGCGGGTTGCATAGGGACCCCGGGAGCGGGACAGCAGTCGCAAATACCCGGTCTCACCCAGGGGTGGGACGAAAGCCTTGCCGCCCATGTGGTCGGCCAGAACGAACTGCACCATGGTCTCGAACATCGGGACCTCGATCTCTTGGCCTTCGCCGGTCTTCTCGCGGTGCAGGAGTGCCGCCTGGATCGCGATCGTCGTGTAAAGACCGACGACGCGGTCGCAAATGTTCAATGGGGCGTAGCGCGGCTTGCCATCGACACGTTCGAACATCCCGGCGAGTCCCGAGGCCGCTTGCATCAAATCATCGTAGACGGCAGCGCCCGAGTAGGGTCCGCCTGCGCCGTAGCCGACCGCGGCACAATAGATGATGCCCGGATTCAGCTTCTCCACGCAGGGATAGTCGAGTCCTAGACGCTCCATCGCCTGGGGACGGATATTCGAAACCAGGACATCCGCTTCCCGGAGCATCCCTTGCAGCCGCTCCATATCGCTCGTGACCTTCAGATCGAGCACAACACTGCGCTTGTTGCGATTGGCCTGGAGGAAGAGGGGTCCCATGCCAGGATTGCGCATCGGACCAATATTGCGCATCGAGTCCCCCGATGGGGATTCGACCTTGATGACGTCGGCGCCCAGATCACCGAGAATCTGGGTCGCAGAAGGACCCATGATGACAGTCGTCAGGTCGATCACCGTGATGCCTGCTAGCGGTCCGCTCATCTGTCCCCCAACCTTTTTTTCGGCTCGCGCCCCAGGAGTCATCTCTCTCGGATCCACCCGAATTTTCAGGGTCGGAGCTTGGGCTAGCGTGACGAAGTCAGCTTCATTCTTTCGGTATGGCGTAATATACTTCGATGTAGCGATGCATTCAAGTGGCTGGCCGAATTTCCGCAGTGCCTGCGGCAGACGAGGTCGAGCCTGCTCCGACTAGAATGCCGAAAAACCAACAAGGAACTAGGCATGTCGAAAATCGTTGAGCGAACTTTGGATGTCTTCGAGATGTTTGCGACTGAGAAACGCCCTTTATCCCTCACCGATATAGCCCGCATCCTCGAGATTCCCATCTCAAGTTGCCACGATGTGGTCCGCGCCCTCGAAAGCCGCGGCTTTGTCTACGAAACCGCGCCGCGCTCGGGCTATTATCCGACGCGCCGACTGTTTGACCTGGCGACGGTGATCTCGGCAAACGACTCACTCATCCAGCGGGCCTCGCCCTTACTGGAGAATTTGTGCAGCGAACTGGGGGAGACGATCAGTTTGTCCAAGGCAACCGGCATGCATGTCGTCTACCTGCTGGTGCTCGAACCGGCCCACCCCCTTCGATTTTCTGTAAGGGCAGGCTCTGAGATTCGGAGCATGTATGCCACCTCGGCCGGGAAGGCATTTCTCAGCACCCTAAGCGAGAAGGCCCTGGCCGATTTTCTCGAGTCGGCCCAACTTCATGCGCTGACAGACCACACGATCACTTCGAAATCCGAGCTCGCGGCTGACATCGCGCAATCGGCCAAGCGCGGCTGGTTCCTGAATCAAGAGGAAAGCCTCATTGGCGTTGTCACGGTCTCCGCGGTATTCCACTGGAACCGTGCGGCGCACCTGATCACGATTGCGGGACCCGCAGAGCGGATGAGCCAAAAGATGGAACGCGCAAGCCGCGCCGTCATGCAGACCTGCAAGGCGCTAGCCGGTCCCGCCACCTAGGCTGTGGCGAGAGATACCGCAGATGCGTAGCCGTCGCCAACGCGCCGCGCTGGACTTGCTATCCGGCATCAGCCTCAGGGCGGTGAATGACCTTCTCCGGAGACTCGCCGTAAGGCGGCGAATAGATGACAAGCAGCTTGATGCGCTCACTCTTGACCCGGATGTCGTGGAAAACCCCCGCCGGAAAGAACATCAGATCACCGGTCGAGATCTGATGGAGAACGCCGTCGATCTCGGCCGTCGCTTCGCCTTCGATGACGTAAGCCGCCTGTTCCATCTCAGGATGGGCATGTGCTAGAGCGCCAGCATGGCGCTCGATATCTCCATAGATGATTTCCATGAACCGGGCACCGTTCACATTGGGCGCAACGAGGCGGTAGTTCTTGGTGCCCTCGTGATGAGCCGGACTGTAAGACGGCACATCTTCGGGGCGCACGACATATTTCCTGTCCATCTGCTCTCCTCCTTCTCAAGTCTGCGCAAGGACTGTCTGGGGGAGGTTGCGGCAGGAAGCTCGAGAGTCGAAAGGGAAAACCCCTATTCCCCAACCTCATTCCGATGTCAAAATCCGCCATGCCGGATTATATTCCGGTTGGGCGCATTAAGTCACGTTTCCGAATACGCTGCAAGAGCATTGTCCTCTGGCGATGGCAATGCCAAGGAGAACAACGATGCCGAACGAGTCGAGCTCTCCACTCAAAGGAGGCGAGCTCCCATTCTGGGGAACGCCGGGAGCGCATCGACAGGCAATCATTGCGGGGATTGTTGGCAACACCCTGGAATGGTACGACTTTGGTGTCTATGGTTTCCTGGCGACCGCTCTGGCCAAGCAATTCTTTCCGTCCTCGAGCGAATACGTCGGTCTATTGCAGACCTTCGGTGCTTTCGGAGCAGGGTTCGTCGCCCGTCCGCTCGGAAGTCTCCTACTTGGACGTCTGGGTGATGTTCAGGGCCGCAAGGCTGCTCTCACCATCACGATACTCCTGATGGCCGGCGGAACGATCGCCATTGGGATTGTCCCCACCTATGCCCAGATCGGCATCGCCGCACCTTTCATCCTCGTGGTCGCCCGACTGGTCCAGGGACTCGCAGCCGGGGGAGAGTGGGGCAACGCGGCCGCGTTCATGGCCGAATGGGCCCGTCCCGGTCAGCGCGGAGTCTATGGCGGACTGCTGCTGTCAAGCGTAGCGGGTGGCCTGCTGCTCGGGTCAGGAGTTGCAGCCCTTGTCAGCAGTCTCCTAAGCCCGCAAGAGCTCGGTGACTGGGGGTGGCGCATCCCCTTTCTCGCGGGCGCCCTGTTGCTCCCGGTCGGCCTCTATATCCGGCGCAACGTGACCGACACCCCCGTGTTCGCAGCGAGCATGGGACGGTCTGAGCGGCTTCCCATGGGGCCGTTCCTGTACCTCTTGGTCCGCGCTACTGCGATCTGCCTGCCGCTGCTCATGGCCTCCTATATGGTCACCGTGTATATGCCCTCGTATGCCCAGCTCTATGGGCGAATCGATAGGCCACATGCGCTGTGGGCCAATACCCTCGCGCTGGCGCTGACGGTGATCGCCGCTCCTCTCTTTGGACACCTATCAGACCGGCTGGGCAGAAAGCGTCCGATGATAACCAGCGCGGTACTGCTGATTCTCGCGCCCTATCCCCTCTACCTATGGATCGCTTCGCTCGTACCGTTCGAGACCTTCCTAGGGATCCAGTTGCTCCTCAGCGCCATTGTTGTGAGCTACACGGGCTCAGCGCCCGCGAGCGTCGCTGAACTGTTCCCGACCTCTGCCCGCTCGGGGGGTGCGGCGCTCGCGAACGCGATCGCCGGAGTGCTCGGCGGATTTACCCCCTTCGTTTCGACATGGCTCATTCACACCACTGGTTCGCTGGCCTCCCCGGGGCTACTGATCATTGTTTCCGGCATCGCCGCTTTACTGGCGACGTTTGGCATGCGTGAGACGGCGTTTGGCGAACTCGCTTGAGCGAGTCTGGTTTCGCGGCGACTTGCGGCACAGAGCGTCACGCTAGTTCGCGCCCTCCGGGGCAGGACCGAACTGGGCTTTGAACCATTTCTCAAGCAGGCGCCTCTCGTAGGGGAGAGGCTCGCTTGAGCTGCTCTCCGGAAACCTCAGATAATCGAGCTCGGCGAGGCTCTTCTCGCCAGCTGCGACCGTCTTGCCCGAGCGCCTTAGGTCAAAGCGCAGTGTCAAACGCGGCCAGTCCACGCGTCCATCGAGCACCCGGTAATCGCCACGAACGCCGGACCTTGCCAGATGCCCGGCCAGTTGCAGGTCAACTACCTCGATGGTCAGGTGCTCGTCGCCCTGGAGATACTGCCCCCCCAGAGCCTCCATTTCCGCGGTAAGAATGCGCTGGGCGCGGGGAAACTCTTCAGGTGAGAGTTGTGGACCAAGATAGTGTTCAGCGGGAGCCCAGTTGACTTGCACCCGTTCACCGGCCTGGGCCGCACTGCAAATGATGCAGGCTCCCAAGACCAACGAGCGGGTCATTGAGGGAAACATCGGGCGACGCTCCTGTCCGCGGCTCCTAGAAGAGATCAAGCGGCGCAGAAAGATCAACCACCCATCATCTCACTTCGAATCCTAAGAGGGCTGGGCCGCTCCGAAATTTCCAAAGGAGTCCGCAGTCGGGCGTTGCGATCCCGAGACATTTCGGGCGCCGAATCGGTCCTGGCGCTGCGCCAAAGCCGGTCAGCCCGTATCGGCGACTGCATTTCGGGGATCGAGGACCGCGCGGCGTTTGCCCTGACGCTTGGCCTCGTAGAGTGCCGCATCGGCTTGCACCATGAGCTCGGCGGCATTCACTCCAGATTGCGGGAAAACGGCGATCCCGACACTGGCCGAGACCGACGCAGTCACACCCGGATAGCCTTCGGCCAATACCCCAACGAGGCTCTGCGCGACGACCCACGCCTGTTCCACGCTGGCTGCTGCAAGAAGCACTGCGAACTCGTCGCCGCCCAGACGTGCGGCAACATCGGAGGCTCGGATCGAACCCAGGATGCGCTGTGCGGCGATGCGCAGTACCGAATCTCCCGTGGCGTGACCGTGCGCATCGTTGACCTCCTTGAAGCCATCGAGATCGATCGCGAGCACCGCCACGGAAGTTCCGGTGCGGCGCGCGATCGCGACCTGGTGCGTGGCCAACTCGTCAAAAAGCACCCGATTGCACAGCCCCGTGAGACTGTCGTGATGGGCGAGGTGCTCGGCGCGACGCAGCATCTGCGCGGCCTGGAAGAGCGCGCGCGCGACCGCGTCGGCCTCAGCCAGTCGGGATCCGGAGATCCGGATGGGCTGACCGGTGCCCAGCGCGAGTGCCGGCTCGACTAGGGATCGGATCGATCCGCTGACCCACCCGGCAACTCTTAAAGCCCACCAGATCCCCACCGCAAAGGCGAGCGCGGTGGCCAGAATCAGCCATCCGACCGACCGATACAGCTGTAGCCGTAGTGCCGCCGCGGGCGCGCCGACCACGATGCGCCACCCTGCCACTGAAGAGCGACTGAACGCTGTGAACATGGTGACCCCCTCGCTACTGGTCGCCTCGAGCACGCCCTCACTTTCCGATGCGCTCAAGCGGACCAATTCGGGGGCACCTTGTTGACCCACGAACCGGTCGGCGTCGCGCGAGCGGGCCAGAATGGTACCCCGCGCGTCGAGGATCGCTGCGATCCAGCCAGGCGGCAGTTTCTGCAGTTGAAAGGCTGCCGCCAGACGCGACGGGGATAGGGTGCCATTCAGGCTGTAGATGACCTCGCCCCCGCGAAACACGGGCACTCCGATCGCGACCACTGGCTTGTGCGTCGCCGTTCCCAAGAAAAGTCCTGTCGTGACGGGCTGACCGGTCGTGAAGATCTGCGCGATCTCGGACGGGGCACCCTGGGTCGGTAGCGCAGTCCCGTAGGGCAGCAGCGTATTCATGCGCTGCCGGGACTCCCGATCGAGGAGGACATAGTTATCCACGATCTGAAACTTCAACGCGTCGGTCGCGCGCGTCTGGAAATTCTCCAGGTCCCCCTGCACCAGATCGGGCGAAGTGGCCAATACCCGCAGGCCGGATTCGACCCCGGCCATTTCCTGATCCAATCCTGAAGCCAGCTGACGCGCCAGGACGACGGCCTGCCCGTAGACTCGCTCCTTCTGCAGCAGATAGTCCTGGACGACCAGAATGGTCGCGATGAGGATCGCCGGCAGCACGCACAGCGCAACCAGGGCGAACAGGCTCTGCCTCAGGGAATACCGAGCACCATCACCAGCGGGCTCAGGCTCGATCGCGAGCGCCTTTTGGACTTCAAGATTCATGCGGACGCGACGGCGGATTCACAAGTGCTTGGTCCGGTCTAGAGCCGGTGAGTTCTCCGAGAGCGCCATCGCGCTCGAGATACGACATTCTAGGGAGACGAACGACCGATTGACCAAGAGCCTACATCGAGCGTCGTGGACGGACAAGTCCCGGTCCCAGTCCCTGGCTCGGGCGGGGCCCGGTGCTGTCAACGCAACGTGGCCGCCTGCGCTCCCCATCCAGAATCGGAGGCGGCGCAGCCCTCGGCACGCGACGACTCAGCACGCGACGACTCAGCACGCGACGACTACGGGCCCGGGAACGGCAAGATCAGACCGGCCCGCCTTAGAAGGTATAGGTCAGCTTGCCGTAATAGTAGCCCCCATTGATCCCGAAGGGCGAGAAGGCCGGATAGAGACTGACGGCGGCCGGATCCGGCAAGGCACGTTCCTGGGCGACATAAGCTGCGCTGTACTGATTCGGATAGGTGTTGAACAGGTTGTTCGCGCCGACCGCAGCGGTCCAGCTCTTGTTGATGCGGTAGCGGATCTCCAAATCCGTGATCGCCTTGGTCGAGATCTTGTTCTCGTAGAAGGTCGTGCCATTCTCTCCGACATCCTGCTCCCAGGTTGGTCCGTAGATCGATTCACGTATGTTGATCGACCAGGGTCCGAGCGTGTAGAAGGCCCCCAGGTTCAGCCGGAACTTTGGAAAGACGGTCGTCAGATCTGAGATCGCTTCGGCATTCAGGAGAACCTGCGGTAGAAGCTGGCTCGGAGTTTGATTGATCTTCGTGACCGTGTTGTCGGTCAGGTTCAAGCCGGCAGACCAGTTGACCCTGCCGGCCTGCCCGAAGTCGCTCGAGTAGTTCAAGACAGACTCCAGGCCGCGCGTGCGCGTATTGGCCGCGTTCGTGAAGAGCTCAACACCCGATTGCGCGAGGCTTGCAGGGGGCAGGGAATTGCCGTTGGCGATGATCGCATTGCTCACCGACGCGTTGGTAATGGTTGTGCCGACGACCTGATCATAGAGCGCGCCGCTCCCTACGATCCGATCCCGGATATCGATCTGGTAGATATCCACGCTAACGGACAGGTGCGGGGCCGGCTCCGCGATGAATCCAAAGCTGAAATTGTTCGACTTCTCAGGCTTGAGCCCGTCAACGCCGATCAGGCGCGCTCCGGCTGAATTCGGCGGCAGCTGCACGAAGGCGCTCGTGGGCGATACGTCAGTGCTCGAATAGTATTCTTCGGCCAGGGTGGGGGCACGAAAGCCCGTGCTGAGCGTGCCTCGCAGCGCGAAGTTGTCCGTGACATCAAGTCGCCCCGTCAGCTTCCCCACGGTCGCACTGCCGAAGTCGCTGTACTCTTCGTGCCGCACGGCCGTGTCCAATGTCAGTACCGAAAGTGGCTTCATGATCAGGTCGGCGTAGAACGCATTGCTGGTCCGCTCGTGCTGACCGGCATCGGTAGTGGTGAAGCCGGGAAAGGACTGGGCGCCGGGGACATCGTCGGGGGGCGGCGTCGGATCGGCGTAGCGCGAGGCGAAGTCTCCTGCGACGATTTGATAGGTGTCGCGCCGGTTCTCCACACCGAGTGCCAGCACCGCCGGCTCGGCGAACCCTAAGTTCAGATCGTGCGTCAGATCAAAATTGTTGGTCCACTGCGTGCTGACGAACTGACCCGCGTTGAATATCGTCGGGGACGTGCCGAATGCTGCGATCAAATCCTGGTTGGCAGAGTTGATGACCCCGATAATGTCGGAGTCCCGGCCGTAGGTCGAGCTCGCATCCCAGGACCAGCCGCCGAAGGCCTTGCCCTTGACACCAAAAGTCACGCTCGAGCTGACTTCATCAAGCGTTTCGCTGGGATTGAATCCGAGTGGATAGAGCGTGGGCGCGATACTGGGAAGACGGTAATTTTCATAGGACGACCCATTCTTGTATCCATAGGTGCCAAACGCGTAGACCTCGAGATCACCACCCAGTTTGATGCCGGAATTAAAGCTCAGAACGCTCAGCCGATATTGCGCATCGCCCGAGATCTGATTGACATTCGGGTAGCCAGGAAAATCCACAACCGTAGGGTTGGCTGCGATCACCGAGGGCGATACGACACGCGGATCGTACGAACCTCGATCGCTGTGTTCGTGCGTCTTGGTCTCGACAGTCAGGTTGAGGAAGGCCCCATCGAGCGGCTGCAAACCGATATTGGCCGAGGCGTCCGTGGTGAAGCCACCCTGATCCATATAGGCACCCGTGTTGGCAATCACGAGTCCTCCGTGGTCGGCCGACTTCAGGATGATGTTAATCACACCTGCGATCGCATCGGTACCGTATTGTGCAGCCGCGCCATCGACCAGAACTTCGACGTGATCGACCGCCGATACGGGAATGAAACTGAGATCGGGTGCAGCCGCCCCCTGGTATGGCGACTCGTTGTCAACGGCCAGATTGGCGGTCGAATGCAGACGTTTGCCGTTCACGAGGATCAGGGTATCGTTCGGATTCAAGCCGCGCAGCGCTGCAGACAGCGTCAGTCCGGCTGTGTCGTAGCCGAAACCCTGGGCGATGAACGAAGGGAGAACCTGCGCTAAAGCTTGGATGAGATCGGGCTGCCCCGTGCGTTGTAGCGTGGCTGCATCGATGATCTCAATCGGTTCGGCGCTATCGCTCGCCTTCACTCCTGTGGCGCGCGTGCCCGTCACGATGATGCTCTCCAAATTGTTTCCCGCAGCGCCTGTGCTCTCAGCAGGAGCAGACTGCCCAAAGACCGACCCGGAAGTCAAAAGCATGGCGATGACGCTCAGCCGATGTACGGATTTCTGCATGTAACTCCCCTGTGAAAAGCAAAGAAATGAGGACCCTTAGTTGATCGAGGTATATGTAAAGGATGGCTCCGGACACAGCGCTGGGCTCTGTCTTGAGCCCGGCGTGAGCGAAGGCAATATTCATGCCCGCGTTGCGAGGCGATGCGGAGCAGCAGCCCTTCTTGAAAGGGGTCTCGCGCGTCTCGATTCAGGGATCCCGTGCGCGGCGGGCCAGCCGATCAGGCCAGATCGAAGAGCCCTGCTTCCCGGTGCCCACCGTCGCGAACTCGATATCGATTACCGATCCGGGCGGCACGAGCGCCACGCTGAGTGTTAAGCGGGCCGGCACATGGGGTAGCCGTGCCAAGAAATTGGCGGCGTTAGCCCTCCATGAAGCCTGCGCAGTCCATCTCGCCGCCGCGCGCGATCGGCCAGAAGGCGTGCCAGAGGACTCGGCGCGAGACATCGAGGATCGGGCCCCCGATCAGCGCAGCTTCGCAATATCGGCCGGCGTGATGCTCTCGCCGTAGTGATTCTCCAGGTGCGTGCGAACATAGTTCACGACCGCAGCAACCTGTGCATCCGTGAGCTGCGACCCGAAGCCGGGCATTCCATGGCGGCCATGGAGGACGATATAGGCCCCTCCCGTGGGAGAAGCCCAGATCGGATTGCTGCGCAGGGCCGGATAGCGCCCGGCGCCGATCGCTCCCACCCCTTCTGGCATATGGCAGCCCTGGCAGATTGCACGGTACAGGCTCGCCCCATCAACCTCCGTGAAGTGGCCCCCTTCCGAGACCGGTGGCAAGGACACATCGGATGCGCTTGCCGGGAGCCCAATGCCGACCAGAGAGAGCGCTCCGGCCATGAGAGCCGAGAGGGCTGCGATGGGAGGCTTCATCTATAGATTCCCTCGCTTCTAGGCCTTCGCCCGGATCAGGGCGTGTAGACGCGTAATCGCGTCCAGTGCAGAAAGTACAGCGCCCTCCTGCCAGGCCGGAATCCTCGAGGCATGTTCGCCCGTGAGCGCGATACGTCCATCGATCTGACAAAGATTATCGTAATGCTTGTCGCGTAAGTCATCGGTCCACAAGCCGTAGCATCCGTTCGTCCAGGGCACGCGATGCCACCCGACGGCTACGCCATTCTCGAATTCCGTCTCGTACTGGGAATGAATCTGCGCGCCATACTTCAAGGCCGCCGCGATCCTCTGGGCCGGCGACATGGAGGTGAACTCGTAGGCATTCACCCCCCAGATGTAGGCGCCAAGGAGCACCCCCTTCCCGGTCGAGCCATAACCCGTCGAAGGATACGACACCATCTCGATGGGCAGGTCCGTGTAGGTGATGCCACCAAAGATTTGTTCGTCTTGTTCCCAGAACCGGCGCTTGAACTGCAGGCCGATCTTCACTGCCGCATCGTAAGGAAGCGCCTCGATCGCCGCGTGCATGGCGGGCCCGACCGTGATGTCGATCTGGCTTAGGATCGACAGCGGGATGGTACAGATGCACCAGTCGGCACGGACCTCGCGCACCGCTTGCGGGTGCTCCCGGTCGAGATAGCTGACTGTCACGCCACGGTCATCCTGATCGATCTTGGTGACCTTCGCATCGAACTGCACGAGAGGGGCGACCTCGCGATAGATCGCTTGGGCGATCTGGTCCATGCCTCCGACCGGCTGAAAAATCGGTGAGTGGTGCTCGTATTCGTTGCCTTCAGAGATGTGGCGCCAGACCCCGGATCCCAGGAGCTCGTGCGGCGCAAGCGGTGTCGAAAACTCGGGCCTTGGCATGAGACCGCCGCCCGGATACACCTCGAATCCCCGCCGATCGCTCGATTCCGCGCCCCGAGCGTAGCGATAGTCGCTGTTCAGCGCCCCCCATTTACGCAGGGACTCCAGTAGCTTCTCCTGGTCTTCCTGGCTGACTTCGGCATCGAGCCCTCGCTGCTTGACCGCCTTGCTGAGCAGTTCGGCAACATGCCCCTGATAGTCGGACTGGACATGCCGGAACCGTTGCGGCGCACCCCCAAATGCACTTCGAGAGTGCACGTAGGCGTTGTAGTTGACCTGCATGAACGGTTCAAGCGGCACCTTCAGGCGCCGCGCGTAGTGGAGGATGCCGTGGTGATGAAAGGGGATGCGCCAGGGTCCGGGATTCAGGTACAGGCCAGGCTCGAACTCGCAGTGCTGGCTCGCACCCCCGAGCTCGGTATAGGTATCGCCGCCCCGAATCGTCCAGGCGCGTCCTCCCGCACGCTGGTTGTACTCCAGAACCTTGACCTGATAGCCCGCATCACGCAATTCGAGGGCGGCCACCAGCCCCGCAACGCCCGCCCCGAGGATCAGAATCGACGTACCCTTGGGCGCGCCTTCCAACTCGATGGGCCCCGCGTACGGGGAAGACTCGGCAAAGCCGAGAGCCGACATCGCCTGATACATTGCCGCCCCGCCTGCCACGCGGCCGATCATGCCCAGTAGGGCCCTGCGCGACAACGACGTGGTGTTGCGAATGCTCATGCCGCCCGAACTCGCCTGGACGCAAGAGCTGTGGTGAGCTTCGCCCCACTCTCGCCCCGCTTTTCTCTATTTAACCTGCGTACGACCGACATCACTCCCCATCCAATCAGAGGCCGCCTTCCGACGAGTGGAGTGCAATATACATGCCATGGGGATGCAGAGTCGATGCGATCGGACTTCTGCCGGCTCGAATCAGCGTAGAGGCGGGCTCGGGATGCGCGGCCCGCACGCGCTCTTTGGCGATGCGGCCAGTAGCGGGGCCTCCGCTGGGCCGGACTCCGAGGCGCCCGCGCGGGAATCGGGTGCTGCACGCAGGGGCACGCCTGGCAACCCTTCAGCTTTGCTGGACAGCGCGCTGACCGCAACGCTCTGGGGCTGCGCACTTCGCGCTTCGATCCGCTTCCTACGCCCATCGACAAACTGGTTCATCCTCGAGACTCGCTTCGGATCAAGACCGCTCAGCGGCGCGAGAAAAGCAACGGCGCGACAGAGGGGTCGAAGGATCCGATGCTAGGGGGCGCTCGGGTCTCGCGCGAGTGAAAATTCACGGCAAAAGGTGTGCACAAAGTCACATCCGCTTGCACTCGAGCGGAGAAACCGGGCAACCGGAGCCGCCCAGCGCTGCCCAGGAGTGCCGCAGTGGGGCTCCGCACCCCGGGCGCAGTTTCTGAGATGCCCCCTGCGCCCGGTTTACGCCAGCTCAGAAGGCGAGAGACCCAGCGCGTGGATCGTGCCCCCTAGGCCAGGGAGAAAGTGAGTTCTCCAAGGGCACCCACCGAGCAGGCGATGTGATCCCCCGCCTTCAGCCAGACTTGCTCGGTCTTGGGCTTGCCGATGATGACTCCAGGCGGAGTACCGGTAAAGATCAGATCACCCGGGTCCAGGCCAAAGCGCTTGCTGATGTAGGAGACCAAATAAGGCACGGAATAGATCAGATTGGCCGTATTCGAACGCTGGCGCGTCTCGCCATTGACACGGCACTCGATATCGAGTCGTCCCGGATCGCCCACGAGGTCGGCCGAGACGAAGTACGGGCCGATCGGCCCGAAACCATCGAGTGTCTTGCCCAGCATCCATTGGTGACCGTCGAGCTCAAGCTGCAGGTCGCGCGCACTGAAGTCATTGGAAGTGCAGTAGCCTGCCACGTAGCTCAGCGCATCGGCTTCGGCAACGTTACGCGCCTTCTTGCCGATCACCACCAGAAGCTCGACTTCGTAGTCGAACTTGGTCGATACCGCAGTGGGCAGCTCGATCGTGCACTGGTGCGCAGCCAGCGCGTTGTTGTACTTGTTAAAGAGGATCGGTACAGCGGGAACGGGCTCCCCTGCCTCCTTCGCATGCTCGCGGTAGTTCAAGCCGATGCACACGATCTTACCCGGATTGCGGAACAGGCGACCGTAACGGATCTGCGACTCTTCCAGCCACGCCGCTCGGGTGGTCCGGCTCACCTTGGCCTTCTCGATCAAGGCACGCAAGGCGGCAAATTGCCCCTGCTGCAGAACTTCGTCTAAGGTGAGCGGTACGCGCATTTGAAGCAATGCCGCGGCGTGCCGGACATCGAGAACGCCGCGCTCGGTTTTCACGCCAAGCGACTCGCCGTGCGCTCCCTGGATCGACAGCAGAACCACGTCCTTGGGCATCTCGCCATCGCCATGTTGGACGCGAGGCCCGTCAAGCGCCGCACCGGCGTGAACCGGTCTGGTCAGAGCCACGCCGGAAACCAGACCCGCGGTTCCCGCACCTTTCAGAAACTTCCGACGACTCGACTCCAAGTGTCACCTCCTGTAACAGGTATCTATCGGCCAGAACGAGCTCTGGACCCTTGCCTTTGGGCTTTGACTGATTATAAATGTCTGGAACCTCTCTGGATCGCTCGTGCGAAATTTGCCGTGCGCCTTGCAACTGAGCGCAAAGCGTCCTGAACTCCGCGGCGGCGAAGCACTTCCTAGAAGAGCGCGCTCTTCCTAGAATATGCATGACAGGAGCGGGCCTGTCTGCCATATTGCTCGGTGTGCAACCGTTCTACAGGACAGCATGAGCGAATTCGCCTCCCCTTCGACGCCCAACCATCCTGGCCCCCTACCCCCGGGCGCAGCGGCCGAGCTGCTCCGGGAGTTACGCAATGCATCGGTGAAGTTTTGTCAGAACGAGGTCGCCCCACTCGTCGAGCGCATCAAAGAGGGCCTCTTGCGGCAGAGTGAGCGCGCCGAGGACCCCGCGACGAAGACCAGTCTCTTGCAGGTCTACCGGGCCCTGCAAGGCCGCGAGTCGGCGCTCGCGGCGGCTCTCTTGCAGAGCCTTCCAGCGGAACTCGATCGAGCCCTCTCCAGTGATGCCCCGCCGGCTCTGATTGAGGAGTTTGCCCAGACGCGGTCTCAGCTCGCCATCGTGGAGGAGGAAGACGTCCAGCGCGAGATCCAGGTGTTCCATCTGATCCGCGAGCTCGAGGGACTCTGTTCGGACACGGCCTCGGCGCTCACGCTCCGCATCTGTCATTTGCGCAATCTCGAGATTGTCGAGGTGCGTTTTAATCCCTTTCGTCCGGAAACATTCGCCATCGGCCTGATCTCGGGATGGGAGACTTTTGAAGGCAGCAGGGCGCTCACACACCGGCTCCTGGAGGGCTTTCAGGCCGTGGAGTTTCTACCGCTCAATGCTCTCTACGCCGGATTGAACAAGATCCTGATCGCCCGGGGCGTCATGCCCAAGGAACGCTATATCGTGCGCAAGAAGAGCCCGCCCGCGGGTTCCGCCGGACTTTGGGTCAAAAGCGAGGTGATCGGCGCCAATACGCTGGAGGATGACGAGTCGGGGGGAGCGCAGAATTTCAATTCGGCCCGTTTCCTCCAGCAGCTCGCCATCTTGAGTCAGCAACTCGCAAGCGCCTCGCCCGCGCCTGGGGCGCCAGCTGCTGCTTCCCTGGGGTCTGCGGCTCAACCTAGTCCGGCTCTATTGGCTGCGATGGACGCGCTACTCGCGCAGGTGCAAGCACAGACCTTGCCGCCACCGGGCACCGAAGCGAGCCCCGCCAGCGCGCTTCTCGGGGCCCAACAGATCCGTGCCCTACGGGATGTCAGTCAATCCAGCGGCGCAGCCGAGGAGGGAGGGAGTCCTGACATCGACCGTTCGGCCATCGAGATGGTCGCGCGGATCTTCGACTACATCATCGATGATGCCGGTATTCCCCTGCAGCTGAAGGTCCTGATCGCCGACCTGCAGTTGCCGGTCCTGAAGGCAGCTCTCACCGATCCCTCTTTCTTTCTGGAAGACCGACATCCGGCCCGAAGGGTGGTCGACCTCTTGGCGCAGTTCGGTACCTTCTGGGAGTTTCTGCCGGCCGACGAGGTGGCCGAGACTGTGCGCAAGGACGTCACGCGACTGCGCGAGGCCAGCCGGCGCGGACAGGACCACTTCGCAGAGGTCGCACAGTCGCTTGAGAGCTTTCTCGCCCAGCTCGAGGCCCGCTATGAAGCACGACTGCAGAATTCCTTGGCGAACGTCACCGCTCAGGAGCAACGCGCCGAAGCGATGCCCGAGGTCGACCGGGCGCTCGATCAGTGGTTTGGATCGGGCCCGATCGAAGATCCGCTGGCCCATTTCCTGCGCGGGCCCTGGCGCAACGTGTTGTGTGACTACGTCATCTCACGCCCCGAAGAACCCGAAGCCTGCGCAGCCGCTTTTGCCGACACGAGCCTTCTGATCTGGTCGATCCTGCCCAAGACCAACGCCACCGAACGCGAGCATCTTCTGCGGCAGCTCCCGGGACTGCTCGCGTCGCTCAATCGGGGATTGGATCGAATCGGGGCCGACCCGGCGAGCCGCGAACCGTTTCTGAAGTTCCTGATGGAGCGTCACGCGCAGGCGATCCGTCCCGGAGTTGCAGCGGGTCCTCCCCGGATCATCCCTGTACCCCAGATCGAGGCAGTCGATGGGGAGCAGCCGGTTGCAACCGTCACGCGTTGGAATACGCTGCAACTGGCACTAGGCGACTGGTTCATCCTTGATCAACAGTCGCGACCTCAGTCACGCTTTCGCTTGTCGTGGATCAGTCCCAAGCGAACGCGCTTCGTCTTTACCGCCCGCGAGAGTTCCGAAGCCTTGTCATTAAACGATGAAGAGGTCGAAGAACGCCTGCGTTCCGGATCGTTACGACTCGTCGATTCCGCGCCGATCGTTCAGCGCGCCATCAGCGCCTCGTTCGATGCGCGCGAGTAGCACGTGTCCCATCGCGCCCGGGACTGTTTCGAACGTCGTGCCCGGCTGCGCCGATGACCGTCGAATTCATCCGCTTTCACGCCCAGGTTAGGCCGGATTCGATCGCGGTGCGCAATGGGACCACTGCGATCAGCTACGCCCGTTTGGCCCATGAGCTGGCCCAGCTCGTTCGAGCCCTCGAAGTCTACGAGATCAGCCCCGGAACGGTAGTGGCCCTTGGATGTCATAACAGCTACTGGCAGTTAAAGCTTCTGTTGGCGCTAGAGAGTCTGGGAGCAGTCCGGGCTCCCTTCCCCCTGCCGCTGGAGGCAGGCACCCTGCGCTTGGTCGCTGCGGCCGATCTCATCGTCACCGATTGCGTCGTCGCGGATCTTCCCGTTGCGCGCCATATCCTGCTCGCGCCCGACTGGTGGCAGGCGGTGGCTGCCGGGGAGCCCTCCCCGGCCTGGGCGCCCGCTCTGCGCGATCCCGAAGGCCCTGACCTGATCCTGATGACCTCGGGAACCACGGGCGCAGCCAAACGAATTCTCCTGTCGCGACGCGCACTGGCGGGCCGCAACCACGAGAGGGTCTGGCAGTATCGCCTCACTCAAGGTTCGGCGTTTCTGGTGACCACCGCCCTTTCGGTCGGGGTCGTCCTCACCACCGTGCTCGCCTGCCTTGAACTCGGTGCGACGGTCGTCTTCGATCCCGAAGCGCTCGTTTTGGGTCGGCTCGATGCGATCTCGCATGTGGTGCTCCTGCCCGTCCACCTGCGCCGCTTGATCGCTGCGTTGCCGTCCCGGCATACCAAGCCCATGAATCTGTTCGTGGTCTCGATTGGCGCGCCGCTCGTCGATCCACTGCGCTCGCAGGTCCTCGGAAAGTTGGCATCGGATCTTTTCGACAGCTACGGGTCCAATGAAGTCGGACCGATCTGCGCCCTTGACGCACAAGGCAAAGGTGCGATCCTGCCAGGCGTGGAGGTGCGCATTGAAGATGAGACCGCACGGATCCTGCCTGCCGGCCAAGCCGGCCTCGTCGCCGCACGCGGGCCGTGGATGTGTGGAGGCTACCTCGACGATCCTACGGCCTCGGCCCAAAAGTTTGCGCGCGGCTGGTTTTATCCCGGCGATGTGGGCGTGCTCGACGAACAAGGGCGACTCCAGATCAGGGGGCGGGCGGACGAATTACTCAATGTGGGCGGACTGAAGCTTTCGCCCGTTTTGCTTGAGGAAATGCTAGCGCGCAGCTTGCGTGGCGTCGATGTCGGAGTCTGTGCCGTCACCGGGGACGCGGGAACGCTCGAACTGTGTGTCGCGCTCGCCGGATCAAAAGAAGGCGATGCAGAACTCGCGCGAATCGTATCTTCTGTCCTCGGACAGGAATTCGGACAGATTTGCGTGGTCAGAGTCGATGCGGTGCCGCGCACCGCGGCAGGCAAGATCCGACGTGCCGCCCTGCAAGAGGCGATCGCACCTTTGGTTCGTAGTGGCCGCAAATCCCCCCGGAGTCCCGCCGGTCCCGTCGTGGGGGACCCCGATCGCTAACCGGATATCACTAACCGGATATCGCTAACCCGATCCTTTCTGGAGAATGACCATGGCTTTGGAGATAGTGGAAGGCAAGGAAGTGCGCATCCTTTTCGACGGTGCCAAGTGCATTCACTCGCGCAATTGTGTCCTCTCGCGACCCGATGTCTTCGTTCCCAACGTTCAAGGGACGTGGATCCATCCGGATCGAGCAAGCGCAGCTGAGGTGGCCGAACTGGCTCATGAGTGTCCGTCGGGGGCGATTCGCTATGAAAACCTAAGCGGCGCTCCGGCGGAGTCCGCGCCGCGGGTGAACACCGTTCACGTCCGGGAGAATGGACCCTATGCCTTCCACGCGGAGCTCGAGATCCAGGGCGCCCAGCCGCGCTTTCGGGCGACTCTATGCCGCTGCGGCGCATCGGCGAACAAGCCCTACTGCGACGGTAGTCATACCCAAGCCGGTTTCTCGGCCACCGGCGAGCCCGCGACCCATCCTTCAGAAGCACTCGCCGTACGCGCCGGTCCCTTGGAGGTTGTACCCACGCCAAACGGGCCATTACAAGTCAAGGGCCCGCTCGAGATTGTCAGCGGATGCGGTCGCACGCTCGATCGGACCACTCAGACTTGGCTGTGCCGTTGCGGTCAATCGGCCAACAAGCCCTACTGCGATGGCAGCCACGCCAAACACGGATTTGTCGCTGCAGGCGGCGCCCCGGCAGACTCCTGAGCCCCTCGCGCGCGGCAAGGCCGCACGCGAAGGGTCCGGTGCATGATGACTACTCGTTGACGGCGCGGCGAGTCGCCTGGATGGCGCCGTCGATATGGCCGATCGCGTGGTTGCGCAAACCGTTCGCAAAACCGTTGTCCTCCTCCTGCGCAATGTCACCTCGCGCCTTGCGCAGATACTCCAGGGCCTCGTGTAGACGACCCGGATGGTCGGGACGCTCATCGACCTGGGGATGCCAATCGGGATTCTTGCCGTCGTCGATGGCCGCCTGGCGGATCTCGTTGATGGCCGCATCGATACGACGCACGGCCTCGATTTCGTCATTGGTCCGGGCCCAGTCGCCAGGACGATGTTCGATCAGCCAGCGCGCCGCACGCAGATCCGAAAGCGCATGCAAGTAGGCCGGATGATGAGGTGGGGGTGGTGGAGTCGCGCAGCCTGCGAGAATGGCGACCCAAAAAAAGACGATTGCTCGTGCGAACCATTTCATTTCCTGCTCCCTGTTCTTGATTGATGGCGCATATCCAATGCGGCCTTGGTTGGTTTCCATCACCCGATAAAGCCGCGATGCGGGTGAGATCGTAGGCGAAATACGCCCTGTCAGGTATTACGAAATGTATCCGGATGCAATTTGGCGCGGAAACCGCCAAGCCGACGGGTGCGCTTTGGTCCTGCTGGATGCCTCATCTTGCACTGAGTTGGCTGCCCGATACGGCCCGGATTGCGGACACTCCTCATTGCACAACGGGGGCACAATAGCGAGACCCTGCACGATCCTTGACTGGGCCTAAGGTTCCCAAAGCTCGACGCCCTTGCCCGCCGGATCGAAAAACAGGTTCGCCAGACCCGGTCAAGGAGGGCCAGAGGATGACGGGCCAGAAAGAAGCTGCCGCCAATGCCCACGATGCACACCATGATCCCCTACCATGGAGTTCATCGAAACAGGCCACCAACCGTCCGCCATGGATGACGTGCGGCAACGCATTGGGGCCGGCTCTGAAGCGGGCCTTAGGCGCGATTTTCGTTCTCTTCGCGCTGGGCCTTCCGGTCCGTGCGGCCCTCGGCCAGGACCACCCGGACGATCCTCTGGGTAACTGGTTCAACGACCCCTTCATCCAGGTGCGCAGCGCCATTGCCGACTGCCCAACGCCCTTGGGACCGCTCTCGCGCCGCTCCACGATTGCCAGCGAGGAGCACTCGCGGGTCGAGCGGGGTACCAGTTGCTGGCTGGCCGGGCAATGCGAGAAACCCAATGCCTACTTCTACGATGCCGCCATCGCCCAAGACCTGGCCGCCCGTCTTCAGGAGATGGGCCTGTTTGCGCAAACGAGCCTATGGATCACCGTCAAGCGCCGCTTTGTCTGGATCGAGGGTTGCGCCGCCGATCCCGCGAGCGCCTCCACATTGGAAGACTGGGCCAGGTTGACTCCACAGGTGCAACTGGTCTTCGTGAACGTCCGTGTCGATCCGAAGGCAAAGCCTCCCTATGTGACTCTCGAATCCGCACACAACGAGCCACAATCCCGATGACGCGCCTGCCGCCTGGGATGAGTCAGGTTTGAGCGATGAACTGTCCGTGGAGCCCGAGCGGAAGTCCATAGGGCAAGAGCACCCGGGCGACCGGTCCAGCCGCAACGTCGCGGGCGTGAAACACCGACAAGGCGGTGCGCTCGGCGCGCCAGTCGTAGGCGGTTCCCACCAAGAATCCAGCGTCGAGGCCCCGACTATCCGGATCGGCGACGAAAATGTGTTCCTCGGCGATCCAGTCTTCCCCATAGCGAAAGCGTTGCATGCCCTTCGGACCCAGCGTGAGCACGCTGTCGAATCCCTCAACCGCTCCGGGCATCATCCTGGAGCGCTCGAGAAGAACCGTCCATGCGCTCTTCTGACCGGTGAGCCGCAGATCGTACCGAGGAAATTCCACGCGGACCGCGTCCGTTGCGATGACGCGCACGCGCTTGGCCACTGGATCGATCTCGAGCTCCTTCCACGAGGAGACGCTGCTCGAATCGCTTGGGTAGGGGGCATCGATGCCGCGCCCGCGGATGAGCGCATCGATCTCGGGCTGACTCACGTAGCCCACGCGCACCATGCCCCGTTCTTCCCAGGCGTTGCCGATATGGAACAGGCCATCAGTGGGCACTTCGAAGTGCTGGACCGAAAGGTCCGACTTATCCACAAGCGCCACGCGCAGCGGTTGCCGGTCCTGCCAGGTGAAGTGGCTGGCAAACGAAAAGCGACCCGTCGACTCCCGCCGAAATGCCAACGGCATGAGTAGAAAGACCAGATAGCGTTCGGTGATCGCAAAGTCATGCACCATGTCAGCCTGCGGTAAGGCGACGAGTGTCTGACGGACCAGCGCACCGCTGGCCGCGATCCGATAAATGAGCACCTGACCCCGGCCGGGAAGATAGCCAAAGGCCCACACGCTGCCATCGGGCTCCAGGCGTGGATGTGCGCAGAATGGTGCCCCCGCTGATTCGGGTGACCACTTCTTAAAGCCTAGGACCTGAAGCGTGTCGGGCTCGAGTTCGACCGCTGAGCCGCCTTCCCAGAGGGCGTAAAGGGCGCCTGCCTGGGGCATAGCGAGAAGGTTGATGTTCGCGACATTGATCTCGTCGGCGCTGCGAACAGGCAGTTCATTTTCTACATCAGTGGCAAAACTGGGATAGAGGAAACGTCCTGCGGCTTCCTCGGCGCGCAGCTTGGGCGTGCGCAGCAAGACGCCGCGGTGGGCGACGCGTCCCGCGCCGATTCGAAACTGCTGGACCATGCCATCGCCATCGAACCAATGCTGGTAAGGGGTCGAGCCAAACCGCATGCGCGCCGGACCGTTGCGGTAGAGCGTGCCGCAAAGACTGTCCGGCAGGCGACCTTCCACGGGGAGCGCCGGGCACGATAACTCCCCGTCAAAGCGCGGCCCGAGCGGACCGTCGAAAGGAGCGAAGGAGCTGCGCCATGCGGTGTTCGGGGTCGCCGGGTCGGCGCGGGAAAAAGGAACTGTGAGGGCGGCGAGCCCCAGCGCGCGCAAGATTGCACGGCGCCGTTCATTGGGGCGTGTTGGATCGTGACCCATGCCGCCTCCTATTGCAGGACAATAGTGACTTCTGAGCCTTCTGCGGGCAGCGCGAAGGCCGCCTCCTGAAAGCTCGGCGGACCCATACTGCCATGGGCGTCGCGCGAGAACCCGTAAGGTTCGACGGGAATGCCCACCATGTTCGTGGAGATCTTGCCGTCGCCATCCAGATCGAGGAAGGCCGAGACGGCGTACTCACCTGGCTTGATATCGTGGAACACGATACGCACGGTCCCCGACGCGGAGCGCTCTGCGGCCGGGGCCGCGAGTCCCTGGTAAACCGTTTTCGGGAAGCTCTCGGCGGTGTTGTACAAGCCGACGTAGACGGTGCCATCGGATCGCTCCACATGCTGTACCTCGACGGTGAGATCGGCGGCACGGGCGCACTCTAGGGGCGCAGAAGAGATGCCGACCGACAGGACGGCGATGAGGGTGGTGACGAAGGACTTCATTGGGTTTCTCCGGGAATCGACTCG
>CAJCID010000175.1 GCA_903970305.1 Rhodospirillales bacterium | reverse complement strand
TATGCCCGGTTGCTCTGGCCGTGGGCTGTGCGAAATGCCCACTCTTTAAAGTCTGTCCAGCCAAAGGCCTCATCGGGGACTACAAGCCCGAGCCGCCGCCTCCAGCGAACCCTCCCCAATCCGACTGAGGGCAACTGAGCTTCCCCGATGCCGGCCAGAAAGCCAGAACGCCGAACTCATCCTAAGAGGCTCCCCGCGCGCGCGGTGTGAACGGGGTCACACCGGTCTCGGGAGCCTCTGCCTTTTCGATCCAGTCGCTCTGGCCCTCGATGGACGAAGGCACAGCGGCGAGCGGGGCGCCTTGGGGATCGTCTGCGGTGTCCTCGATCGGCAGATCGGTCTCGTTGTCGAGTCCGGCAATGAGATCCGCGGGAAGAGATTTTTCAGCGCGCGCACCGAGCCTTTTGAGATCCTCGACGCGGCGCACGAGATTGCCGCGTCCCTCGGAGAGCCGGTTTAGCGCACGGTCGTAGGACTCCTGCGCCTGCCCGAGCTTCACGCCGATGTCCCGTAGCGCCTCGACAAAGAGCACGAACTTGTCGTAGAGCTCACCGGAGCGCCGCGCGATCTCCAGCACGTTTTGCGTCTGCAACTCGCGCCGCCACAGTGTCGAGACCGTGCTCAGCATGGCCAGCAGCGTGGCGGGCGTGACGATCACGACCTTCTTATCGAAGGCGTCCAGATAGAGGGTAGCGTCGCCGTGGGCCGCGAGCGAGAACGCCGGCTCGATCGGCACGAACATGGCCACGAAATCCGGGGTGTTCAGGGCAGCGCGGCCCTGGTAGTTCTTCTCTGCCAGCGCATCGATGTGGCTGCGCATCGAGGCGATGTGCTCGCCGAGCGCCAGCTCGCGCTCGGCATCGCCCTCGGCCGAGTAGTAGCGATCGTACGCCAGTAACGAGACCTTCGAGTCGATCACGATGTGTTTCTCATCGGGCAGGCGCACGATGACGTCCGGGCGCAGCTTCGCACCCCCGTCACCCTCGAGAGTGAACTGGGTCTCGTACTCGCGTCCCTTCTCGAGCCCCGAGCGCTCCAAGACGCGCTCGAGGATGACCTCGCCCCAGTTGCCGCGTGTCTTGGACTCGCCCTTGAGCGCGCGCGTCAGATTCACCGCCTCCTGGCTGATCTGCAGGTTCGCCGCCTGGAGCTTGCGCACCTCCTCGGCAAGCGAGAAGCGCTCCTTGGCCTCGTTCACATAGGTGTCTTGGACCGTCTTCTCAAAGGCCTGCAACTTCTCACCCAGAGGCTTCAGCAACAGGTCCAGCTCGGAGCGATGCTGCACCGAAAAGCGCTGGCTCTTCTCTTCTAAGATCTCGTTGGCGAGCGCCTGGAACTGGGTGACAAGCGTCGCGCGTGCCGATTCGAGAAAGGCGAGCTTCTCGGTGGCCTGCTCGCGTTCCTTGCTGAGCTCAGTCTCGAGGCGCGCGAGCGCCTCGCGCGCGCTCGCGAGCTCGCCGCGCAGCTTCATCTCCTCGGTGCCCCGCAACTCGAGCTGGCACCGCTGGGCCTCGATGGCGCGGCCCTGCGCGGCCGAGCGCTCCTCCAGGGTCGCGACAGCCGCCATCGCCTCGGCACGCGCCGTGCGTGCGGCGCGATCGGCCTCGGCAAGACGCGCGCGCCGACTGAAAAGCGAGACGGCGAGCGCCCCGGTCACAAGTCCCACGAGCAGCATGAGGGCCGGTATCAGCGCTTGCATGATGTCGCCCAAGAAAGAGGATCCCAGTTCGCCGGGTGCCGAAGAGACGCGCGGGCAGGGGGAGGCTTCAAAGTTTCGAGAACGCCTGCGCCAGATCGGTCGTCAGATCCTCGGGATCCTCAAGGCCGATAGAGAGTCGCACGAGGCTGCCCCTGTTCCAGGGCTTGTTGGTGCGCACCTCCTGCATCAGGTACGGGATGGCCAGACTGACCGCTCCGCCCCAGCTATAGCCGATCTGAAAAAGCTCCAATGCGTCGACCATCGCATCGACCTTCTCTTGCGGGATAGACCGGTCCAGCACGAACGAGAAGAGGCCCCCTGCGCCACGATAGTCGCGCTTCCAGAACGCATGTCCGGGACAGTCCTCTAAAGCAGGGTGCAAGACCTGCGCGACTTCCGGGCGCCCCTCCAGCCAGCGGGCCACCTTGTGCGCGCCCTGTTCGTGTTGGGCGAGGCGGGACTTCAGCGAAGCGAGGCCCCTAAGCACCAGGTAGGCGTCGTCGCCACTCACGCCCAGGCCCAAGCGCATATGGCCGAGCTTGAGCTTTTCGTAGAGCTTCAGATCACGCGTTGTCACCGAGCCCATCAGGACATCGCTGCCGCCCGAAGGATACTTGGTCAAAGCCTGCATGACGATATCGACACCATGCGCGAAGGGCGCGAAGAAGAGACTCGCCGACCAGGTGTTGTCGATTGCCGTCAGGACGCCCTTGGAGCGGGCGGCAGCGACCAGCGCGGGGACGTCGGCGACTTCCATCGTGACCGATCCCGGGCTTTCGATCCACATGAGACGGGTCGAGGGGGTCATGCGTTCGACGACGGCGCCCGCCTCCGCGGGGTCGTACTGCGTGACGCTGATGCCCCAGGAGGCCAGCAGGGATGCACCCAGGTCACGGCTGGGGTTGTAGACGTTCTCGGGGAGAAGCAGATGGTCCCCGGATTTCAGCAAAGAGAGATTCACAAGCGCGATCGCAGCCAGTCCCGAAGGCGTAAGGATCGTGTGCTCGCCACCATCCAGGACGGCGATGCGCTCTTCGAGCGTGAAGGTCGTGGGGGTGCCGTGCAGACCGTAGGTGTAGCTGTCCTTGTTGCGCCAGTCCCGGGCGCGCATCGAGGCGACATCGGTGAAGGTGACCGTCGAGGCGTGATGGATCGGCGTGGTGAGGCTACCAAACCCTTCGGGCGGCCTATAGCCGGTGTGCAAGATCTCGGTGCTGCGCCCACGCGGCGGTTTTGGGGAGGTCATGGCTTCTTCGGTGTCGGCGGGGCAATGCGGGTGAGCTCGAATGGCAGCTCCAGGGTTTCATCGGCATCGCGCCAGAGCCCGCTGATACGCACCCGGTCGATCTCACCGGCCCAGGTGCCCGATACATCCTTGCCGTCCTTCGACTCTTCCATCGACAGATGGGCTCC
>CAJCID010000174.1 GCA_903970305.1 Rhodospirillales bacterium | reverse complement strand
CGGAAGATGTTGCCCCCGCCGATGACGATGGCCAGTTCTACCCCTGCGCGCGTGATCTCGGCGATGTCCTGGACCATGGACTCGATCGTCGCACGGTTGATGCCAAACGGGTCATCACCCATGAGGGCTTCGCCGGAGAGTTTCAGGAGAACGCGCTTATAGGCCAGACTCATGGGACAATCGCCTCCCCAACGGTAGATTCAGGTGCAACGGGCTAGGCGCGGCTACGCACCCAGCCCCGGTATTATGGCCTATTTATTGGGCTTCTCTGGCTCGGGCCCCTTCACCAGAGCGGCCACCTCGGCCCCGAAATCGTCCTCGCGCTTTTGAATGCCCTCGCCAACGACATAGAGCGCAAAGCGGTTCACCTTCGCTCCGTGGGCCTTCAAGACCTTCTCGACGGTCTCGTCGGTGTTCTTGACGAACGGTTGCCCAAGCAGGGTGATCTCGGCTAAGAACTTCGCGATCCGGCCTTCGACCATCTTGCTGACGATTTCCGCAGGCTTTCCCGACTCCGCTGCCTGGGCTGCGAAGATCTTGCGTTCCTGCTCGATGAGTTCGGCCGGGACGTCCGCGCGCGAGACACACACAGGCTTGTAGGCAGCGATGTGCATTGCAACATCCTTGCCTACCTGGGGGTCCTTGGCGGCGTAGTCGACTAAGACACCGATCTTGACTCCGTGCAGGTAGCTGGCCAGCTGATCCCCGCTCGCAAAGCGAACGAAGCGGCGGATCGTGATGTTCTCGCCGATCTTGCCGATGAGCGCCTTGCGCACCGTCTCAACGGTCGAGCCGTCGAGAGCCAGGGCCGACAAGGCCTCGATGTCGGCCGGATTGTGCAGGGCGACGAGCTCGGCAAGTCCCTTGCCCAGCGCAACGAATTCGTCGTTCTTGGCGACAAAATCGGTCTCGCAATTCAGCTCGAGCATAGCGCCCACACCATCGGCGAGATGCACGGCGACGATGCCCTCGGCGGCGATCCGGCTTGCCGCCTTGCTCGCCTTGTTGCCGAGTTTGACACGCAACAGTTCCTCGGCGAGCGCGAGGTCACCCTCGGCCTCGGTCAATGCCCTCTTGCACTCCATCATGGGCGCGTCGGTCTTCTCGCGCAGTTCCTTCACCAGTGCCGCGGTGATTTCCGCCATAAAGTACTCCTCAATTCGGTTGCTTCTCGGATGGAGATCCATCCGAGCTAAAAAAAAGGGGCGCTCGCGCTCCCCTTTTCCGACCTACGGGGCGGCGACTACGCCGTCGCACTCACCTCTACAAACTCGTCGCTGCCCGACACTGCTTCGACGATGTCATGGGCCGCGCTATTCTTGCCTTCCAGGACCGCGTCAGCGATACCCCGGGCGTAAAGCCGGATCGCGCGGCTTGAATCGTCGTTACCGGGGATCACGTAAGCCACACCCTCCGGGGAGTGGTTGGTATCGACCACGCCGATGACAGGAATGCCCAGCTTCGTAGCCTCCGTCACCGCGCCCTTGTGGTAACCGACATCGACCACGAAAATCGCATCGGGAACGCCCGTCATGTCCTTGATCCCGCCGATGCTCTTTTGCAGCTTCACGACCTCGCGCTGAAAGCCCAGGGCTTCCTTCTTGCTCATGCGCTCGAGGCCGCCGTCCAGAATGGTCGCTTCCATGTCCTTGAGCCGCTTGATCGAGGCCTTGACGGTCTTGAAATTGGTCAACATGCCGCCCAGCCAGCGTTGGTCGACGAATGGCATGCCGGCGCGCTGTGCCTCCTCGGCGATGATCTCGCGCGCCTGGCGCTTGGTCCCCACGAAGAGGATCGTGCCCCGATTGGCCGCAAGGCGGCGGGCGTACTTCACCGCGTCGTCGTAGTTCGCGAGTGTCTTCTCGAGGTTGACAATGTGAATCTTGTTACGATGACCGAAGATGAAGGGAGCCATCCTCGGATTCCAGAAACGGGTCTGGTGTCCGAAATGGACGCCCGCCTCCAGCATTTCACGCATGGTTACTGCCATGGTCTGCTCCGTAAGGGTTAGGTCTGAGACGAAGTCTGCATCGCATGATGGGCAAGCCCGCGACACCCTGAACGACAACGCCCGTGATTGACAACAATGCGCTGCAACCCCGGCGCCCCAAAATGGGTCGTCCGCGCGCAACGACTGTTCCGGCCATGAATCACCAGACAGCCTTGAATTATAGCATCTTTTCCCCAAATTCGCGAAGGGTGAGCGCGCCGGCCAGAGCCAAGGCGCCCGACGTCTGAAACGGGCCCCAAGGCCTCCAGCGCCCCCCGGAGCGCTTTTCGGCCCTGTTTCGCGCCGAGCTCGTGCGTCGACTACCCAGGGCGTGCGGCTTCGAACGGGCCACACGATGCGAACAAGTGTTTGCGGGGGTCGCTTCCTCTCGATTATCCTTGCGGATTAACGCTTTCTGAAGGCAGCTGTCGACGTGGTCATCAAGAATTCTACCGATCTGGAAAAAATGCGCATCGCCGGACGGCTCGCCTCCGAGGTCCTCGATTTCATCGCCGTACATGTCAAGCCGGGCGTGACCACGGGCGAACTCGATCGCCTCTGTCACGATTACATCACTGAGGTCCAAAAGGCCGTCCCGGCCCCTTTGAACTACGCTCCCTCCGGCTACAAGCCGTTTCCAAAGTCGATCTGCACCTCGGTCAATCACCAGGTCTGCCATGGCATTCCGGGCGACCGGGTGCTGCGTAACGGGGACATCGTCAACCTGGACATCACCGTCATCAAGGATGGCTACCATGGCGACACCAGCCGCATGTTCGTCGTTGGTGAAGGCTCGGTTCAGGCCCGTAGGCTCTGCGAGATCACCTTTGAATGCATGTGGCTGGGAATTCAGGCCGTCAAACCCGGCGCGCATCTGGGTGACATCGGTCACGCCATCCAGCGGCACGCCGAGAGCAACGGATTTTCTGTGGTCCGCGAATTTTGTGGGCACGGAATCGGCACCAAGTTCCATGAGGAACCCCAGGTCCTGCACTACGGACGCCCTGGCACGCTCGAGGAGCTCAGCGCGGGCATGATCTTCACCATCGAGCCCATGATCAACGCCGGCCGGCGCGAGATTCGCGAACTCGCCGATGGCTGGACGATCGTCACCAAGGATCATAGCCTGTCGGCCCAGTGGGAGCACACCGTGCTCGTGACCGAAGGGGGCTTTGAGGTGCTCACGCAATCGGCGGGCACGCCGGCTGCGCCGGGCCTTCAGCACTGATGGCCGTCGGCACCGGCCGTGCGCCCCGAGCGGAGCTTGCCCCATGTCCGCAGTACTAAGTCCCGAGCGAGCCGACCTCGGTGGAACCCTGGGCCGTCAGTTGCGCGCCGGGCTCGGCGAGAGCCGCACCCGCTCGATCGAACAGTTTCTGGCGCAACCCAATCAATCGAAGCTCTTGCGTGCGCTCGCGCGCGACGTCGATGCCACCCTGATTGAGGCCTGGCAGCAACTTTCGATGCCCGTCGAGGCCGCGCTCGTGGCCGTGGGCGGCTACGGAAGGGGCGAACTGTTTCCCTACTCGGATGTTGACGTTCTGATCCTCTTGCCTGAGACAGCCGATGCGGCCATGACCGCCCGCATCGAGGACCTGATCGGACTTCTGTGGGATCTGGGGATCGAACTGGGTCACAGCGTTCGCACCGTTGGTGAATGCGTGGCCGAGGCGAGCCGCGACATCACCGTGCAGACGAGCCTCCTCGAGGCGCGCCACGTGGCCGGCAGCCGCAAACTCTGCACCCGCCTGAGCCAGCAGGTGCGCGCCCACCTCGATCCGCGCCAGTTCTTTCGCGCCAAGTCGCTCGAGCTGCAGCAGCGCCACGCCAAATATCATGACACCGCGTACGCGCTCGAGCCCAACTGCAAAGAAAGTCCCGGGGGCCTGCGAGATCTGCAGGTGATCCTCTGGATCGCCCGTGCCGCGGGCCTCGGGGGCAGCTGGGCCGAACTCGCCCAAGACGGGCTCTTGACAGCCGTCGAGGCCCGCCAACTGCGGCGTAACGAGCAATTGCTCAAGCTCATTCGCATCCACTTGCATCTGATCGCCAAGCGCCGCGAGGATCGCCTCGTCTTCGATGTCCAGACGGCGCTGGCCGAGAGCTTCGGTTTGGCACCCAGCGGTACGCGCCGGGCGAGCGAGGTCCTGATGCAACGCTACTACTGGGCGGCCAAGACGGTCACGCAACTGAACGACATCGTGTTGCAGAACATCGAGACCCGACTGTTTCCGGCAGAGCAAACCGAACACCACCAGATCAACGACCGCTTCCAGGTTCAGGGAAAGCTTCTCGACATCACCCGTGAGACGGTGTTCCAGGAAGACCCCGGCGCCCTGCTCGAGGCCTTCGCTCTCATGCAGCAGCATTCCGAACTCAAGGGCATGAGCGCCCGCACGCTGCGCGCGCTCTGGCACGGCCGCACCTTGATCGACGCCCCGTTCAGGCGCGATCCCAAACATCGCGCCCTGTTCCTGTCGATCCTGCAGGCCCCGCGGGGCATCGTTCACGAGCTGCGGCGCATGAACCAGTTCTCGATCCTCGGTCGCTACCTGCCCGTCTACCGGCGCATTGTCGGGCAGATGCAGCACGACCTGTTTCACTACTACACCGTGGATCAGCACATCCTGATGGTGGTGCGCAATCTGCGCCGCTTCACGATGGTCGAGTTCTCGCACGAGTATCCGCTGTGCTCCAAGCTGATGCTCAATTTCCCAAGGCACTGGCTGCTGTACATCGCGGCGCTGTTTCACGACATCGCCAAGGGTCGCGGCGGCGACCATTCCGTTCTGGGCGAGCGCGATGCGCGCCGTTTTTGCCGCGATCATCGGATCCCGACAGAAGACAGCGAACTCGTCGAGTTTCTCGTGCGCGAGCACCTGACGATGTCGCGCATCGCGCAGAAAGAGGACATGTCCGACCCCGAGGTGATCCGGGAGTTCGCATTGCGCGTCGGTAATCAGCGCCACTTGAACGCCCTTTACCTGTTGACCGTGGCGGACATCCGGGGCACAAGCCCGAAGGTCTGGAACGCCTGGAAGGGAAAGCTCCTCGAAGACCTTTACTTCCGCACACTGCGGGCCCTAGGGGGTGCGGAGGTCTCGGCCCATGCGGAGCTTGTCTACCGCCAGGACGCCGCGCGACGCATCCTCTCGCTCTACGACTTCGATCAGAACGCGGTGACCCGGTTCTGGGATCAGCTGGACATGGCCTGGCTCTTGCGCCACGATGCCCAGGATATCGCCTGGATCACACGCTCTTTCGCGCTCGGGGCCGACAGCGACCTGCCGCGGGTGCGTGCCCGACTCTCGCCACTCGGAGAGGGCGTCCAGGTCGCAGTCTATACACCCGACCAGGCCGACTTGCTTGCGCGCATCTGCGAGTTCTTCGAGCGCCACCGGTTCACGGTCCTGGATGCGCGTGTCCATACGACCAAGCGTCCCAAGGGGCCGAACTATGCGCTCGATACGTTTCATCTGGCCGACAACGGCATCGTCCACTACCGCGACCTGGTCGGGCGCATCCAGCGCGGACTGACCGACCACCTGGCTGCGGCCGCGCCCCTTTCACCGGCGGCCAAGGGGCGCCTGTCGCGGCAGTCCCAGACCTACCCGATCACACCGACCGTGGACCTGCGCCCGGACGACCGCGGCCAGTACTACCTGCTCAATCTCTCCTCGGCCGACCGCGCCGGACTCCTCTACGCGATCCTGCGTGTTTTCGCGGCGCACCGCATCCATGTCCAGACCGCCAAGATCACGACGCTGGGCGACCGGGTCGAGGACTTCTTTTTGGTTGAGGGCGAGGCTCTTAGCACCAACAAGTCCCAGATCCGCTTTGAGACCGAACTGCTCGAGACTCTCGCCGCATGATCCCCAACGAGCCCCTCAGGCTCTCCAAGCGCATGGCTGAACTGGGTCTGTGTTCCCGACGCGAAGCCGATGTCTGGATCGAACGCGGCTGGGTCTTTGTCGATGGTGAACGCATCACCGTGCTCGGCACCAAGGTCCTGCCCGGACAGCGCATCACGATCGACAAGCGCGCCCAACTCGAACAACAGGGACGCATCACGGTATTGCTGAACAAGCCGCTTGGCTATGTTTCCGGCCAAGCCGAGGACGGCTATCAGCCCGCGAGCGTGCTCATCCTCGAAAACGCACGCTGGCGCAGCGATCCTTCCCGGGTGAATTTCGAGCCGCGGCATCTGCGTCATCTGGCCCCGGCGGGCAGGCTCGATATCGATTCGACCGGGCTTTTGGTGCTGACCCAGGATGGCCGCATCGCGCGCCAATTGATCGGCGCGGATGCGGACATCGAAAAGGAATACCTCGTGCGGGTCACCGGCGAGATCGCCGATGGCGGCCTCGAGAAGTTGCGCTTTGGTCTGGAACTCGATGGCCAGGCGCTCAAGCCTGCATCAGTGATCTGGCAGAACCGCGATCAACTGCGCTTCGTCCTGAAGGAAGGCAAGAAACGCCAGATCCGGCGCATGTGCGAACTGGTTGGATTGCGTGTCGCAGGACTCAAGCGCGTGCGCATCGGCCAAGTGCGACTGGGCGATCTTCCGCTCGGTCAATGGCGCTACCTCGGCCCAGAAGAGAGCTTCTAGCAGACTGCGTTACGCCTTGGGCCGCCGCGCTTATGATGTCCGAGCGCGCCCAAGCCCACCAACCCCGCAATCATGAGCCACACTGCCGCGGGAAGGGGCACTGCAGAAATTTCCGCGCCGAAGGTGTTGGTGCTCGTGGTCGTCCAGGAGCGGGCGCTCGTGCCTTTGTAGGCGAATCCCAGCGCCGGGGCCGTGCCGGTCGAGGCCGACGTTTCCGTGGGCAGATCCAGGCCTTGGGGGATGCCATTGGGCTCCACGACGAGCCAGTAGTCGCCTGCTGCGCCCGGAGTCCAGTTGGTGTTCGCTGAAGTCCAACCAGGGGTCTCCCAGGTCGCCACCACCGAATCCAGCGCAGTGCCTCCCGGGGCGCCGGCCGAGTTGGCAAAGATCTGGAACTCGAACGTGGCACCCGGTTGCAGGCTGCCTTGCGTCACGTAGGCCGCAAGCGCCGTGATGGTCTCGGCAGGGTTCGCCGCAAATTCCACGGCGTATTCTGTGTTGAGCAGCTCATTGATGATCGTTCCCGAAGGCGTACCCGTATCGAGCACGAAGGAGGCGCTCGCCGCGCCGGGCGCCGCGACGACGCACACCGCGGAGAGCGCAGCAACGATCTGGATCACGCTGAATTTCATGTCCATCCCTATGAGAAGACCAAATCGCGCCACAAGGCAATCGGTGAGCGCGGAAAACCCTGGGAGACCCCACTGCAGTCACAGTTTTGGGTGAGACCAGAGGGCTTTTTCCTTGTGAGCAATCTCTCACAATCGCGTTTCAGCCGCGGTGTGGAAGAGCCCCGCCAGTTGATCCTTCCGGACTAGTCCGCCGGGTCGATAAGGCATGTCATCCACGGCGGCCATCAGAGGGCACGGCGCGTGGGGTCGGTAATTTTCACGCGCTGGCGTGTAACTTCGCCCCTCGTCTCCCCACTCGCCCATGGCTATTGTTCATGCATGAGATCGCCGCGTCCTGGTTCGAGCGGTCTCCCCTCTAGGAGAATCACATGGACAGGAAAGTTGATGCACGCAACAGTCGCACCCAGGACCGCTTCAGTCGCGCCGTTCTGATCGTCATGCTGTTTGGCTTCGTGGGATGGGTGGCAGCGCTGGGCGAGGATCTCTCAGGCCCCGCACGCCCTACCGCGAGTGCTTTGGATTCGAACTTGGCGATGAATGCGGATGGGAGTCGGTACCCAGACTCGCCGAGCTCATCGATCCAGCACCGTTCGGGCCCGATCGCGTAGGGGAGTCTCTGGCGACCGAGGACCGAGCCCAACCACAGCGGCGGCAGACTCGCTCAATGCTTCGAGGGGGTATCCGAGAGCGACGTCGCACCCCGGTACGCGGCCATCTGGTCCTTGACATAGACCGGTATTTCGGTCGTGAGCCCGCGCTTGATCTCCCGGGCGCGTTCGTCGGCCAGCACTTCGCTCTCTCCGGCCTCCAGAGCGTCAAAGGCTGCGCTTGCGATGCTTTGTGGCGAGGCCTTGGGGACATCCAGTCCGCTCGTCATATCCGTGTCGACAAACCCCATGTGCAGCGCCAAGACCTGTGTACCCTGCGCACGCAACTCGTTACGCAGGCCGTTGGTCAAGCTCCAGGCAGCGGATTTGGACACGGCGTAGGCGTTCAGGAAGCCGCTATTGATCCAACTTGCCACCGAGAGCACGTTCAAGAACGCACCGCCCCCGTTTGCGCCGAGGATCGGAGCGAAGCTCTGTGAGATCCGGAGAATTCCGAACAGATTGATCTCCAGGTGGTCTCGCACGGCCTGCGCGCCTTCGGGCACCAGGACGCTTCCCGACCAGGCGACTCCGGCATTGTTCACGACCAAGGTGACGTCCTTGCAGGCCGTGGCGGCTTGGGCGACATCGGCCGCCGAGGTCACGTCCAATCTCAGCGGCACGACGCCGGCCAACGTCATCTTCGAAGGATCACGGGCGCCGGCGTAGACCTTGCGGGCCCCACGCGCGAGCGCGATCTCGGCAAAGGCGAGCCCAATCCCTCGATTGGCGCCCGTCACGAGGACGACAGCATCTTTCAGTAGCATGGGTATCCTCTCTAGGATGGCTTTCTCCGATGATCTTACACTCACTGAACGGCACGCGAATCTCAACTTGCGCTGAAAGTCGGCATCGTGTCGATGTCATGGCCAAAAGACCGGATCGAACTCCGGATCCGAGAGCGGTTGGAGGTCCATCCGATCGTTCGTCGTGCGCAGGCTGCGTTGGAAAAATCGCCGGTACCACCGCGGTGCCTTGGCGAGGCGATCGCGCCGTTGCCAACCCGAAGGAGTCGATTAAGGGCGCCTGCGGCCTCGCCGATCCAGGACGTTCCCGTGGCCGGGCGCGCCGTTCTATCTCGACAGGATGACGTGCAGCGCTTGGCGCGAGGCAACGTGCTCGGTGCACTGGAAGCCAAGTCCGGTCAGATCGATCCCGGATAGCAAGGACTCGCCCTGCCCCAGCAATGCGGGGGATAGCGCGAGGTGCACCTCGTCCACAAGTCCTGCCCGCAGGTATTGGCGGACGGTGTCCGCACCGCCGCCAATTCGTACGTCGCGATCGCCGGCAGCCCTCTGCGCCGCTTCCAGGGCGGCATGGATGCCATCCGTGATGAAGTGGAAAGTCGTCCCGCCCTGCATCTCAATCGGGCTGCGCGCGTGGTGCGTGAGCACGAAGACCGGCACGTGGTACGGCGGCAGGTCGCCCCACCAGCCCTTCCAGGACTCATCGGGCCACGGCCCGCGGATTGGGCCGAACATGTTGCGCCCTAGGATCCACGCACCGACGTTGGCGAAGCCGCGTGCCGCGAAGTCGTCGTCCACACCCGTCTCCCCGCCGCCCTTTCCGTGCATCTGCTGGAATGTTCGCGTCGGGAAGAACCACTGCATCAACCGAGCGCCCCCGACGCCCAAAGGGTCATCGAGGCTTTGCCGCGGACCGGCGCTAAAGCCGTCAATGGACATTCCGAAACTGGCCACTTTGACCTTGGACATGATGCCTTTTCCTTTCCGGGCGTATTGACGCGATGCAGCGCCTGAATCCCTTAATCATCCGCCAGGTGACCGAATCCGAGTTCTTCAATGAACCCGAACAAACTGAAGTCCTCGATGCGCATCGGATAGAGCACGCCGTCCAAATGATCGCACTCGTGCTGGACGACGCGGGCGTGGAAGCCCTCGGCCTCGCGCTCGAATGGTCTGCCGTACTGGTCGTAGCCGCTATAGTGGAGCCGCGAGTAGCGCGCAACCACGCCGCGCATTCCCGGGACCGAGAGACAGCCTTCCCAGGCCTCCTCCTTCTCACGGCCAAAAGGAGTGATGATCGGATTGATGAGGACCGTCTCGGGAACTTCAGGCGCGTCCGGATAGCGCCGCGACGCACCAAATCCGAAGATCACAAGACGGGCATCGACGCCGATCTGGGGTGCTGCAAGTCCCGCGCCCTGGGCTGCGGCCATCGTCTCGAGCATGTCTGCGACGAGTTGATGCAGTTCTGGAGTATCGAACTCATCAACAGGGCGTGCCACGCGCAAGAGGCGCGGGTCTCCCATGCGCAAGATCGGATGAATCATGGGAGCACTCCCTTCTCCGGTACGACACTGGCCATGACGATCGAGCGCACGCGCTGCATCGTGTTCTCGAGAGTGCGTGCGATCTCGCTGGTCGAGATCGCCAGTTGCGAATCGCCCCGACCGGCCGCGTGGTTGACGACCACGGCCAAGCCCGCATAGGGCAGGTCCAGTTCACGCGCCAGGCACGCCTCGGGCATGACGGTCATTCCCACGACCGCAGCCCCGTCGCGCTCCAGCCGGTCGATCTCGGCCGCGGTCTCGAGCCTCGGCCCCTGGGTGCAGGCGTAGCAGGCGCCATCGATGATCGGCTCGCCCACGCTGGCAGCGGCGTTCTTGAGCCTAAGCCTAAGCAGTCGGTCGAACGGCACTGTGAAGTCGATGTGCGTCACGGGCCTGTCAGGCCCGTCGAAATAGGTCGACACCCGCCCCCAGGTGTAGTCGATGACCTGGTCGATCAGCACAATCGCACCCGGATCGATGTCAGCTCGAATCCCGCCTACCGAGACAATCGCGACCACGCCCAGGACACCGGCCTCCTTTAACGCCCAGACGTTCGCGCGGTAGTTGATGTCGTGCGGTGGAATCGTATGACCATGACCATGACGGGGCAGAAACACGACCGGGTGGCCTTGCAACTGGCCGAAGGTCAATGGACCGGAGGGCTCGCCATAGGGAGTGCGTACGACCTCGCGGCGCGCCACCTCGAGTTCGGCAAACGACGTGAGTCCGCTGCCACCGACAATCGCGAGCATGGGTTCCTCCTAGCGTGTCGCGAGGTAGTTTGCAAACTGGGTTCCGACCTCAGGGTGCTTTAGGCCCAGTTCGACCGTCGCCTGCAGATAGCCGATCTTCGAGCCACAATCGTAGCGACGTCCCGAAAACCGGAATGCGAGGACTGGTTCGTCCTGCAAGAGCCGCGAGATGCCGTCGGTGAGCTGGATCTCCGCCCCCGCGCCTGGGTTGAGCGTGGCCAGAAAATCAAAGACCCCCGGTGTCAGGATGTAGCGCCCGACAACGGCCAGGGTCGAGGGCGCATCCTCGGGGGCCGGTTTTTCCACCATGTGCGTGACTTCCTCAAGACTGGGATCGCCGCCGGTGATCTTGGAGGCCTTGTTCGTGCCCACGATCCCGTAGGAGCGCGTCTCGGCGAGCGAGACGTCCTGAACGGCCAGCATGCTGACCTGCTTATGCGCGAAGATCTGGGTCATCTGCTTGAGCACTGGATCGGTGTCGGTGTTGTTGTCCATCAGGTCGTCGGCGAGCAGCACCGCGAAGGGCTCCGAGCCGACCACGGGTCGGGCGCACAAGACGGCATGACCCAGACCGAGCGCCTCGTTTTGTCGGATGAAGATGCAATTGACTCCCCGGGGCACCGTATTGCGCACGATCTCGAGGAGCGTCTGCTTGTTCTTGGCGGCCAGTTCCGTCTCGAGTTCGTAGGCGGTATCGAAATGGTCCTCGATGGCCCGCTTGCTGCGACCCGTGATGAACACCATGTCGCGTACACCGGCCGTGGCAGCCTCCTCGACCGCGTATTGGATCAAAGGCTTGTCGACGATCGGCATCATCTCCTTCGGACTGGCCTTGGTTGCCGGCAGAAAGCGCGTGCCCATCCCGGCGACCGGGAATACTGCCTTGGTAAGCTTCATTTTCATCAATCTCCAGTGGGGATGCCATTCACGCTTTCAGGTCCTCGCCCAGCAGGGCTAAGAGTGCGCCTTCGTCGAGTATCGTAACGCCCAACTCCTTGGCCCGGTCCAATTTGCTGCCGGCCTCCTCGCCGGCGACGACGAAGTCGGTCTTACGGGAGACCGAACCCGAGACTTTGCCGCCCGCTTTCTCGATCCGCGCCCGGGCTTCGTCCCGGGTCAGGTTGGGCAGAGTTCCGGTCAACACGAACGTCTTGCCGAAGACCGCCTCGTTTGGGCTGCGACGCTCCACCTTGCCCTCGGTCCAATGGACCCCGGCTTCTCGAATCTGTCGGATCACCTTGAGATTATGCGGCGCATCGAAAAAATGCCGGATCGAGACGGCAACTACCGGTCCGACGTCGGAAACCTCCAGCAGTTCCGCCTCAGAGGCCGCCATCAACGGATCGAGGGCCCCAAAGTGCCGCGCGAGGTCCTTCGCTGTCGCCTCGCCCACGTGGCGGATCCCCAGAGCAAAGATGAACCGCTCAAGCGTCGTCTGTTTGGCCTTGCGGATCGCAGCCAGAATGTTCGCGGCCGATTTCTCGGCCATGCGCTCGAGCCCGGCGAGCGCGGCAGCATCGAGCGCAAAGAGATCCGCTGGCGTCTTCACCAGTCCCAGGTCGACCAGTTGGTCAGTGAGCTTCTCGCCCAGGCCTTCGATGTCCAGGGCGCGGCGCTGTACAAAGTGCAGCAGGGCCTGCTTGCGCTGCGCCGAGCAGAACAAACCACCCGTGCAGCGGGCGATCGCTTCGCTGGGCAGACGCAAGATCTCCGAGTCGCAGACCGGGCAACGCTGCGGCATGGCAAAGCTCTTCGCGTTCGGTGGGCGCTTGGCCTGGACCACCGAAACAATCTGGGGGATCACATCGCCCGCCCGCCTGACCACCACCGTATCGTGGATCCGGATGTCCTTGCGGCGGATCTCGTCCTCGTTGTGCAGGCTCGCGTTGGTGACCGTGACGCCCCCGACGAAGACCGGCTCGAGCCGGGCCACCGGAGTGATCGCACCGGTGCGACCCACCTGGACTTCGATGCCCAGCAGCACCGTCTCGGCCTCCTCGGCCGGGAATTTGTGCGCGAGCGCGAAGCGCGGGGC
>CAJCID010000173.1 GCA_903970305.1 Rhodospirillales bacterium | reverse complement strand
CGGTTAACCCCATCCCCGTTGGTCAGGCGTTTACGGTGTGGAGATCATTCAACCGGAGACTGCAATGAAGAACCTTGTGGCGGGACTTGGAGCACTGTTGGCGATGAACTTGATGTCACCCCTGCAGGCTCAGCCTTTGCTGGACGTGGCCGTGACCAGTGGCTCGAGCGGCCAGACGATCCCGGTCTTTTGGAATCGAGGCGAAGAGTACGTCGCCGGTTCGCCCGGCGAGCGCTACAGCGTGCGGCTTGCCAATCGGAGCAGCGAGCGTGTGCTCGCGGTGGTCTCGGTCGATGGCGTCAATGCCGTCTCGGGCGAGACCGCAGGCGTGGGCCAAGCCGGCTATGTCCTCGATCCCTGGCAGACGATGGAGGTCAAGGGATGGCGCAAGAGCACCGCCGATGTGGCCCGGTTCTACTTCACGCGCCTGCCAGACAGCTACGCGGCTCGCACCGGACGCCCGGCCAACGTGGGTGTCATCGGCGTGGCGGTGTTTCGTGAGCAGGCTGCCGTCTCGTCGGTCGCGCCGGTTCCCCCGATCCCGCTCTCAGCCCCGCGTGCCTCGGCAGAGCCGCCGCCTCCTGACGACGGGCCAGCGAACGCCGCGGAGGCACCGTCGGCGAGCGCCAAGGCAGCCGCACCCTCAGCCGCCGATCGCGCAGCCTCCGGAAGTCTTGCTCAACGCCTGATCGCTCCCGCGCCCCCGCGAGTGGCCGAGGTAACACCTCTTGGCACGGGTCACGGCGAGCGCCAGTCAGCCCCTGTCAGACTCGTGGAGTTCCAGCGCGCCCAGGACACGCCCGACGAAGTCCACACGATCTGGTACGACAGTAGAGAAGCGCTCGTGCGGCGCGGCATCATCGCCGAATCCTGGCCTGTGCCGCGCCGGCCCGAGCCCTTTCCGGGTACTTTCGTTCCCGATCCACCCTGCTGCCGCTAGGTGCGTCGCCGATCCGATCAAGCGAGCTTCACCTCGATGCGCCGCGGCTTGGCTGCTTCGGCCTTGGGGATCCGTAGCTTCAGAACCCCATCGTTGAGTTCGGCTTCGATCCGTGTTGCATCGAGTTCGCGGCTGAGCGTGAAGCTGCGCCGGTAGTGCGCCTCGCGCACCTCGCCATAGACGACATCGAGCTGGTCTGGCACCGACACCTTCGCCAGACCCTCGAAGACGAGGTTCTCGGCATCGACCCTGATCTGCAGGTCGTCCTTGGGTACCCCGGGAAGGTCAGCGTAGAGCGTGATGCCCTCTTCATCCTCGACGATATCGACAGCGGGCAGGATCGAAGCCCCCGGGGCCGCAACGCGCTCTTCTTGGGCCCGCTCTAATGCGTTGGTTTCACTCATTGGTGTGCTCCTGGTTCAATGGACTGAGATACGGCGCGGCTTGGAGGCCTCGCTCTTGGCGATCGTGATGCGCAAGATGCCGTCCCTGTAGGTGGCCTCGATGCGGTTCGCATCGGCGTCATCGGGCAGGCTGATCACGCGCCGGAACGCGCCCGAGAAGCGCTCGTTGGCGTAGACGCTCGCCGTTTTCGCGATTCCCGAGAGTTCGGACTGGCGCTGTCCGGCGATGATGAGCAGCCCCTTGTCGATCGTGACCTCCAGGCTCTTGCTGTCGATCCCTGGCGCAAAGGCGACGATCTCGATCGTCTCGGGTGTCTTACCGACGTTGACTGCCGGGAAGCTGCCCTGCGCGAGCGCGCGGATGCTGTGCGATGCCGGGCTGCGCCCAAAAATCTGGTTGAGTTGATGCTGCAGGCGGGCAAAGTCCTGGAAGACGTCGCCCGTTTGTCGCAAGGATCCATTCATGGTCGTGTCGCTCCTTTTTTCCGGTTGCAGAGAAGTGCCTGGGCCAAAAAGACCCTGTCCCGAGCCGCCCCGGGGCCGGCAGACCGATGCCGCGCGGCCAGGCTTGGAGCCACGCGGATCGGAACGACCCGGAAGTAGGGATGGAGAAAACGATTTTCAAGAGCCCGTCGCGCGGGCGGCGTTCAGAGCTGGACTGACGGCCAGAAGAGGCCGCCTAGCCGATGCCTAGCCGTGCCAGATCCGGTTGACACCGGTGTCGGTGTGGATCCAGCCCCCGGTGGTGCCGGGGCGGAAGTAGAAACCGACGCCGCCTCGCTCGAAACTGCGCACCAGACCGCCCAGGACCTCGGTGTTCAGATCGATGATGCGGATGTCGGCCGCCTTGCCATCCAAGTGCAGGGACTTGCGTGCGGCCGGCAGCCCCGCCTCGATCAGACGCTTGTTCGTCGCAGGCGTGCGATAGCCGCTGAGCACGTGGATCGGATGGGAAATGCCATAGCGCGCGCAAAAGGCCTGACAGGCCCAGAGCGTCTCGATGAGCTTTGGATCCATGTGGACCGTCTCCTTCGCCTGGACGTCACGCAAGATATGGCACAGACGTTCATAGGAGCCAGGCACCATCTCGCCATCCTTCCAGTAGAGAAGCGAGAGATTTTCCTCTGACGCCGGGCGGTAGAGCGTGATGGTGCGCGGTTTGAGCCAGAAGTCGACGTCCAGAAGCGATGCGTCAAAGAGATCCGGTGGCGGTGCCGGCCCGCCCGGAGCTGTGGCGGGAGGCGCAAGAGCCCCAGAACTCGCGCCAGAAGCGCGGACGGGGGATGCTGACTCGAGGGGGGCTTGGGGTGCGGAGGGGGTGCTGCACCCGGCTAGAAAACCGGTGTAGAGACCGCCCGCTCCCAATTGCAGGGAACGCTTCAGGAAAGTACGTCGCGAAGGCAAAGTCCGATACTCTTTCTACAGGTCCGATCCGCCCAGGCTTAACGCTGGGAGATCCCGCCAGGATGACTCCGGCAGGATGATCCCGGTGCAACCCTTTGCATGCTAGTCGGCACGAGGTCGCATTTCAATCGCGGCGGCAAGATCCCAATAGCATTAAGACCTGAACACGCGGTGCAGTGTAGCACCGTGTGGGCACCGCACCCCTGAATTCTCTGGGAGGGCTCTTCTGAAAACCTTAGTCGAAGGGCGCGCCCTGATAGCGATCGACTTCGACCGAGGTGACTG
>CAJCID010000172.1 GCA_903970305.1 Rhodospirillales bacterium | reverse complement strand
TGTGGCCCGTGCGGGATCAAGGTCGAGACCACCAAAACGTGGGGATACCACTCGAGCATCACGTTGGGATACATCGTCATCCAGATCGCACCCTGAGGGGGCACGACGCCATTGTTAAAGCGCAGCACCTGCTCATGCCAGTACTTGTATTTCGGAGTGCCGGGGCGCGCGAGTGCGGCGTTCACGCCCACCGTCTGGACGCTGTAACGCTCACCGAATTCCCAGCGCAAGTCGTCGCAGGTCACGAATTGACCCAGACCCGGGTGAAACGGGCCGACATGATAGTCCTCCAGAAAGACCTCGATGAAGGTTTTCCAGTTGTAGGGACATTCATGGATCTCGATCCGGTCGAACACGTAGCCCGTAAAGTCGAAATCCGCAACCGTCAGGCCAGCCATGTCAGCAGCGACGTCGCGCGGCCCCTCGAAGAGCAGTCCTCTCCAGCGGGACAGGGGCTGCTTGGCGAGATTCAGACACGGATTGTCTACAAAATGCGGCGCACCGAGCAGCTGGCCCTGAAGATCATAGGTCCAGCGGTGCAGCGGACAGACGATGTTCTGCACCCTGCCACGGCCCTTGTGCATGATCGCCTGACGATGGCGACAGACATTGGAGAGCAGTTCGATACCGGCCCCGTTATGGACCAGCATGCGTCCTTCGCGTTCTTGCGGGAGGGCGTGATACTGGCCGGGCTCCGGAACCATCAGTTCATGGCCGACATAGCCCGGGCCGGGCTTGAACAGTAATTCAAGTTCGCGCTGGAACAGCGCCTCGTCGAAATAGGATGAAACCGGCAGTTGCGCGGTGCTGCGCGCGAGTTTAGTACGGCTTCCCAGATCGGACATCCCAACCCTCCCGAAAAAATGCTCGAAGGCGAATTAAAGAAAGCGCCGAAGCGGAAAACCCTCTATTCTACCCTACCAAATCACCCGAAAAGGCCAATTTAAGGGATAAATCGGCTGAGGATTGCATGATTACACCAACTTTTAGGGCGGTGGGACCATCGCTTTGGAACCCAAGAGATTTCGCTGGCGGCTTCGCTTAAAATTAGGGGCTTTAGCTGTGCTCTGCGGCCTTTGTGACAGAATTCAGCCAGTGCGCATCGGGCCTTTGGAAAGGGTGTCGCTGTCCGGCGATGCGCATGCCCTTGCGCAGAAGGGATTGCAGTGACTGGAAAGAACAATGCAGCGGTGCCCAAGGAGGCTTCGTTCGAGGAGGCCATGCGCGAACTCGAGACGATTGTCGCGCGCATGGACGATGGTTCGTTGACGCTGGAGGATTCGCTGGCGGCCTACAAACGCGGCGCGGAACTGGTGCGCCGTTGCCAGGAGGCGCTCGAGGCGGTGCGCGAACAGGTGCAGATTTTGGATGGCGAGATGCTAAAGCCGGCGGGTGAACTCTTTGCTGAGCGGAGCGCGGATGCGGGATAGCGATTCCGGCCTGCCGCTGCGCGATTGGATCGCCAGGGTGCAGGAGCGCGTGGAGCACAGTCTCGACGAGACGATCCCCAAAGCCCAGGCCATCCCGCAAAGGCTGCACGCGGCCATGCGCTATGCTGTTCTGGGCGGTGGCAAGAGAGTTCGGCCGCTCCTGGTTTTTGCAGCCGGGCAGGTGGCCCAGGCGCGCGACGCCGTTCTCGATCGGTGTGCCGTGGCGGTGGAACTCATCCATGCCTATTCGCTGGTCCACGACGACCTGCCCTGCATGGACGATGACGTGCTGCGGCGGGGCAAACCTACCGTGCACATCGAATTCGACGAGGCGACGGCTCTGTTGGTCGGGGACGCGCTGCAAAGCTTGGCCTTTGAGACACTCTCCCGGGCCGAGGCCGCACCGGCTGGCGTTCTGGCCATGGTGAATAGGCTCGCCAAGGCGAGCGGCTCAGAAGGGATGGCGGGGGGGCAGGCCATTGATCTGGCGAGCGTAGGGGCCATGCTGGATCGGCAGTCCCTCGAGCAGATGCACCGATTAAAGACCGGTGCGTTGCTCTCGGCCAGTGTCATGCTGGGCGCGCTGGCCGCGGGTCAGATGTCCGAGACCATGGCTGTCTCGCTTGAGCACTATTCGAAGGCCGTCGGGCTCGCCTTTCAGGTGGTCGACGATGTGCTGGACGTGGAGACCGATACGGCGACGCTGGGTAAGACGGCCGGGAAGGATGCGATGCAGCACAAGCCGACTTATGTGTCGATCCTCGGACTCGATGCGTCCAAGGAGCTGGCTGAGAAGCTGCGACTGGAGGCGCGCGCTGCGCTGACCCCTCTGGGCGCCTCGGCCGGGCGGCTTGCTGAGTTGGCTGACTTCATCGTGCTGCGCAAGCATTAGGGATGAGATAGGCGCTTTTTACGTTCCAGAAGAGGAACCATGTACGAATTGCTGAATACGATCAACGATCCGAAGGATCTGAAACAACTCGAGCGCAAGGATCTTCTCGTGCTCGCAGAAGAATTGCGGGCGTTCGTGCTCGATTCGGTCTCCAAGACCGGGGGCCATCTCTCTTCGAACCTGGGCACGGTCGAGCTGACGATCGCTTTGCACTACGTCTTTGATACGCCCATCGATCAGCTCGTCTGGGATGTCGGACACCAGACTTATCCGCACAAGATTCTGACGGGCCGGCGCGAACGGATGGACTCCTTGCGCCAACAGGGCGGCATTTCCGGATTTCCGCGCCGCTCCGAAAGTCCCTTCGACACCTTCGGCACGGCCCATTCCTCCACCAGCATTTCGGCGGCCTTGGGGATGGCGGTTGCCGCGAGACTGCAAGGCGAGGAGCGTCACAGCATCGCCGTCATCGGCGACGGCGCGCTCTCGGCCGGGATGGCTTTCGAAGCCTTGAACAATGCGGGCGTCATGCATGACCTAAGGTTGCTCGTCATCTTGAACGACAACGACATGTCGATCTCACCCCCGGTGGGCGCCTTGAACCGTTATCTGGCGCGCCTCTTGTCGGGAAAGTTCTATGCCGCGGCCAAGCAGATGGGGCGTAGCGTCTTGGGTGTTGCGCCGCCCTTGCTTGAACTGGCTAAGAAGTTCGAGGAGCACGCCAAGGGCATGGTTGTGCCTGCGACTCTGTTCGAAGAGTTCGGGTTCAACTACATCGGACCGATCGACGGCCACGACCTCGAGTCGCTCGTTCCGACTTTGCAGAACCTGAAGGATCTGAAAGGTCCGCAATTTTTGCATGTCGTCACGAAGAAGGGTCAGGGCTACAAGCTTGCCGAGGCCGACCCGGTGCTCTACCACGGACCGGGGAAATTTGATCCTTCCATCGGTATTCGTCCGGCGACCTCGGCCAAGAAGACCTACACCCAGATCTTTGGAGACTGGCTTTGCGATATGGCCGCAGCCGACGCCCGGCTCGTGGGCATCACACCCGCCATGAGGGAGGGCTCGGGGCTGGTCGAATTCGAAAGGAAGTTTCCTGAGCGCTACTTTGACGTCGGGATTGCCGAGCAGCACGCAGTCACCTTTGCGGCTGGTCTCGCCACACAAGGCCTCAAGCCGGTTGTGGCTATTTACTCGACCTTCCTACAGCGCGGTTATGATCAGTTGATACATGACGTGGCGTTGCAGAACCTGGACGTGACCTTCGCCCTGGATCGCGCCGGTCTGGTGGGTGCCGACGGGGCGACCCATGCGGGCAACTATGACATCGCGTATCTGCGCTGCATCCCCAACATGGTGTTGATGGCGGCATCGGACGAAGAAGAGTGCCGCATGATGTTGACCACAGGATTCCGTTACCCAGGCCCTGCAGCGGTGCGCTACCCGCGCGGCGTGGGCATGGGCGTGGCCGTCTCGACTGACTTGACCGAAATTGCGCTCGGAAGAGGTGAGATCCGGCGCGAGGCAGGTCCTGGGACCAAGCGGATTGCCATACTGGCCTTCGGGACGATGCTGGCCCCGAGCCTCGTCGCGGCTCAGACCCTCGATGCCACGGTCGCCAATATGCGCTTTATCAAGCCGCTCGATGTCGAGTTGATCGCAGAATTGGCAGCGAGCCATGATTTCCTCGTGACGGCCGAGGAGGGTGCCATAATGGGGGGTGCAGGATCGGCGTGTGCTGAAGCGCTCGCCGCACTGGGTGTCATCAAGCCCATCTTGCATCTGGGGCTACCGGACCAATTTATTGATCACGGTGATCCCACCAAGCTGCTCGAAGCGGCGCGATTGGATGCCAAAGGCATTGTTCAGTCGATTCAGGAGCGATTCCTGACCGATCCGGCAGCAACCGAGCCGAGACTTGTCGTGAGTAACGGCTAGGCTCTTTCCTCCCCTCTTTTCTCGACCGGCACCGTTGCCGGGTTGTCTATGAACGCACCCGATCCGATCCGACCCGCCCCATTGCCCGATGTTCAAGGCCTTGCCGACCAACGCCACCTCGCCATTCAGCGCGTGGGCGTGAAGTCAGTGCGTCATCCGCTCCTGGTGCGCCGGGCCGACGGCAGCGCGCAGCCGACCGTGGGTCTCTGGAGCCTCGACGTCGAATTACCTGCCGATCAGAAGGGCACGCATATGTCGCGCTTCATCGCGCTGCTCGAGGCGCATGGCGAGCCCTTGGACGTGCGCGCCGTACGCCTGATGCTGACCGAGATGGCCGAGCGCCTCGAAGCCCGCGCGGGCCAGATCGAGGTCGCCTTTCCCTATTTTGTGCAAAAGATCGCGCCCATCTCAGGCGTGGCCAGCCTGATGGATTACGAGGTGACGATCCGCGGCAGCATAGCGGCAGGGCAGACACGCATCACGCTCAAGGTGGTCACCCCGGTCACGAGTTTGTGCCCCTGCTCGAAGGAGATCTCGGAATATGGAGCCCACAACCAACGCTCGCACGTGACCATCGAGGCGGATCTGCTTGCCGAGCTGACGATTGAGGAGCTCATCACCGTCGCCGAGAGCGAGTCGTCGTGCGATCTCTACGGGCTTTTGAAGCGGCCTGACGAAAAGTTCGTGACCGAGCGTGCCTACGAGAATCCCAAATTCGTCGAGGATCTGGTGCGCGACGTGGTGCGGCGCCTCGACGCGGATGCGCGCCTGGGGGATTACACCGTCGAGGTCGAGAACTTCGAGTCGATTCACAATCATTCCGCCTTCGCCAGAATCGAGCGGCGACGTTCCTAGGTACGGTGGTGCCTAGAAGCGCTTGGTCAGAACCAGGTTCTGACCGTCGCGCGAAATCTCCGTGCGCGACAAAAAGCTCATACCCAAGAGGGCGCCGGTGGTCAGGCCCGACTCTTGTATGGCGGCATCGACGTTGTTCAACACGATATCGCCGACTTTGACGGTGTTCAGTGTGACCTTGTAGTACGACACAGTCCCGTTGGCCGTGCTCGCGGTGTACTGTGGGGCGTCCTTGTACGCAATCCCGAGCCGGTGTGCGTCTGCTCCAGAGAGGACCACAAGCGTTGCGCCCGTGTCGAGTAAGAAAGTCATCTGGCCGCCGTTGATCGTGCCTTGGGTGATGTAGTGGCCCCGGGCATCAGCGACGAGCGTCGTCGTCGCGCGTCCAGAATGGGCGTTGCCGCCATAGAATTGTCCCAGCCGAAGCGTTTGACGCTTACCGTCAATCACGAATTCGCCGGTATCGTTGGAGGTCGAGAGCAAGCGCACCCCGTTGATCTCGCTGCCTTGGTTCAGAACCTTCGGGGCACCACCGTCGATGACGACGATGGCCCGATTCGGCGACAGTCCGACGACGTTCACCTCGGTCGCCACGGCGCTACTCGCCACGAGGGTAGCAGCGAGGATGCTCGCGCCCCCGAGGAAGACCAGTCGAGTTCGCATCGTCGCCCCGCTAATCCCGGAAATTCTTGAATTCGAGCGGCGCGTCCGTGACGCCCTTCTTCAGCAGGGCGATGCTGCTTTGCAGATCGTCGCGCTTGGCCCCCGAGACCCTGACGGAATCGCCCTGGATGCCCGCCTGGACCTTGATCTTACTGTCCTTGATCATCCGCACGATCTTCTTGGCCAACTCGGTGTCGAGTCCATTCTTGATTTTGATCACCTGCTTGACCTTGTCACCACCGATTTTCTCGATCTTGCTTAGATCGAGAAAGCGCACGTCGACGTTGCGCTTGCTCATTTTGATCGTCAAGATATCGCGCACCTGTCCCAGCTGAAACTCCGAATCGGAGTAGAGCGTGAGTTCCGCATCCTTCTGTTCGATCCGCGCGTCAGACCCCTTGAAATCGAAGCGCGTAGCGATCTCCTTGTTCGCCTGGTCGAGCGCGTTGCGCACTTCGACCATATTCGCTTCGGAGACGACATCGAACGAGGGCATGGATTCATTGCAAGCAGTGAAATGAGTTAGCCAAATTCTAGCGCGAATCCTCCACTCACCACGGAGAATACTCGACGGTTAAGCGGGCTTCGCGAGCCCATTGTGGGAGGGGGGAGGAACTTGACCACTACTTCTGGAGGGTGTCCTCTAAAGCACCAGGCCAGGTCCCGGGTGCGCAAGGCAGTCCTGATCAGTTCGATATAATGAGAATTATTTTACTTCTAAAGTATTCTTCTTTTTGAATTCGCTCATGCAATATGACG
>CAJCID010000171.1 GCA_903970305.1 Rhodospirillales bacterium | reverse complement strand
AGATGAAGAGCATGATGCCGTTGCCACCGCCGACGAGCGCGAGTTCAGACAGCGACAGTTCTTCGAGGGCAGCAACGTTCTCGGCAGCCGGGGTTACGGTAACTTCGACGACGATTTGTTCCATGGCGATCTCCTGAGGTTAAGATGGGACTAGATGAAGAGCATTGCGCAGGCGCGACCACTGCGGGCCTGTCGCGAAAGTTCAAGTGCGCAGAGCGCCGCTGGGTCGGGCTTCAACTTTTCTGTTGCTTTGACGATGATTTGCGCCATGTGGGGCTCCGAAAGATGTAGATTTCAAAAGAGCGCAGTGGTCCGGGGGGCTCTGTGACAAATCAGCGAGAAGCCTGCGACAATGCGTGGCCGAAAAGTGGGGTCGCCAAGACAAGTCGTCGTGCCAAACCTGTGGGCCTGTAGGTGTCGAGTTCCATTTGGCCATCCCCCCAAAAAGTGTAAATCTGTATCAGTAAAACAACGCGACTGGAGCATCTCAACCGGCTTGGGCGATTTCGCGCAGCGCCAAAAATCCTTCTGTTCCCTTGCGCACGCTGCGATTTGTATCGTCTGAAAGTACGCTAACGGATTATGTGAAAAACTGTCAATCGCGATCGGAGTATGGATGACTCGCTCTAAACTCACAACGCCATTTCGGCTTAGGTGTCGTCTAGGTTTTTTCCTTAGAAACCATCATGAAAAGTACTAGTCCCTTGGAAGAGGAGAGGCTGATTGAGGAACGTCTTGCGGGCTTGAGCATTCAGGCCCGGCAGCATCTCGCGTCTCCAGGTCCAGGGTCCTTCGAGTTCTACAAGCAACTGATCCAGGAGTTAAAGGAGATCTCAGGGACGAGTCATTCGCAGTTGAAGATGGATTGCCTGTTCGATGCGGCGAATTATTTTTATCTTGCAGGACACCCCTTCCTTGGTCTGGATGCGGCCTCGGCCGCAGTCGCCCTCGCGCGCCAGGCTGATACGCCGCTCACGCTGCGCAAGGGGCTCACTTTCCTTGGCGCGATCCAGGCTGACACGGGCAATCTGCCGTTGGCCATCGAGTCTTGCGCCGAGGCCTTGAGCGTGGCGCTCCAAATCGGCGACCGACGCGGCGAACTCGGCACCTGGAACAACCTGGGGCTCGCGCTGTTCTATAGCGCCCAATACGAGGACGCGATCCGTTGCCTCGAGCGGGTCAAAGAGATGAGCGAGGCGGATCCGACGCTTGCACCATTTCGCGCCTCAGCGCTCACCAACATCGGTGTGGCAAGCTTCCACCTGGACGACTTCCGGGGAAGCCTGCGGGCGCTCAATGAGGCCTCCAAGGTCGTGCCCGAACCCAAGAGTGCGGCTGATTTCTTGAGCCTGGCGGTACTCGAGCTCAACTTCACGAAGACATTTCTGGAACTCGACAATCTCCAGAAGGCCCGCGACCACAGTCAGGCCGCGCGGCGCGCAGCGGCCCGGGCCAACACGGGGCGTGCCGAGATCGCCGCTTCGCTGGCCGAAGGTCTCTACGAGGTCCACGCGGGCATGACCGACATTGGCTTGTCGCGCCTGACCAATGCACTGGAGAAGGCACGGCTGGTGCGCTCGTGGTTGCGCGACACTCTGATCGCTCTGGTGCGCGCCTACGAGACGGTCGGCCAGCCGGAGCGTGCCCTGGTCTACCTGCGCGAACTGCTCGAACACACTCGCAAGGGCAACCAGGAGTACGTGCTGACCTACCAGCGCTTGCACCTGGAGAATATCGGTGCTCTGGGCGAGACCCAGACTGCCGAGTCAGTGACACCGCTGCAGCGGCGCGAGGCGGTATTGCGCGGCAAGGTCGCCGAACAGGAGCTGTTGCGCTCGCGCCTGGAAATGCTCGAGCGGCTGGCGGTCGCGGCGGAACTGCGCGACGACTCGACAGGCGAACACTCGTATCGCGTGGGCAAGCTCTCGGCACTGCTGGCTCAAGCCTATGGATGCGACGAGGACACGATCTTCATGCTGGATCTGGCGGGCCGGCTGCACGACATCGGCAAGATCGGCGTGCCCGATGCGATTCTCCTGAAGCCCGGGCGTCTCAATTCAGCCGAGATCCTGGTCATGCGCGCCCACACCACCGTTGGCGCGGAACTGCTCGCCAAGAGCAACATGGCTCAGATGCAAATGGCCGAGGAGATTGCGCGCTTTCATCACGAGTGGTGGGATGGCAGTGGTTATCCGACCAATCTATCGGGTTCTGCGATTCCCCTTGCCGCCCGTATCACCGCCTTGGCCGATGTCTATGACGCCTTGACGCACAAGCGTCCCTACAAAGAGGCGTGGCCCGTCGAGGATGCCCTGGCCGAGATCGCATCGCTCTCGGGACGGCAGTTTGATCCAGATCTGTGCGCGCTTTTCCTGGAACTGATCCCGGCATTACAGCGCGAGCACGGCGATCTGGACGCCTTTCTGGGTGCCGCAGCGCGCGACTCTTCATTCCTGCAAGCCCGTTCCAAGATTTGGGCGGCACTGGCCCATAGCCGTTCGGCGGATTTCCCCCAGTTCAATCTCGGATCGGGGTTCGCGCTCGAATAGTCGAGCGAGGGCAGGCGCGTTCTGCGCTTCGTTCTCGACTAAATTGACGCACTTCAGTCATGGCGGCCTCCTTTTCGTTCTCCCATACTGACCAAGTCCAGAATGCTCGAGTGGAGGTCCGGCTTGAGGTCCAGCTGAAGTTCCAGCTGAAGTTCCAGCTGGAGGTCAGCGCCATGAGCGGACTGTCTGAAGGAGGTTGTGAGTGAGCGTCAACGCCGTGGGGCGCAAGTGGGGACTGCCGGGTCGGCGCGACAGATCACGGTCATCCAGGTTTGCCTGTCTAGGCGCCCCCTCCTCGCGGAGCGCTTGCGGTGCACGGGGTTCTGACGAAGGGCCCAAATCACGACGGGCCGCGACTCATGCACGGATCTGATCGATCTCATGTCCCGCCTCTTCGCGAGCTGCACGACCATCCGGTCAGGCTTCCGCGTGACGAACAGGACACCCTATTTTGCGCCGGAGGACTCGATCCGATCGCACAGACGGCCTGCGGATGTGCCTGGTTCGGCGATGATCTGGCAAGCTTCGGAGCGCGCAGCGTCCTGATTGGTGCGGTGCGCGCTGAACGGCGCGCGACCCTTCTGGAGGGCACGGACGAGACGGTCGCGCGAGCACTCTTTGGCGCGCTGCCGCAGGTCGCAGGAATCAAACCGACCGACTTGGCTCGCCGAGTCTTCACGCTCACCCCGGTGACGAATCTTGACGGACAGGAGTCGTCGTACTATCCGACCGCTTTGATCAGCCGCATCCACCCTGGACTCGAAGAAGAACGCACCTGTCTTGCCCATAGCGATGGACTGGGCTGCGCGGTCCACGCCGACCCCTGGCTCGCCCGGCGCAATGCAGCCTACGAGTTCTTGAACCGCCAGCATCTCGTCGCCGCCTGGCTTGGTCAGGTTCTCACGGAACTGGACCTAAGCGGACGCGAGGACGGACCCGAGGACGGACCCGAGTTCTCGGCTGCTCCGCGCCTGAGCGCACCGGCTCTGTCGATCATTTCAGATCTGCGCGGGGCAGGAGCTCTACGGATCTTTGTACTGACCGAGCCTGGCCGCGGCTATTTCTGCCTCGCTCTGTTCCAGGGGAATTTCCGCGGGGCGCTGCGCCACGCCTTCGGATCGTCCTACCGCCAGGCGCCGGAGCGCGCTTTGCAGCGCGCGCTCGAAGCGCTTTGGCAGGCTTGGCTTGGCCAGAACGGCTTTGCGGCCGAGGAGCACCTGCCGCGCTCATCCTTGGTGCCGAGTGCGGGACCCCGCGGATTTTGCGACCGGCTTGGCGGCTTTCCGTGCTGGAGCCGCGATTGGGGGCCAAGACAGGGGCTGCTTGAGTTCCTTGCCCTTCCCGAGGTGATCGCCGACGACGCGTTGGTTTGCCTACGCAATCGCTCGAACTCCCTGCGGCTGTTTTCAGCGACTTCGAGTGGCCAGACGGTGGTGCGCATCCTCGGTCCGGATTTCTACCTGCACAGTGAACCAGCGGCCACGCTGAACTACGACAACGGTTTCGCGCGCCGCTGGGCGTATCAGGCCGCGCGGATCTATCGCGCCGCTAAGCGGCCGGGGCCATTTGGATGACCCGATCCACGTTACGGATCGTGTCCGGACGGTGGCTGACCACGACCACGCCGAAGCCGCGCATGCGTAGCTCGTCGGTGATCTGATTCTCCCGCTCGAGGTCGAGCTGATCGAAGGCTTCATCCAGAAAAAGAATCTCTGGGCGCCGGTACAGCGCGCGCGCGAGCAGGATGCGCTGCTTCTGGCCGCCTGATAGCGCCACGCCGAGGTTACCTACGAGCGTGTTGTATTGCATCGGCATCGCCTCGACTTCTGCATCGAGTCCGGCGATGCGGCAGCACTCTCGGACATGCACCGGATCGTGGTTCGGGTCAAAGAAGCTGACGTTGTCCTCGAGCGTACCGACGAAGAGCTGATCGTCTTGCATGACGACGCCAATCCGGTTGCGATAGCTGCGAATATCCATGTCTTCCAGGTTTGTCCCGCAGATCCGCAGGATTCCTGTGGTCGGAGGAAAAAGTCCCACCAAGACCTTGATCAGGGTGGTCTTGCCGCATCCTGAGGGGCCGACCAGCGCGACCGTCTCACCCTTGCGGACCGTACAGCTGAACCCCTTGAAGACGAATCCCTCCAATCCGTATTGATAGGAGATGTTTTCGGCCTCGATCGAAAGCGGACCAGGCTTTGCGTCCGGCATCGAAAAGCGGGTCGGCTCACGTTCTGCGAGGGCGATATCGGCGATCCGCTCGGCGTGCAGATCGAGCATGTTGAACTCGACCGCCTTGTCGATCAGGTTGTTGATGCGCCCAAGAAAAAGTAGCTTGAAGCTGATGAAGGCGTAAAGCATGCCGACGGTCAACTGACCGTCGAGCACCGCCTGGGCGCCCAGCCAGATGACCGCGACGTTCTCCAGGCCGAAGAGAAAGCCATTGACGGCCCGGTGGGCGATGGCGACCTGCTGCACGCGAACGCCCGCATTGATCTGGTCGACCACGAGGTTCTGATAGCCTCCTCGGCGCTCTTCCTCGCGCAGGTTCAGTTTGATGGCCATCATGCCACGCACGGTCTCGATGAAGTGCGTGCTCGATTTGGCCTCATGGGCCAGCTGCTCGTCGGTCTGGTTGCGCTGCGGGAAGTAGAAGATCCAACGCGCTGCCGCGTAGAGAACGGCCGCCCCAAGGACGACCGAGGTCAAGAGGGAACTGTAGAAGAACATGACCAGCACCGTCAGCACGACCATGACGCCATCGACTACGGTCTCGACAAAGGTCGTCGTGAGCGTGCGTTGAATCGCATCGACACTGCGAAACCGGGAAATGATGTCGCCGATGTGGCGCTTCTCGAACCAGGGCAGGGGTAGGCGGATCAGTTGAGCGAAGAGCTCGGTGAGCATACGCAGGTTCAACTGAGTGCTGAGGTAGACCCCGGCCCATGAGCGCACCGCCGTCACCACGGTCTGGATGATCACGATCGCACCGAACCCGACGCCCAGGACAGTCAGGAAATCCACGTCACGGCCGACGATGACCCGGTCGACGACGAGTTGTAGGAAAAAAGGCAGCGAGATCGAGAACACCTCGAGCGCGAGCGAGAGGAGAAAGATCTGGGCGATGGCGCCCTTGTACGTCGAGGCCGCTGAGAGCAGCTGCCAGGCACTGATCTTCTCGCGCTCATCGGCCTTGCGAAACCCAGGAGTCGGTATCAGTTCGAGAGCAACGCCCGTGAAATGACGCGACGCCTCCGCGAGACGCAACTGGCGCCGTCCCCGGGCCGGATCGTGGATCGTGATGCGGCTGCCCGAAACCCGGGTCAGCACGACGAAGTGGTTCATGTCCCAATGCAGGATCGCAGGCAGTCTCAACTGACCGAGTGCATCCAGGGGCAGCTGGACCCCACGCGCGGTCATCTGCATGGTCTCGGCGACCTGGCTGATATGCTTTAACGTGACGCCTTTGAGCGAGGCCGACATGCGCTGCCGCATAGCCGGCAGGTCCGTGCGGAATCCATAGTAGGAGGCGATCATCGCCACGCAGGCAATGCCACACTCGGGGGCCTCAGACTGGAGGATGACGGGCACGGTCTTCGAGAAGATCGGCAGCCACCTCACTTCATACGCTCCCGCAGCTGCAAGAGCGGTTGGAAGAGCCATTCGAGCAGGGTGCGCTTTTCCATCAGCAGATCGGCCGAGACCAGCATGCCCGGACGGAGCGTGAGTTCCTGATCGCCCGAGCGCACGCTCTGGCGCTCGAGCCGGACGATGATGCGATAGGCGGGCTCCCGGAGGGCAAGCGGTCCGACGTGTTCGCCTTGCATCCAGGCGGTCTTGCCGACATTTTCGATCTGTCCACGATACTGGCCGAAGCGTTCGTAGGGAAAGGCCTCGTAGCGCAACTGGACGGGCTGGCCAGTATGCACAAAGCCGATGGCCCGAGTGGGCACGAGCAGCTCCGCATGGAGCCGGTTATCCGCGGGGATGATCGTCGCGAAAGGTGTGTCGGCGGCGACGACCTGGCCCTGGGCGATGGAGATGTTCGTCACGGTGCCTGCGATCGGTGCGTGGATGACGGTCTCGGCAAGTAAGGACTCCTCCGCAGACGTCTGGGTCAGCTCGCTCATCTGGCGCGCGATCTGATTCACCTGCGCGGTCGTTTTCAGCCGGAGCGCGGGCTCGTCCATCTCAGCCTCGCCCAGATCCTTCTGCAACGACGCCCGGTCGCGCGCCAGCGTGGCGAGCTTTAGTTGCTGGTCGGTCACGTCATCGCGCTTTTGCTGCACCCCGACATCGGAAATGAAGTGATCCTTGGCCAAGCCCTCGTAGCGCACTTCGACGTCGCGCGCGGACTTCAGACGCTGCTTTTGCAGCTCGATCTGGGCGTCGAGCGCGGCAATCTCGTTCTTCAGGTCGCTGATGCGTTTGTGGACCTGGTCAATCTGATGCTCGCCCAGGATCAGCGTCTCCTGGCGCTCCTGGTCGAGAATGGCGCTGCGCCGGCTGATCTCCTCGAGCACCTTGTCCGAGCTTGAGGCCGCACTACTCGTGGTCCGGTCGATGGAGACGTGCGCGAGCGCCTGACCCGCCTTGACCTCTTCGCCTTCCTGGACATCGATCTTCTTGACCTGGCCTGCATCCGAGATCAGCAGGGGAACGGAGCCGACCTCGCTCGCCAGAAATCCGACGACGCGCTCACGGCGCTGGTACTGCCCCCATACCGCTACGGAGATCAGGGCAATTGCGATGGCCGCGGCCAGAAGCGTGAAAACCCACAGCGGCAAGGGTCGGGCAACCGTCAGTTCGCCAAGGAACTTGTCGCGTTGTGCGTCGAGTGCCTCCTTGCGAAAGAGTGGCTTAGCCATGGAGCGGTTTGGATCGAATCGACATGAGTCCTAAAAGTCGTGAAACGGTTGGGACAGGCCAAGGCACCGGCGAACCGATGGGGTTGATGAAGCTCGGCCGGTCCATTCCCCCCATCGCTCAATCGGTACGGGGGGCAGTATATTGCATGAAGCCATGGCGAGGGGAATGAGATGACGCGCGCAGCATCCGACCCAACTCCTCGCCCGCTTGTGCACGCGGGGGGCTCGGAGGATGCGGGGTCCACTTGCGGCCGTGGCATGGTCAGGTGGAAGACGTCCACTATAATTGGGTTGTCCCGCCGATTGCCATCAGATTGCCAGCGCCCCACGTGAATCCCAACCCGTGCCGCGCAATCGAGTCTTGCACAGTGTGGACCTGAAGGCTGACCTGAATCCCTGCAAGCCTTAACGCTGGCAACGCGACGCGTGACGACCATCATGACCGGCAAATTCGATATCCAGCAGACGTTTCGGACTGTCCTTGCAGGGGGCTCTGAACTGGAGTGCGCCTGGCTCGCCTGCGCTGAGTCGCCCTGTCCTACGATCGTGTTCCTCCACGAAGGGCTGGGCTCGGTCGCAATGTGGCGTGAGTTTCCTGCGCAACTGTGCGTGGCTTTGGGTTGCAACGGTCTGGTCTACTCGCGTCAGGGCTACGGCCGATCCGCGCCGCTTGCAGCTCCCCGACGCGTCGATTTCATGCATCGCGAGGCCGCCCTGGTCCTGCCGGCTGTCCTCGAGGCATTTCGCATCGATGAGCCGATCCTCTTCGGACACAGCGACGGTGGCTCGATTGCCCTCTTGTATAGCGCCTTCCATCCAGCGCGGCCCCGGGCTTGCGTGGTCATGGCACCACACATCTTGGTCGAGGAGGTGTCGATCACTTCAATTGCCAAGGCGCGGTGCGCCTACGAGGAGGGCGACCTGAAGGAGCGGCTCGCTCGCTATCACGACGATGTCGATGGCGCGTTTTACGGGTGGAACGACATCTGGCTGGATCCGGCGTTTCGCACCTGGACGATCGAGACGCTCTTGGAGGCGATTCAAGCTCCAGTCCTGGCCATCCAGGGTGAGGACGATGTCTACGGGACGATGGAACAGATCGAAGGAATCGCGCGCCGGGTTCGTAGGGCAAGCCTGGTGAAGATCGCGCAATGCGGCCACTCACCCCATCGGGACCAGCCCCGGATGACGATCGAGGCCGTGCGGCAATTTCTCGAAGCTCTAGCCGATACGACGTAGAGTGGGGGCATCGGTACGATGGCGTACAGACCCTAACTGGCCGATGCGCTAGTGTCCCGGAAGGGAAGGGTGCAAGACCCGCATCGGTGTCTCCCCTGGCCCTGCGGCTCTTCAAGGATTCTCATGTCATCTGCTTCGCTTTGCATCGCGCAAAGCGCGCCGGGGTTCGGGCGCGCTTCTTTGCCATACCGCTTGGGTTATGCCGGATTGCTGGGCATGGCCCTGCTGCTCTTGGCGCCCCGCATCGGCGTGGCCCAGAGTGCCAGCGCGCCTTCAGGAGCGCAGCAGGTGTACGAGAAGGAGCGTGCCCGCTGCCTGCGGATGGCCGACGGAGAGGGCCGGGCTGCTTGCTTGACGTCAGCGGGCGCGGCGCTGCAAGCCGCCCGGGCGGGTCAACTCGATACCGGCCAACACGACTATAGGGCCAACCAGGTGGCGCGCTGTGCGCCACTACCCCCGGCTGACCGGAACGATTGCATGCAGCGCATGGACGGCGCCGGAACGACATCGGGCAGCGTCTCCGGGGGCGGCATCCTGCGCGAGACGGTCACCGAGACGCCCCCGACGACCCGGCAAGCCCCATAAAGAGACCGACCCGGGGCGGGCGGGGTCGCATTGGTCACGCTCGGCGCGTATGATTGGCGACCTTCCAAGGGACCAATCCTATGCGACCGCGAATCCGCGGCCCACGATCGACTGACCCGCCTAACGGAGGCATCTGGTCGCGCCTGAAGTCGCATCACCTGGTGCAGTTTGGCCCGGGCCTCATCACGGGTGTCGCCGATGACGATCCGAGCGGCATAGCGACCTACTCCCAGGCTGGAGCCCAATTCGGGCTGAATGTCCTCTGGACGATGCCCGTAGCCTACCCCTTGATGTCTGCCATACAGTCGATGTGTGCGCGCATCGGCAGGGTGACAGGCAAGGGGCTCGCCGCAAACATCAAGGCGACCTTTCCGATCTACGTTGTCGTCGGGGTCGTGACGCTGCTGCTCGTGGCGAACATACTCAATATTTCTGCTGATGTGGCCGCGATGGGCGAGGTGGCCGAGCTCGTCACGGGCATCAACCGCCATCTGATGACGACCTTCTTCGTTCTGCTGACCCTCGTCTTACAGATCTTCGTGCCGTATCACCGTTACGTCTTCTATTTGAAGTGGCTCGCCCTGTCGCTACTGGCCTACGCCGTGGTGCTCTTCACCGTGCACGTTCCCTGGGGAGAGGTCGTCATGCGCACCTTTTGGCCCCATCTGGAACTGAACGCTGGGAGCGCAGCGGTCGTGGTAGCGGTCTTCGGCACAACCATCAGTCCTTATCTGTTTTTCTGGCAGGCCTCCGAGGAGGTCGAGGACATGCTCGTCCCACCCAAAGAGGAACCGCTCGCGCTCGACGGGGCGAAGGCACCGGGCGAACTCTCGCGGATCACGCGGGATACCTGGAGCGGCATGTTCTATTCAGACATCACGGCCTACTTCATCATCCTGGCGACCGCGGTCACCCTGCACGTCTCCGGAGTCACAGACATCACGACCGCAGGGGAGGCCGCCAGTGCGCTCAGGCCGCTGGCGGGCGACCTTGCCTATCTGCTCTTTGCGCTCGGGATCATCGGCGTGGGGCTCATCGGAGTGCCGGTCTTAGCGGGCTCCGGCGCGTATGCGGTGGCCGAACTTCTTGGCTGGTCTTGGGGCCTCGAGCGTAGCTTTGGGGCCGCGCGCGGCTTCTACGCGATCATTGCCGTGAGTGTCCTTGCTGGGCTGGGGATTCAGTACTCACCGATCACTCCGATGAAGGCGCTCTTCTGGAGCGCCGTGATCAATGGCGTGGTGGCCGTGCCCCTCATGGTCGTCGTCATTCTCCTTGCTTCGCGGACGTCGGTCATGGGGGCCTTCCGCTCAAGCCCTGCGATTATTGCACTGGGCTGGGTTGCGACCGTCTTGATGGGAGGTGCTGTCGTCATGATGTGTATTCCGGGGTAGTTCCGGGCCGGCCCTCGAGAAGCCCGGGCGATGTGCCGGCCAGCGGCACCGGCCAGCCGGTCCTCAGTCCTTGGTGTCCTAGCGTACAGACCGACCTCCCCGATCCCCGATATACCTCAAAGGGACTGTGAGCGCCCTTCATTCCGAGTGGATCAGGCCGGCGCGCGATCTCGGTATGCCAATCTTGTCCAGGCTCCAACTGCTTTAGTCTACCTATGGGTGAGATCCTGACTTTATCCGATTCGCCCGACACGCTTTCCCCGGGCGCTTCTCCGTTGGCCGAGGGGGGCCGTGCCGCCCTGCTCAAAGCCGGAGCGCTGCAAAACGCCATCCTCAACAGTGCGAACTTCTCGATCATCGCAACTGACGAGCACGGCATCATCCAGCTCTTCAATGTCGGGGCGCAACGCATGCTCGGCTTTGATGCGATTGATGTCGTCAATCGACTCAAACCCAGTGATCTACACGATCCGGCAGAAGTCAAGGCGCGGGCGCTGGCACTCTCCGAGGAGCTCGGCACGCTCATCGCCCCGGGCTTCGAGGCGCTGGCCTTCAAGGCCTCACGGGGCATCGAAGACATCTACGAACTGACCTTTATCTGCAAGAATGGCAACAGCTTTCCGGCCGTCGTTTCGATCACGGCATTGCGCGACGACGACGCCGAGATCATCGGGTACCTCCTGATCGGCACCAACAATTCGGTGCGCCACCGCGTGGATCGCGAGCTCCGCGAAGCGATCGTCGCTGCAGAGCAGGCCAATCGCGCCAAGAGCGATTTCCTGTCCAACATGAGTCACGAGCTACGCACGCCGCTGAATGCGATCCTGGGCTTTGCCCAACTGGTCGAGTCGGGATCACCGGTACCCACCGACTCCCAACGACGCAGCCTTGAGCAGATCCTGAAGGCAGGTTGGTACTTGCTTGAACTCATCAACGAGATTCTTGATCTGGCCTTGATCGAATCCGGCAAGCTTACGCTGTCGAGTGAACCGATCGCGTTGGGCGAGATCATCCAGGAATGCCGCGCGATGATCGAGCCGCAGGCCCAAACGCGTGGCTTGACGATGAGCTTTCCACGCTTCGATCCACCTCTTTACGTGAAGGCGGACCGGACCCGGGTCAAGCAGGTCCTGATCAATCTGCTCTTTAATGCCATCAAGTACAACCGGCCCGGAGGGGCCGTCGCGCTCGAATGCGTACCGGTTCCTCCGCATGCTCTGCGGATCACCGTGCGTGATACCGGCGTCGGTCTCACGCCAGAGCAGCTCGGGCAGCTCTTCCAGCCGTTCAACCGCTTAGGCCGCGAGACCAGTCCCGAGGAAGGCACCGGGATCGGTCTTACGGTGACCAAGCGCCTGGTGGAACTGATGGAGGGTACGATCGGGGCGCAAAGCCAGGAGGGGGTCGGCAGCGCATTTTGGGTTGAGCTCATGCAAAGCGATGCCCCCGAATACCTGGGTCAGGACCGGCTGCCTGCGTTGGAGGCTCCGGTTGCGCATGTGGACCCGGGCGCGCCACCACAGACTCTGCTCTACGTAGAAGACAATCCGGCCAATCTCGAATTGGTTGCACAGCTGGTGGCGCGGCGCCCGGACTGGCGCCTGATCAGTGCATACGATGGCACCATGGCGCTCGAGATGGCCAAGGCCTACCTGCCCGAGGTCATCCTGATGGATATCAACCTGCCGGGCATCAGCGGCATCGAAGTCATGGCGCTTCTTCGCTCCAGCCCGGCAACGTCCCACATTCCGATCATCGCGCTGTCCGCCAATGCCATTCCGCGCGATGTCGCACGGGGACTCGCAGCGGGATTCCATAGCTACCTGACCAAACCGATCAAAGTCGTCGAACTCATGAATACTCTCGATGCTGCGCTGATTCTCGCACGACGCCTTTCGGCCACCGCCACTCAGGGGGCGCGGGCATGAGGCTTCTCCCAGCCGAGATCACCGCCGCGAAAATCCTGATCGTCGACGATCAGGAATCCAATGTCCTGCTGCTGACACAACTCTTAAGGGAAGCCGGGTATACAAGCTCATCCTCGACGATGAATCCGGATGAGGTCTGCGGCCTCCATCGCAAAGAGGAGTTCGATCTCATCTTGCTTGATCTCCAGATGCCGGGCATGGACGGGTTTCAGGTCATCGCAGGCCTGAAGACGAGTCTTTTGGATGACTACCTGCCAGTACTCGTGATCACCGCTCAGCCCGGGCATAAGCTGCGCGCGCTGCATGCAGGCGCGAAGGATTTCATCAGCAAGCCCTTCGATCTGGTCGAGGTCAGGACCCGGATCCATAACATGCTCGAGGTCCGCCTGCTGTATCGGAAACTTGCGAGCTACAACGCGCTGCTCGAGCAGACCGTACTGGAGCGCACGGCTGAACTGCGCGAGAGCGAAGCGCGCTTTCGAAGCCTGACCGAGTTGGCCTCGGACTGGTACTGGGAGCAGGACGAGGAGATGAACTTCGTCAAGGTATCCGGGCCCGTGCTGGAGATGCTCGGCATCCGGGTCCCGCCACTGGCGGGGTCGTCTGCCCATTCGTCCGCAGACGGTTGGGACGAGGTTCAGCGCGTCGCCCTGCAGGAGATCATCTCCGCACGTAAGCCGTTTCTCAATTTCCGCTTCGATCGGACGAGGCCCGACGGCTCGAAGCAGGAGTTCCAGGTGAGCGGAGAGCCGATGTTCAATCACACGAGCCGCTTTGTGGGATATCGCGGTATCGGCATGGAACTCGGGGGTCGCTAAGCGATGCGCAGCCCACCACCTCCCCTCGAGTCCCCGCGCCAGGCACAATGCCCGGCCACGGACAATCCCAATCAGAACCGTCTCCTCGGGGCCCTGCCGCCGGCAGAATTCGCACGCATCGAGGCACGGCTCGAGCCCGTCGCGTTGCGCCTGGGGGATGTGCTCTACGAGCCGGGACAAAGACTCGCCCATGCCTATTTTCCGACCACGTCGATCGTCTCCTTGCACTACGTCCTGGAATCGGGCGCCTCGGCCGAGACCGCGGGTGTCGGGCACGAGGGGATGGTCGGCGTGTCGCTGTTCATGGGGGGCGCGAGCACGTCCAGTTCGGCCGCGGTCCAGACGGTCGGACGAGCCTGGCGCCTCGATCGGCGGCTCCTGATCGAGGAATTCGATCGAGGCGGCCTCTTGCAGCGCGTCCTGCTGCGCTATGCACAGGCACTGGCTACGCAAATGTTTCAGACAGCAGCCTGCAATCGGCATCATTCGCTCGAGCAGCAGCTCTGCCGTTGGCTCTTGACGACGCTGGACCGTCTGCCGACCAACGAGCTCGTCATGACCCAGGAACTGGTCGCGAGTATGCTGGGCGTGCGCCGCGAAGGCGTCACCGAAGCCGCAGGCAACCTGCAGCGGGCCGGTCTGATCAGCTATCGGCGGGGTCACATCTCGGTACTGGATCGCCCGGGCCTCGAGAAGCATGCCTGCGAGTGCTATGCGGTGGTGCGTGCGGAACTGGAACGACTCTTAAACGATGTGCAGTACCGCCAGATCGATGACGCGCATCTGGCCTGATCGGGTCTCTTCCGACCGCAAAGACCGCGTTTGCATCTAACAGGGTTGAGGCTCCGCGCTTGGGCATTGGGAGCTGAGAGCCATGAATATGCTGAAATGGATATCGGCGATCGCAAGACCCGCGGGGATGCATTGGGGAGCGCGTTCGGCCCGGTTCGGATCAACAGAGGGGGCCGGCGCCTCCTCGAGGGTGACGCCCTGGCTTGAGGCGTGTGGTGGCGCTTCAGGTGTATCGCCGACGGCCTTGCAGACGGACGAGAGTGCGATCAGAAGGAGTGCGGCCGTCGTGCGTTGCGTGGTCTTCATGGTAACGATCTCCTCGCCTGGATAGGCCCGATGCACCTTACGCCCAACTGCGGCAGACTTTGCTGTGCTCCTGCCCAAGGGGCGAAAGGGCGAAAGGGCGAAGGGGCGAAGGGGCATGGGGCGAAGGGGCGTCGATCTGATGCCGAGCCCAGCTGGCCGCTTCAGTTACCGGGCGCTGAACGCTGCAGTCGCTTCGAGGCAAGAGATTGCGGCTGGCCCAAGGCGGCCAAGAAGCCTCTCATTTTCCGTTGGCTCGGGGACCGGTTCCCATGCCAAGCGACAGGAGCAGGACCCTGCGGATATATATGGCCTGGTTGTCAACCGCCCGGGCGCCTTCGAAGCGCCCCACGGGGGTACGCACGCCTTGGAGTTCAAGGCCGATTCGAAACTCCCCCCGTTCGAGCGAGCGGAGCGCGGTCAAGCGCGTGTTGGATGGCTCAGATGGGATCATTGCGGACTCTCTCCAAAAGGGGACCGGGAATCAGGGATCTTGACAGGCGCGCCGAACCGCGCCTCTCTCTGTGTCCTGCGCGCTGTCGCCGAAAACCCCAGAGTAGAGGGGACCAAACGAAGGGTCTGTTCGCCAACGAACCTAGCCCAAGACCTCTTCTATTTCTCGGCCTTGGGCGCGTCTCGACCTTGATCCGCTCGCGCATAAGCCGTCCGGATCTGGACACGACGCCGCACCCCTTGCCGTTCATCGTGGCCCGCGCGGTTTCTCCTTAGCCCCCAAGCGGGTGGCGGCAACTCGCGGAATCGCGCGTCGGCGACATTGGCTTCGCTGGTCCATTTCAGCTGGCCATGATGGTCTTCATCGCTCCGGAAAAATCCCGCTGCGCCGAGGACAGTAGAGTTGATGCAAGGCCGCCTTGGAGCACTGTAGAATCCGACGGTACGTTCTAGCGGGCGCCTGCCTGAAATCCGGGGGAAAAACAGTTCGCGCGAAGCGGACTTGGGATCGGGAAATGGATCAGAAACAGGGTCGCGTCGTACTTTTGGCGATGGGTGGCCGGATCAATCGAGCATCGCACTTCGCAATCGCCACCCTGCTCATGGTCGCGTCAAGTCTCAGTTTCGCAGTTGGGCCGAGCTTCATCTTTGCGTCTCAGCCCGGCAAGCCGACATTCGACGAAGGAGAGGGAGGCGGCAATCCATTCGCGAGCGCCTTGATTGAAGCACTCACGAAGGACAAGCTGACCTTCGGTGAATTTCGAGACGAGTTGGCTCGCCTGACCGTCATCAAGAGCCGAGGGCGGCAAGTGCCCGACTTTGTCGACTGGACTGCGGAGAACGGCCGACCTTTCTTGCCCCGTCCCCTCGGAGAGGTGCGCGAGGCCCTCGTGGTGGTGTTTGCCAACTACTCGGATTCCGGCTGGGCGGCTTCGCTACCGGGCGCCCAGCATGATCTCGTTCGAGTGGGAGACCAACTCGCGCGGCTGGGTTTTAACGTCGAATCGGTGCTCGATCCGACTCGGACGGAACTCGAGGCAAGGCTATCCGACTTTTCACGTCGATCGGCCGCGAGCCGGGTGGCTCTCTTGTATGTGACGGGACACGGGCTGGAAAACGACCACATAGTTTATCTGCTCGAGCGAGACTATCCCGTTAAGAAGGGGCTCGCCGCCCTGGGTGAGCGCGCCATTTCGTTGACCCGTCTGGGGGAGGCGTTGCAGGCTACGGAGATCAACATGGTCTTCTATGCAGGCTGTCGGGACAACCCGTTTGAAAATCCCTAGAACACTCCCGTTGGCGTGCTTCAGGTCAATAAACCTATATGCGTCAACGGGTTAGCGAGTTATAGCGCTATCGGTGCGATATCGAACTGACGCCAGCGGCACAATAGCCTATAGTTCGGGGCCCTATGACCTCGACACGCCCGCAGCTTCGCCGGGCGAGCGCACTGCCCTGATCCAATGATACGCATTCTTCTTCAGATCGAATTGAACTATCAGATTGACCCGTTTGGCGCGGATTTCGTATTCAACATCCATCCCGCCCAGACGTCCGCGCAGATGGTCTCCGACGAGCAACTGTTCATCAGTCAGCCGGTGCCCATTCAGATCGATTCCGATCGGCTGACCGGAAATCGCTACATGCGTTTGCATGCCGAACCGGGTCCGTTACGCGTCAACTATAGCGCTACGGTGGATCTGGACCATCATTTTGCTGATCCCGGCCAAGTGCCCGAGACACCGATCCGATGGCTGCCCACCGAAGCGCTCGGCTACATCTATCCCAGTCGGTACTGCCAATCGGATCGGCTCGGGCGAATCGCCATCGGGGAATTCGGCAGGCTTCAGCAAGGCCACAGTCGGGTGCAGACAATCCGGGACTGGGTGCAGCGTCGCGTGACCTTCGCCTCGAACACCTCGAACTCGAACACCTCGGCAGTCGACACGCTCATCGAGCAGGTCGGTGTGTGCCGGGACTTCGCCCACTTGATGATCGCCCTCTGCCGTGCCCTCTCGACCCCGGCGCGCTTTGTGACCGGTACCGACTACGGTGCGGATCCGATGCTTGGCCCCCCTGACTTCCATGCCTATGTCGAGGTGTTCCTCGGCGGTCGCTGGTACCTCTTTGATCCTTCGGGGACCGCCATTCCGATGGGTCTGGTGCGCATTGGCACGGGACGCGACGCCGCCGATGTGGC
>CAJCID010000170.1 GCA_903970305.1 Rhodospirillales bacterium | reverse complement strand
GAAGGTGCCATGGCGCGCCGCGAGTCCCGCCAATGGTGCAGTCTGGTCCGACAGTTCGGTCACCGAGCCATCCACGAGATCGCCGGTGATGGCGATCAGATCGGCATCGAGCGCATTCACCGCTGCGACGATCTTGGCGAGATAGGGCTTTTTGATTGTCGGGCCGACATGAATGTCGCTGATCTGTGCGATCCGAAACCCCTGGAGCGCTTCGGGCAGATCGCGGATGGGAACATCCACCTGGATCACCTGGGCGCGGCGCCTTGCATTGCCAAAGCCAAGAAGCGTGAGAAACAGTGCGAGTGAGGGGACGATGAGCGCTGTGAGATGGCGCAGCTCGCCCAGACCACCCAGCGAAGGTAGAGCGTATACCGCAAGGCTTGCCAAGAGGAGAAAGACGTCGCGCAGGAGCGTCAGGACCAGAAGCGACGAATAAAGTCCCATCAGGATGAGCCCCACCCAGGCGATGCGGTCGGCGAGCTTGTGGGGCTTGATCCAGCGCGCGAGGACGCCCAAGGGCGTGAACACGGAGGAGATCAGCAAGAAGACGATACCCAGACCCATCCCGACCGGTCCGAGCTCGAGGTCCGGCAAAATCCGCCAGCCGATGTAGACATGAAAGAGCGCGGTCAAGAGGGCGAGTCGAACAAAGGTTCTCTGCATGAAAGCCTTGGGATGGACAGTTGTGTGGCGCGCAGGCAAGAATGCTGGTTCGGCCCCTGCCGCAAGGCGCGTCCTGAGCACTCGTATATGGGACTTCGTCGTCGCCCTTCAAGTGAATCAGATGGGCCGCGCGGAAAGTGCTCCCGCAAGGTTCGTGCCCAGGGCCCCTTCAAGGAAGCGGAGCACCGCCGCAGCTGCCGGCTCAGATCCCGGTCGGTCGAGGAACTGTATAGAATAGGCCGCGCGCAAGATCCCGGCATCCCTCATCCACCGAGCACTCTCCTATGAAATCGATTTCCCTACCCGGCTCCCTACCCGTCTCCAGACCCGTCTCCCAGCCCGAACCCGACGATCCCGATATTCCTGAGCCCTTGGGTCCTGATCCCAGCGAACCGGACGAGAACGCGACACTGTCCTCGCCGATCGGCGAACTCGAGCGGCGCCTCTTCAAGCAGCGGATCGTGCTGATTTTTGGGGCGATCAACGACAAGCTCGCGCGCGACGTGACCGCGCGTCTTCTGGGTTTAGCAGGCGACGGTTCCAAACCGATCGATGTGTACGTGAATTCCCCGGGCGGGCATGTGGAAAGTGGCGACACGATCCATGACATCATCCGCTTCGTGGACGCCCAGGTGCCTGTGCGCATGATCGGTACCGGGTGGGTCGCAAGCGCTGGAGCGATGATTTTTCTGGCGGGCGTGAAGGAGCGTCGCTATTGCCTGCCCAACACGCGCTTTCTGTTGCACCAACCCTTAGGTGGGGTGCGTGGACCGGCCTCCGACATCGCGATCGAAGCCAAGGAGATCGTCAAGATCCGCGAACGGATCAACCGGCAGATCGTGCGTGAAACAGGACAACCCTACGAGAAGGTCGTGACCGATACGGATCGGAACTTCTGGATGTCGGCCGAAGAAGCGATCGCCTATGGCCTCGTCTCGCGCGTGATCCAGAATCAGAAGGAACTATCCAGCTAGGCCTTGTCCCTCAGGGCTCTACCCTAGGGGGGATCTTTCAGGCCGCGAGCGGCGCGAGAGCGGAGGCGATGGCGGCGAAGCCGGCAGAGCCCGTGACGGCAACGATGACCAGGATCGACAAGACGTTGTCGAGGCGGACCGAGCTGGTGTTGTATTGGGAATTCATGGTGTTCTCCGGTTCAGGGCTGATCAGGCTGCGAGTGGCGCGAGAGCAGAGGCGATGGCCGCGAAGCCGGCAGAGCCCGTGACGGCGACGATGACCAGGATCGACAGGACGTTGTCGAGGCGGACCGAGCTGGTGTTGTATTGGCTGTTCATGGTGTTCTCCGGTTTGGGTTCGTGGATCTTCGCGAGTTGCGTTGATCCGATGACTCCACTGTACGGCGGCAGAGTTCCCCGAACGAGGAAGGAATTCGCCCGGCTTATGTGACCTATTCACATCTGCGGCGCCTTCCAGATCTCGTTCGACCGGGGGACGGGAAGAACAAGCCCGAAAGTGGTGCTCAAGCGGTGTTTAGGCGCTTCGGACTACTCCTCACTGTATTTTCAGCGCGCAAGAAGGCGTGGCAACCCCGGGGCAGAGCAAGTCTGGGAGACGCCGGCTCGAAAGCCGGCACGCCCGAAGGGGGCAGTCCTGCCTTGGGCACGACGGGCGTGGGGCGGCGCACGGACCCCGGGCCGCGCGGCGCCTAGACTGCGGTTTCACGCCTCAGCAGGAATCCCATGAAAACCGACCAAGAGCTCGAATCGGATGTGCGCGAAGCGCTCCTCTGGGAGCCTTCGGTGACCGCGGACCGAATCACAGTGAGCGCCGCGAACGGGGTCGTCACCCTGACCGGCAAAGTCTCCTTCTATGCCGAGAAGAGGGCCGCCGAACGGGTGGTCCACCGCATTGCGGGTGTGAGGATATTGGTTGACGAACTCGACGTGCACCACCTCGAGTCGCGTGATGACAGTGATGCTGACCTGGCGATCGCGGTGGCGAGTGCGCTCTACTGGCACGTCTGGGTCCCGGTCAGCGTGCAGGTCGCGGTCGACGAGGGTTGGGTCACCTTGTCGGGCACCACCCAATGGCAGTTCGAGCGCAACGCGGCAGAACGCGCGGTCCGGTACATGAGCAAAGTCCTCGGGGTCACCAACGAGATCACCCTCGTTCCAGAAGCAGACGCCGCGGACGTGCACAAGGCCATCGAGACCACCTTGCGGCGCAATTCATGGGTCAATGCGGACCGCATCAATGTCTTGGCTACCGGAGGAAAGGTGACCCTCTCGGGTACTGCGCGCACCTTGGAGGAACGCACCGAGGCCACCTGGGCGGCCTGGAGCGCCCCGGGTGTCACGGAAGTCGACAACGCATTGCAGGTAGTCCATGAGGTATAGCCGCGCGGACGCGCACGCAAGCCAAAGCCCTCCCCTGACTGCACCGCTGCCCGCGCCGCCGGAGGGCGATTCTGACCTGGCGGCACGCGTGAACGGCTCCCTGAAGCGCCACCTCTTCGTGCCCAACGCCGTGGTGGCCGAGGCCGAGTCGGGCTGGATTACGCTATCTGGGCACGTGAGGTGGCAATTCCAGCGCAACGCCGCGCGCAGGGTCGCAGCGGCAGTAGCGGGCGTGCGCGGAGTGACTGACACCATAACGCTCCGGCACGACCGGGTGGCCCAAGATGTCAAGACCGCTCTGCTTGAAGACGAAGAGGTTGATGAGGCGCTCGTCCAGGTCGAGGTTCGGGGCGATGGCACGGTCACCCTGACCGGGGCGGCCACCTCTCGCACCCAACGCGAAGCGGCTGCCTGGGCCGCCTGGCGGGCACCGGGGGTCACGCACGTGGTGAATCACATTATCGTCAATGGGCAGTCCATGTTGCGCACGCCGCCGGCGTAGCGAACCGCTCCACTGTTCTGGTCGCCACTCTGCATGACTGCCTCGATCATCTCGTACCAGGCGTTCGCAGCAATGCGCCCCGACCATGAGTCAGACTCGGCTCGTTCAAGATCAGTGCGCATCGGTGCGCATCGCCGGCGCATGCGGTCCCGCTCATCGGCTGGTTCCGAGGCTGCCAGAGCGCGGCATCATCTGCCATCAGCCGAAGGGGTTATGTGCTTCTACGTTGATTGATCCCCCGCCTCGTGCTCTGATAAGGGAACGTTAGTCAGTGATGATTAATCCAAGGTGCCTAGGAGCTTGACGTGATCGGCGGCCACGAAACGAGTACGAACCGATTGCTCGCGGCACTCCCCCGCGATGTCGAGACGCGATGGATGCCGCGCCTTGAGCCGATCACGATGAGCTGGGGTGACGTGCTCTACGAGTCGGGAGCCAAGGTCGAGTACGTCTATTTTCCGACGACTTCGATCGTATCGCTCCTTTATGTGACAGAAAGTGGGGCCTCCACCGAGATCGCCATGGTCGGCAACGAGGGGCTCGTCGGGGTAT
>CAJCID010000169.1 GCA_903970305.1 Rhodospirillales bacterium | reverse complement strand
CCGCCGCAACCCGAGATTACCCCAGCCCCGAGCAAAAGCATCGAGCGGACCAGGTTGGTAAGGGTCGCATCCGAAGTCATCGGCATCATTTCATGAAGCGGGCGTGCCTGATTATCGGAGGTCGTCGCCTGGCACCACAATCGGGGGGGAACCTCGATTTGACCTAGGTTCCTTCCTAGGACGGGGCAAGCAGGGCTACCGGCCCTGGTCTGTCAAGATTGGAATCGTCCTGTGCCGAGTGGGCGGAGCCGCGCGTCGCAGCAGTTCGCTCACGGGGCGAGAGTGCCGAGGACTTTGACCGAGTAGGCGAAGGAGCTGCTCCTCGCGCGCCTTTGCGGCCACCAGATGGGCACGCTTGATGTGTCCAAAGCCCCGGATCTTTTCCGGCAGGGCTGCGAGCTCGACCAGGGCATCGCGCCTTGCAGTTTGGGAGAGGTCGCTTTCGCTAAGAACCCTCTCTATCGTGGCGGCGTAGTCCCAGGAGAGCGCGCGCTCGGCGCGCCGCTCAAGAGTCCATCCGAAGGGGTCAAAGGCTCCCCCGCGCAGCCAGCGCAATTTGGCCAGGGCCCTCAGTGTCGGGAAAAGCCACGGTCCGAGGCGGATCTTTCTCGGCTTGCCGTCTAAGCCCTTAGTCGCCAGAAGCGGCGGCGCCATATGAAAATCGATCCTGAAATCACGACCCGGCAACCCTTCGAACTCGGCGGCGAGCGCGTCGGCGAACGCGCCGTCCGTATAGAGCCGCGCGACCTCGTATTCGTCTTTGTAGGCCAAGAGTCGAGCGTAATTGAGCGCGAATTTTTCGGTCACGGCTCCCGTTGCACCCAGGGCCTTCTCCTCAAGGCGCCCGATGCGCGCGACCGCGCTTTGGTACTGCCGGGCCAGACGGGGATTCTGATACGCGCTGAGCAGGGCTGATCGGGCCAGGACAAGCTGGTCCAGCCCCATGTCCTGCCCGGTCGGTGCGACGGGACTCTCGGTGAGTCGGGCGAGCGAATCTGCATCCGCCCAGGCCATCCGTCCGATCGACAGGGCAAGGCGATTGGCCTCGATGGCCACGCCATTGAGCTCGATCGCCCGGTCGAGTGCGGCCAGCGAGACCGGCACCAGGCCCTGTTGCCAGGCGAAGCCCAAGAGCACGATGTTCTCGGTCTGGACGTCACCGAGGAACCGGCGCGCCAACTCGTGTGCATTGCAATGCTCGATGGCCTCATCGCCCACGGCATAGCGCATCTTCTCCCGCAGTTCGGCAGCGTGCAATTCTGCGTCGGGGTGGCGCACGAACGCGTCATTGGGCATCTCGTGCTCGTTCGCGACGATGCGCGTGCGGCCCAGGCGGGCGGTCTGCAAGACGTCTGCGCTGGCTCCGACGACGAGATCGCAGGCGAGGATCAGGTCCGCCTGTTGGGTATCGATACGGACCTGGTTCAGAAGATCCGGCCGCGCGGCCAAACGGACGAAGGACAGTACAGCGCCCCCCTTTTGCGCGAAGCCCATGAAATCCAGGACCGAGGCGCTTTTTCCTTCCAGGTGGGCAGCCATCGAGACCAGGGCCCCGACCGTCACGACCCCGGTGCCGCCGACCCCCGCGACGAGCATGTCGTAAGGGGCCTCGCCGAGAACAGCTCGTGGCCTTGGCAGGGCATCGACGAGCGCCGTCAACTCGGCCGGATCGAAGCCGGCGCGCACGGCGCGATGCAGCTTGCCCCCGGTGATCGAGACGAAGCTCGGACAAAACCCGTTGATGCAGGAATAATCCTTGTTGCAGGAGGTCTGATTGATGCGGCGCTTGCGCCCCAGTTCGGTCTCCAGCGGCTCGACCGACAGGCAGTTTGATTGCACACCGCAGTCGCCGCATCCTTCGCACACTCCGGCATTGATGAAAAGCCTACGCGTCCGATCGGGCTCGACACCTTTCTTGCGGCGGCGCCGCAATTCGGCCGCGCAGGTCTGGTCATAGATCAGGACCGTGACACCGGGGATCTCGCGCAAGATACGCTGGATCCGATCGAGTTCGAGCCGCCCGTGGAAGGTCGTGCCGTTTGGGAACTGATCCTCATGACCGTGGTATTTCTCGGGGGCGTCGCTGACGACGACCACCCTTGCAGCACCCTCCGCTTCGACCTGACGTGCGATCTGCGGGACCGAGGTGCTGCCATCGACGGGCTGCCCGCCCGTCATGGCGACCGCGTCGTTGTAGAGGATCTTGTAGGTGATATTCGCCTTGGCAGCGACTGCCTGACGGATCGCGAGTATCCCCGAGTGGAAATAGGTGCCATCGCCGAGATTCTGGAAGATGTGGCCGCGGCGTGTGAAGGTCGCCTGACCGGCCCAATCGACCCCCTCTCCGCCCATCTGGATCAGGCCGACCGTGTCGCGCTCCATCCACGACGCCATGAAATGGCAGCCGATGCCGGCATGGGCGATCGACCCTTCCGGTATCCGGGTAGACGTGTTATGCGGGCAGCCCGAGCAGAAGTAGGGGCTGCGCCGCACGCCGTCGGCCGCATTGGAGAGCACCGTCGGTGCCACGAAGTCGACGACCCGATCGCGCCTGTCTAACTGCGGTCTGTGGCGCGCGAGCCAGGCAGCCACCCCTGGCATGACCCGCGAGGGACGCATCTCGCCTTGTGAGGAGAAAAGGGGCGCACCTTGCGCATCGGTCTTGCCCACGAGGACCGGTCGCAGTCCCTGTGGCGCGTTATAGAAGTGGTTTCTGAGCTGTTGCTCGACGAATGGGCCCTTCTCTTCTATGACGAGTATCTCGTCTAGGCCGCGCGCGAAGTGATTCAGGCGCGTCGTCTCGAGCGGAAACGACAGTCCCACCTTGTAGATGCGAATACCCGCTTCAGCCAGGATCGCCGGCGACAGATCGAGGCGGCGCAAAGCTTCCAGCAGATCCAGATGAGCCTTACCGCACGTCACGATCCCGAGGTCAGCGGCCTCATTCTCGGCGATGATCTTGTCCAGAACGTTGCGCTCTGCGAAGGCCTGGACCGACTTGAGCTTCTCGGCGAGCCTGGTCTCGATGGCGAGGCTAGGCAGATCGGGCCAGCGGTTGTGCAGGCCGCCCAGGAGCTCGGCCGCAGAGGGTGGCGGAGTCCATTCGGTCGTAACGTTGGCCCAGTCGACCGTGCTCGCCGACTCGACCGTCTCAGAGATCGCCTTCATGGCGACCCAGGCTCCGCTGTGGCGCGAGAGTGCCCAGCCGTAGAGGGCGTACTCGATCAACTCGGTCACATTGGACGGATTGAGCACGGGCATGCTCCACGCGGCCGCCACAAAATCGCTCTGATGTGGCATCGACGAGGACACGCAGCCATGGTCATCGCCGAGAACCACCACGACGCCGCCGTGAGGGGAAGATCCGAATGCATTGCCGTGTCGCAGTGCATCACCGGCCCGGTCGACCCCGGGACCCTTGCCGTACCAAAGCGCGAAGACGCCATCGACCGTGCGCAAAGGATCGGCTTCGACGCGCTGCGTACCCAGGACCGCGGTTGCGCCCATCTCTTCGTTGATTGCGGGAAGAAAGCGAATCGAATGGGCCTCGAGCAGGTCGCGCGCGCGCCACATCTGCTGATCCACGGCGCCCAGTGGTGAACCGCGGTAACCGCTGACGAATCCAGCGGTGTTCCTCCCCGCTTCGCGGTCCTTCTGACTCTGCGCGAGCAAGGCCCGCACGAGGGCCTGAGTGCCCGTCAGGAAGACTCGTCCGTTGTTGCGCCCGTAGCGATCTTCAAGCCGGTATCCACGATCGATCGAGTCGGGTTGGGGTTGCGCATCGGGCAGTGGGTCGTGCTGGGATTGGGACATGGCGATCTCGCTCGGATGGAGAACCAAGACTGTAGGGCGGATTCGGAGCAAGGATATTTCTAATTTTCCCCAGGTAAGCGATGATCCGGATGATCTATCTCAAGATGGTGCCCAGATGAAACAAAAGATTCTGGATAGTGCGTCGTGGAAGATTCTTGCTGCGGTGCAGCGCAATGCGCGCGTGTCGATCGCCGAACTCGCCGAGATTGCAGGACTCTCGGCGACGCCGTGCTGGCGCCGCCAAAGGGAGCTCGAGGAATCCGGTCTCATCCGGGGCTACCCAGCGCTCCTCGATCGTCACCAGCTCGGACTGGAGGTGTGCGTATTTGCCAGTGTCACCCTGACGCGCCACGAAGAGGGGATCGTCGAGCGCTTCGAACAGGCGATCAAGCTGCGCACCGAAGTCCTCGAGTGCTACGAGCTGACCGGGAACGCGGACTATCTCGTTAAGATACTCGTCCCCGACATGAAGACGTATCATGAGTTCTTGCACAATGTCTTGCTGCGCCTTCCGGGAGTGGCGACGTTCAACACCAGCGTGGCCCTGCGTGAGGTGAAGTACGAGGTCGCACTGCCGATCGAGTCGGCTCATGCTTGAGCCCAGGTGCGGCCAAAAGGAGACCGTCATGAACGCTTTGCATCCTGTTACGACGGGGGACCGCACGCACGGCCAAGTCGCCCGTTCGCTCGAGCGATGGAACGCGATGCTCGCTGCCGGTGACCTCTCCGGACTGTCTGAACTCCTGCATCCCAATGCGGTGTTTCGGTCTCCGATGGCGCATCACCCCTATGAAAGTGCGGAAGCGGTCGCCCTCATCTTGACCACCGTGTTTGGGGTGTTCCGGGACTTCTTCTACGAGCGCGAATTTGTCAGCGCGGACGGCTTGAATGTGGTGCTGGAGTTCCGCGCGCGAGTCCAGGACCGGGAGCTAAAGGGGGTCGACCTGATCCGCTTTGACGAGGTGGGCAGGATCTGCGAGTTTGAGGTCATGATTCGACCGGCGAGTGGACTGCAGGCCTTAGGCGATGAGATGGGCAAGCGGCTGGCTGCGCTCCTACCGCGCTTTAGAGCCCCGAGTCGACCCTAGCCCGGGCAAGTCCCCGCTGCCGCCATTGCGTCTCCCTTCCTTCTGGAGCTTGGATCCGTGAACTCGAACCCGGTAACCGCCCTGCCTCTCACGACCCCTGCAGCCTGGCGGGGTCCGAATGCCCTCCCGGGTTTGTGGCGGCTCGTCCTGGGCTTGGGGAGCCTCGTGGCCGTACTGGCCGTGCTCTGGCTCGGATCCACGCCTGTGAGAGCACTGCAGGACATCGAGCTGGTGCATCTATTGCGAGCGATGGCGCTCATCAAGGCTGCCATGGTCCTTCCGTGCCTGGCGTTGGTCGCTTGGCGCTTTGGGCGACCGATCACCCCAGCTCTGGCAATGGGCTACTGCGTGTGCCTCTGGAGCATGGCCGGTGCGGCTGTGCTCGTCTGGCAGCTCAATGGTCTGCTCTTCGCAGCGGCCCTGTTCCATCTCGGACTGTTGGGTGGGGCTCTCTGTGCTCTGAACGACGGTGCAATGGGCCCCATGGCCCACGTGCTGCGTCGGCGCAGTGGGCGGTCAAGGATCCGTGCTTGAGGCGGCTTGTCCTCCCCATGGCGGGGCGGCTCTCGCTTCTGCCGCCCAAGAGCCTTGGTTTGTGCGAAAAGGGGCTCGGTGTGCGACGGGGCTGCGAGCTGTGAGACGCTTCTTGAAGTTCGCGCATCTGGGCGGAGTGGCGCTGGCGTTAGGCGCCCTAGCTTGCGAGATTGTGCTTGCAACGCAGGTCGCCAGCGCCAGCGGAGCGTCTCGCCGCGCGCTCCTCGATGCTGGCGCAGAAGCTGCGAGCTGGCTACTCGTTCCAGGGCTTCTTGTGGCCGTGGTTTCGGGCCTGTTGGCCATCGCCGTCCATCGACCCTTCATGGACGAGCCTTGGGTCTGGCTGAAGGCATTGATCGGGATGGTCATGACCGGTGTGGTGCTCGTGAGCATCCAGCCAGCGATACATGAGGCTGCGCGCATGGTTGATGAGGTGGGCCCTGGCAAGGCGCTCGAGGCGCTGTCACGGGGCGTCTGGCAGAACCTGGTGCTGGGCGCGCTGGCGATCGCACTTGGCGTATGGCGCCCGCGCATTGCGCTCCACCGACGCGCCTAGGCTGACCAGGAGGCCATGACATGACCAGAAAGACGCCCGAACAGTTACGCAGTCACCGCTGGTACGGGGTCGATACGCTGCGCTCCTTCGGACACCGTTCGCGCAGTGCGCAGATGGGTTACACCCGCGACGACTACGTGGGCAAGCCAGTGATCGCAATCATCAACACGTGGAGTGATATCAACCCCTGCCACACCCACTTCAAAGAGCGCGTCGAGGAGGTCAAGCGCGGGGTTTGGCAGGCAGGCGGATTTCCCATGGAGCTGCCCGCGATGACTTTGTCGGAGCCGTTCCAAAAGCCCAGCACCATGATGTATCGCAATTTCCTCGCCATGGAGGTCGAGGAAAACTTGCGTTCCTATCCGGCCGATGGTGTGGTGCTGATGGGTGGCTGCGACAAGACGACGCCGGGTCTCATCATGGGCGCGACTTCGATGAACCTGCCCGCCCTGTTCATGCCTGCAGGGCCAATGCTGCGCGGCAACTGGCGGGGAGCGACGTTGGGCTCGGGCAGCGATGTCTGGAAATACTGGGCAGAACTGCGGGCCGGTACCATCGCCCCGGAAGACTGGCGTGAGATCGAGGAGGGCATCGCGCGTTCGCCAGGTCATTGCATGACGATGGGCACCGCCTCGACGATGACCTCGGCAGCCGAGGCGCTCGGCTTGAGTCTGCCCGGTGCCGCCTCGATTCCCGCTGCTGACGCGCGCCACGCGGCAATGGCTGCCGCCTGCGGGCGTCGTATTGTCGAGATGGTGTGGCAGGATCTCAAGCCTTCGGACATCCTGTCTGAGGGGGCTTTTCATAATGCCGTCACCACGGTACTTGCTCTGGGTGGATCGACCAACGCGATCGTGCATCTCGTCGCGATGGCGCGGCGCGCCAACGTGAACTTGGATCTGAAGATCTTCGACGCGCTGGCGCGCGTGACTCCCCTTCTGGCGAACATCCGGCCTGCCGGGGAGTATCTGATGGAGGATTTCTACTACGCGGGGGGTTTGCCCGCGCTGATGGCGCAGCTCGCGCCACGACTCAAGCTCGATTGCATCACCGCCAACGGATTCTCGCTCGGCGCTAACCTTGCCGGGGCGACGGTCTTCAACCCCGAGGTGATCCTGCCCCTGGAACGCGCGCTGGTCGCCCAAGACAGCCTGGCCGTGCTGTACGGCAACCTTGCCCCGGATGGCGCGGTCATCAAGCCCCCCGCTGCGCTGAAGCGCCTGCACCGCCATCGCGGACCGGCGGTCGTGTTTCAGAACTACGCCGACATGGCCGCCAGGATCGACTCCCCCGAACTGGTGGTCGACGAGAATTCGGTACTGGTGCTCCAGAACGCCGGGCCTTTGGGTGGACCTGGGATGCCAGAGTGGGGCCAGTTGCCGATCCCCAAGAAGCTCCTCGAGAAAGGGGTGCGTGACATGGTGCGCATCTCGGACGCGCGTATGAGCGGCACGAGTTATGGTGCCTGCGTATTGCATGTCGCGCCCGAATCCTACGTCGGCGGCCCCCTCGCACTGGTCGAGGAAGGCGATGAGATCGAGCTGGACATTCCGGCTCGCCGCCTCTCCCTTCTCGTTGCAGATGGCGAGTTGGAGCGGCGCCGCAGCGCCTGGGTGTCACCCAAGCCGCGCTATCTGCGCGGCTACGGCGCTCTTTTTGCGGCTCATGTGACCCAGGCGAATGAAGGCTGTGACTTCGACTTCTTAGAACGGGGCGAGCCGACCCCGGATCCTGAAATCTTCTAGGGCACGGTCGACCCTGAAGGAGAGCGCAATGCACGTACCCGAGAATCGCTTCAAGCGCGGTCTCAAAGAGGGGAGGCTGCAACTTGGTCTGTGGTCGAGCCTCGCCCAGTCGCTCTCGGTGGAGATTCTCGCCCACGCGGGATTCGACTGGCTCTTGCTCGACACCGAGCACGCGCCCAACGAACTGCCCATGGTCGTAGCCCAGCTTCAGGCTGCCCAAGGCGGCAGCGCGCATCCGATCGTGCGGCCCCCCTGGAATGACACCGTGGTCCTGAAGCGCTACCTCGATGCCGGGGTGCAGAGCTTCCTGATCCCGTTCGTGCAAAGCGCCACGGAAGCAGCGCGGGCCGTGGCGGCCACCCGCTACCCGCCTCGAGGTGTTCGCGGCTTCGCCTCGGCTTCGCGCGCCTCGGGATACGGGCGCATGCGCGAGTATTTCCAATCGTGCGAGAGGGAGATCTGCGTTCTGGTTCAGATTGAAAACCGCGCGGGACTGGATGCGCTCGAGGAGATCGCCGCAGTTGAAGGCATCGACGGGATCTTTATCGGGCCGGGCGACCTCTCTGCCGACATGGGTCATCTCGGGGAGCCCGCCCATCCCGAGGTTTGTGCCGCAATCGAAGGTGCCCTATCCAGGATCAAGGCCTCAGGCAGCGTGGCGGGCATCCTGACGGGACGCCCTGATCTGGTCGAACGTTACATCGCGCTCGGTTGCCTGTTCGTTGCAGTCGGCTCAGACGTAGGGATCCTGGCGAGTGGCGCCGACAGGCTCGTTGCGCAATACCAGAAGCCAGTCTGAACCACCGGCTCTGCGACTCATGGCGCGCGAGGGGTCGGGCGTGCGGCCGGAACATTGCGCGCATGGCCTAGAATACCGCATGGTTTCCACCGACGAAGTACCCGCACTGCACCCGGAGCGAGGGGCGCGAGCCGCCCCGACGCGTCGCGAAGAGAGGCTTGGGGCCGGTTCGCTTTCAATCGGTTGCGCGCTCTTGGGGCTGGCACTGTGGTGCCTCTGGGGTGCAGGCATCGCCCGGGCCGCTGCACCCACCGAAAGCCCCGATCTCGAAGCGCTCACCTGGACTGAATTGAAATCGGCCCTCGCTCATGGCAAAACGACGGCGCTCGTGCCGATCGGTGGAACCGAACAGAACGGGCCTGATATCGCCCTGGGCAAACACAACGCCCGTGTCAAGGTTCTGTCCGACAGGATCGCCACACGCCTGGGCAATGCCATCGTCGCACCAGTCATGGCCTACGTTCCTGAAGGGCGTATCGACCCGCCCGAGCAGCATATGCGCTTTCCCGGCACGCTCACGATCTCTGACGAGACATTCATGCACCTGCTCGAATCCACGGCCCGCAGTCTGAAGCTCCACGGCTTTCGCGACATAGTGTTTATTGGCGATCACGGCGGTTATCAAGCCGACGAGAGGGCGGTGGCCCAGAAGTTGAATCGCGAGTGGAGCGCAAGCGACGTTCGCGTGCATGCCCTCGAGGAGTACTACCGTGTCACGCAACACGAGTATGTCGCCGAACTGAGGCGCAGGGGCTTCGGCGAAGCCGAGATCGGAACGCACGCGGGTCTCGCCGACGCGTCCTTGACGCTCGCGCTGGTCCCGGATCTCGTCCGCGCCGGACGGCTCGCCGGCGACATGCCGTCTGCAGCGCTGGGCGAGTACGGCGACCCGCGCCGCGCGAGCGCCGCGCTCGGTGAGGTCGGTGTCGATCTCATCGTTGAGCATACGGTCCAGGCCATCCGCGAGGCAGTGGATCGCCATGGTGCAGGCAAGTGACGCCCTGGGCTGAAACCATTTTTGCATGCTGGAGTCTTCGTAATGGATGAAACGAAGCGGCCGAAGGGCCTCTTGATTGGTCTCGCGCTCGTCCTGTCGATCGCACCAAGTCTCGCCGCGCCCGCAGGCGAGGGCGGAGCATCGGATCCGGCCGCCCTCGCTTCTCCCTTGCCGGGCATGCCCGCCGTGACGGATCCGGAGAATCTCTACGCCGATACCGCCAAGGGACACCTTTCAGCCGCTGTCAGCAACGATCTTGAGCGGGTCTACGTGCCGAATCGGCAGTCGAATGATGTCTCGGTGATCGATCCCCAGACGTTGCGGGTGGTCGATCATTTCCGTGTCGGAATCAATCCGCAACACATCATTCCCGCGTGGGATCTGAGAACCCTCTGGGTCGCCAACAACGCGGAAGGTCGCACTGACGGCAGCTTGACGCCGATCGATCCGACAACCGGCAAGCCCGGCCCGGCGATTCCCGTTGATGACCCTTACAACATGTACTACATGCCTGATGGATCCTCGGCCATCGTCGTGGCCGAGAATCACCGCCGGCTGGATCTACGCGACCCTCATACGATGGAGCTGAAATCATCGATCAGCACGCCCGGCTGCGCGGGCATCAACCACGCGGACTTTTCGATCGATGGCCGTTATGCGATCTTCACCTGCGAGTTTTCGGGAGGGCTGACCAAGGTTGATCTGGTGCATGGCCGGGTCGAAGGCTACCTCGCGCTGCGTAAACCGCTGCAGGGTGTGGCCGCGCGCGGTCCCACAGTGGTCGTGGGCGGTGAGATCTGCAGCGCACTCAAAGGCATGCCGCAGGACATTCGCATCGCGCCCGATGGCAAGGTTTTCTATATCGCTGACATGGAAGCGGACGGGGTCTATGTAGTCGATGGTGAGCGCTTCCAGCAGGTTGGGTTTATTCCGACGGGATTGGGGACACATGGACTGTATCCGAGCCGGGACGGACAGTTCTTGTATGTCGCCAATCGGGGCTCACACAAGATTCACGGTCCCCCGCATGGCGAAGGCAGCATTGCCGTCCTCAGCTTTGCCAGTCGCAGTGTCGTCAAGATCTGGACGATTCCCGGGGGAGGCAGCCCTGACATGGGCAATGTCAGCGCCGACGGGAACTATCTGTGGCTGTCGGGACGCTTCGACGATGTCGTCTACCGGATCGACACCGTAACCGGGGCGGTCGATACGGTCGCGGTCGGCCATGAGCCCCATGGCCTGACCGTCTGGCCGCAGCCGGGGCGCTATTCGCTGGGCCACACCGGCAACCTGCGCTAGGAAATCGGCCCGACCATCTGATCGGGCCTGACCCAGGCCTTGAATTGATCCTCGGTGACATAGCCCAGCGACAGAGCCGCGGACTTCAGGCTTGTGCCTTCCCGATGGGCCTTCTTGGCAATCTCGGCCGCGCGGTCGTAACCGATATGGGGATTGAGCGCTGTCACGAGCATCAGCGAGCGCTCGACGAGCTCGGCAATTCGATCCGTGTTGGCGCGAATGCCCAGGACGCAGTACTTCCGAAAGCTTGCACAGCCATCGGCTAGCAAGCGCACGCTCTGCAAGAAATTGTAGGCGATCATGGGACGGTAGACATTCAGTTCAAAGTTTCCCGAGGCCCCGCCGATGGTGATGGATACATCGTTGCCAAACACCTGGGCGCACAGCATCGTCAGTGCTTCGCACTGCGTGGGGTTGACCTTGCCGGGCATGATCGACGAACCGGGTTCGTTCTCGGGGATCGAGATCTCGCCGATGCCGCTACGCGGTCCGCTGGCAAGCCAGCGGATATCGTTGGCGATCTTCATGAGACTGGCTGCGAGGGTCTTCAAGGCCCCGTGCGCATGCACCAGGGCGTCATTGGCCGCCAGTGCCTCGAACTTGTTCGGAGCGGTCACGAAGGGCAGGCCGGTGTGTTGCGCGAGCTCGAGGGCCACCGCCTCGGCATAGCCTTTCGGAGCGTTCAGACCCGTGCCCACCGCGGTGCCACCGAGCGCGAGTTCGTACAGATGGGGTAGCGCCGCCTCGATATGGTCGATACCGTGGCCGAGCTGCGCCACGTAGCCGGAGAATTCCTGGCCCAAAGTGAGCGGGGTCGCATCCTGGAGGTGAGTGCGGCCGATCTTGATGATGTGGGCGAACTCGAGCGACTTGTCCGCAAGGCTCGAGCGCAGTTCTGTCACGGCAGGCAAGAGCTTCCTGGCAATGCTGATCACGGCGGCCACATGCATGGCGGTCGGGAAGACATCGTTGGAGGACTGGCTGCGATTGACCTCGTCATTGGGGTGGACCAGGCGTTGCATGCCGCGCGTGCCGCCCATGATCTCAGAGGCTCGATTGGCCAGAACCTCGTTCACGTTCATGTTCGTCTGGGTGCCCGAGCCGGTCTGCCAGACGACGAGCGGAAACTCACCCGCGTGTTGTCCGTTGAGAACTTCGTCGGCCGCCGCCACCAATGCTTCGGCCTTGACCTCCTCGATGAGACCGAGCGCCTGGTTCACGCGCGCCGCGGCCCGCTTGACCCGGACCAGGCCTTCGACCAGTTCGCGCGGCATGGTCTCGCCGGAGATCGAGAAATGCAGCAGGGAGCGTTGCGTCTGCGCACCCCAGAGGTGGTCCATCGGGACCTCGATCGGGCCAAACGAGTCGGATTCGGTGCGCGTGTCCATCGGAGCCTCCGCCAGAGAAGGGGTGGGTGAGGTGCGAGGATACGCCCGCCACACACCGGAGTGCATCCCCGGCAGGAGAGCACCGCCAGAGGGGGTCGGCGCGGGGCCGAAAGGCGATCCGGATGGAATGGGGAGCAGAATCGCGAACATCAATTGACGTTTACGTAAACGTCAGCTAGCCTTCATCGAGGACCGAGCATAATTCAGAGCGAGGCAGAGAGCGCCCGTTCCAAGGAGCGTTGGAGACCCCCATGACTGACCTTTCCGAATCCAAGAAGATCACGGCCTACGAGCTCAAGCACAAGGTGCGATTTGTGACGGCGGCCTCGCTCTTCGACGGTCACGATGCTTCAATCAACATCATGCGCCGCATCCTGCAGTCGAGCGGTTGTGAGGTGATCCACCTCGGACACAACCGCTCGGTCGATGAGATCGTGACGTGCGCCATCCAGGAGGACGTCCAGGGGATCGCTGTGTCGTCCTATCAGGGGGGCCACACCGAGTACTTCAAGTTCATGATCGATCTCCTGCGGGAGCGGGGCGCGGGGCATATCAAGGTTTTCGGCGGGGGGGGCGGAGTGATCGTCGCCCCCGAGATCCAGGAACTCGAGGCCTATGGCATGGAGCGCATCTATTCGCCCGAAGATGGGCAGAAGATGGGTCTGCAGGGAATGATCTGGGACATGATCCAGCGCTGCGACTTCGATCTCAACGCCTTCGCACCGCGCCGACTCGAAGATTTGAAGGATCCGAGCCGCCAGGCACTCGCCCGCGCGATCACGGCCTTGGAAAATGGTCTGGCCGAGAGGGACTCCGAGTTCGGCGTCCTGCGTACGCGCCTCTTGGAAGCCGCTGCGGCGCTGGCGACGCCCGTGGTGGGCATTACGGGGACGGGCGGTGCGGGTAAGTCCTCGCTTACGGACGAACTCGTGCGCCGCTTGCGCCTGGACCAGGAGGATCGCCTGCAGATCGCGGTCATCTCGATCGATCCGTCGCGCCGCAAATCGGGCGGCGCGCTGCTTGGGGACCGCATCCGGATGAACGCCATCGGCCCATGGCCCAGCGCCGATGGGGCGACCCGCCAGCCGGTGTATATGCGCTCCCTGGCCACGCGCGAGACGGGCTCGGAGATCAGCCAGGCGCTGCCGGACGTCATCGCGGCTTGCAAGGTGGCAGGATTCGATCTGGTGGTGGTCGAGACCTCCGGGATCGGCCAGGGCGATGCGGCGATCGTGCCCCTGGTGAATGTGTCGATTTATGTGATGACACCCGAGTTTGGCGCGGCCTCGCAACTCGAAAAAATCGACATGCTCGATTTCGCTGACCTGGTCGCGATCAACAAGTTCGATCGCAAAGGTGCGCAAGACGCGCTGCGCGACGTATGTAAACAGGTGCAGCGTAACCGGGAAGATTTTGCGCATAGACCCGAGGAAATGCCTGTCTTCGGGACCCAGGCCTCGCGCTTTAACGACGATGGCGTGACCGCGCTCTACCAGGCACTGGCCGCCTTGCTCCAGACGCACGGGCTCCAGTTTGCGCCCCAGAGACTGCCGCGGGTCAGCGTGCGCTCGTCCTCGGCCACCCATCTGATCGTGCCGCCGGCGCGCTCGCGCTATCTGGCCGAGATCGCCGACGCTGTGCGCGGCTATCATCGGCGTGCCGCCCGGCAGAGCCTCCTGGCACGCCAGGCACAGCAACTCAAGGCCAGTGCCGAGATGCTCGGCTCCGACCGCGGCGTGGACGTTCCTGGCGTGGCCGACCTGCTGCGCCTGGCCCAGGAGCGCGAACAGGGCCTGGGGCCCGCCGAAAGCAAGCTCTTGAGCATGTGGCCCGAGATGCGGCAAGCCTATGCGCAGGACGAATATGTGGTGCGCATCCGCGACCAGGAGATTCGCACGCGCCTGACGAGTCAATCGCTCTCGGGCACGACCATCCGCAAGGTCGTCCTCCCTCGGTACGAAGACGCCGGAGCAATCCTGCAGTGGTTGATGCTCGAGAATGTTCCCGGCTCGTTTCCCTACACCGCTGGTGTCTTCGCCTTCAAACGCGAGAACGAGGACCCCACACGCATGTTCGCCGGCGAAGGTGACGCCTTTCGCACCAACCTGCGCTTTAAGCTCCTCTCCGAAGGTATGCCCGCAAAGCGTTTGTCGACCGCGTTTGATTCGGTGACGCTCTATGGACACGATCCCGCCTTACGCCCAGACATCTACGGCAAGGTCGGCAACTCCGGCGTATCGATCGCCACGCTTGAAGACATGAAGGTGCTCTACTCGGGATTCGATCTGTGTAGCCCCTCGACGTCGGTCTCAATGACCATCAATGGTCCGGCGCCGACGATCCTCGCGATGTTCATGAACACGGCGATCGATCAGCAGATCGATAAATTCGTGCTGGAGAACCAGCGCCAGCCCACCGACGGCGAGATCGAGAAGATCAAGACGTGGGTCCTCGAGAACGTACGCGGCACCGTCCAGGCCGATATCTTGAAGGAGGATCAGGGCCAGAACACCTGCATCTTCTCGACCGAGTTCTCGCTCAAGGTGATGGGCGACATCCAGCAATACTTCGTCAGTCACCGGGTCCGCAATTTCTATTCTGTCTCGATCTCGGGCTATCACATCGCCGAGGCCGGGGCCAATCCGATCAGCCAGCTTGCCTTCACGCTCTCCAACGGGTTCACGTTCGTCGAGGCCTACCTCGCGCGCGGTATGCACATCGATGATTTTGCCGCCAATCTGAGCTTTTTCTTTTCAAACGGCATGGATCCGGAATACGCGGTCCTCGGTCGGGTCGCGCGGCGCATCTGGGCGGTCGCCATGCGCGAGCGCTACGGGGCCAACGAGCGCAGCCAGAAGCTCAAGTATCACGTCCAGACGAGTGGACGATCGCTGCATGCCCAGGAGATCCAATTCAACGACATCCGCACGACCTTGCAGGCGCTCATAGCGATCTACGACAACTGCAACAGCCTGCACACGAACGCGTTTGACGAGGCGATCACGACTCCGACAGAAGAAAGCGTGCGTCGCGCGATGGCGATCCAGATGATCATCAATCGCGAGTGGGGCCTCGCCAAGAACGAGAATCCGAACCAGGGAGCCTTCATCATCGAGGAACTCACCGATCTCGTCGAGGAGGCGGTACTGAAGGAATTCGAGCGGATCGCCGAGCGCGGGGGCGTGCTGGGAGCCATGGAGACGGGCTACCAGCGCGGCCAGATCCAGGAGGAATCGATGCACTACGAGATGCTCAAACACACCGGCGAGTTACCGATCGTCGGGGTTAACACCTTCCGCAATCCGCATGGCGAGCGGCCCGCCGAACAGCTGGAATTGGCCCGCTCGACGGACCTGGAGAAGCGTTCGCAACTCAAGCGCCTCGAAGAATTCCACGAGCGCAATCGGCTACAGGCTCCGGTCCTGCTCGCGCAGCTTCAAAAAACCGTGATTGACGATGGGAACGTGTTCGCCGCCCTGATGGAGGCGGTACGCTACTGCTCCCTGGGCCAGATCACCGAAGCGCTGTTTGCAGTCGGAGGTCAGTACCGTCGGAGCATGTAGTGGCCGATTCGGGCCTTGCAACTAGAGCATCGCGAGGGGAACGGGACGAGCAGGGGGCGGAAAGCGCGCGTCGATCTCCTCGAAATCACGCGCCTCAAGCTCGATGCCGAGAGCTTCGAAATTCTCAACGAGATGCTTTTTCTGGACCGCTTTGGGGATGGCGATCCGATACGATCGCGCAAGAATCCATGCGAGCGCAATCTGAATCGCTGTCTTGCCGTGCCGTACACCGATGGCCTTTAAGACCGGATCCTGTGCGAGCTTGCCCTGATCGGTCGGGGAGTACGCCATAACTGGCATGCGCCGACTCGTCAGTAGCGGCTGCAAAGCGAATTCGATGCCCCGCTGGCTCGGTGAGTAATAGACCTGGTTGACGCAGCAACCCACCCGATGACGGGGCGTGGGGAGCGCCCAGAGTTCCTCCATCTCGCTCACGTCAAAATTACTCACGCCCCAGTGCCGGATCAGTCCCTGGCCACGCAGCGCCTCGAAGCCCGTCACCGTCGAGCGCAGCGGATGATTGCCTGGCCAGTGCAAGAGATAGAGGTCCAGGTAGTCGAGTTCGAGGCGCTCGAGACTACGCCGGCAGGCCGACTGGACGCCGCGTTCGCTGGCATTGTGAGGATAGACCTTCGAAACGATGAAGAGGTCCTCTCGGCGGATCTCTCCTGCCAGAATGGCTGCGGCGATTGCCTTCCCTACCATCTTCTCCGCGCCGCCCTCACCGTACATCTCGGCGGTGTCGATCAATCGGTAGCCAATCTCGAAGGCCTCGCGCAGCGCCCGTAGCTCTTCGACCTGGCGCCTTGGGTCCTCGCCCATGCGCCAGGTACCCAAGCCCAACACGGGTACCGACTCTCCGTCCGGCAATTCAGTGGTCCGCACTTTGATCTCCTTTTCTGAGTACCGGGAACGAGCGCAGGGTCACAGCCGCAGGGCTCATGTTCAGGTCCATTTTGGCCTCTGCCGAGCCCATCCTGCAATGTACCGCGCGGGGGAGAGGCGATTGCGCCAGGCCATCCGAGGCCGCCACGGCGCTTGGCATGATCCTCGCTGTGACGTCCGGGCAACATCCCTTTGCGATGACCATGATACTGGCCACAGTAGCTGCGCAGGGCACACTCCAAACAGTGCATACCTAGTTCCAATTGAATCCACTTCAGGCGTTCGCGGCCCCCCTATCCTAGCCGGTCTAGGATAAATTCCTCGCCTCTTCCTCAGGGTAATTCCCTTGGTTTTGTACGGCCTTTTGCGCGTCACGCAAAGGGATTGATCTTGCCTGTTCTAGAGATAATTTCTCCACCAAAAGATTCAGGCACTTTCTCGAAAACTTGGTCATTAAGTGACAAAAATTTACGTTATATTCAACTCTCAGGCGTGTTCCGCCCATTCTTTATTTCGCGCATTCAGAGGTCGCCAATGAGTCCTGATCTCGAACAGAATCTGAGCCCCGTGGCTCGCCACCAGATCCTCTCGAATGAGTTGACGACTGTTCTCGCCAAGCTCGATCAATCATTTGCTACGGTGCTCGAAGACGTGCTCGAGCACCTGTACTCAAAGGCCGACTCCTGTGGTACGAACCGCGAGCGGCAGGTGTTCCTCGACGCCTACAACAAGGTACGCGTGCAGGCCGCTGAAATTGAACAGCGCTTTAAGACGAACTTCCGTCATCTCCTCGACGAGAGCGTTGCGCCCAAGAAGGCCGCCGCGCCGTCGCGTGACTCCGTCGATTTCGGCGAGTTGAGCCTCGTTGACACGGATCAGATCGACGAGGATGTGCAGGTGCGCGCCCTGTCGGACAAGATCAAAGCGAGCGTTGAGTGGGAACTGCGCGACCTCAACGCACGCATGAGCTACCTGCTTGGGCGCGATGGCGCCGAGGAGGCCGACAACCCTCTGCGGCCGGAACTGTTTTGCAAGGCGCTCGGCAAGGCGTGCGCCGAGATGGAATCAGACCACGCCACGCGCATCGAAGTATTGCGCAGCTTCGAGACCGCCTTGTCGACCAATCTCGGATCGGTCTACCACGATCTGAACGCACGGCTCATCTCCCACAAGGTCCTGCCCAAGGTCCGGCACATCAACGCGGCGCGCCGGCCCCAGGCGCGTAGGGCCGCTGGATTCGCCGGACACGCCGACGGACTCGAACAGTCAGGCGATGTCAATGAGCGGATCGGCAATGCCGTCGAGCATGTCGTCGAAAGTACGTTGAGCATGTTCGAGGCCCTGCAAAAACTGGTCAGCAATGCCCCGGCCTACCGCAACTCGTTTGGTCTGACCACCGAAGCGGGACTGCCGGTGGGCCATTCTCGCCGCAACCTGCTCTCAGCCATTCAGGAACTGCGCGAAGCGGAGAATGTGGGCTTCGATAGGGGTTCCGTGCCGCGCGAGATGACGCAGCATCTGGTGCCGAATTTCATCTGGGCGAACCACAATCAACTCGCCGCAGCCGCATCGAACAATGTCGATCGCATGAAGATCGACATCGTCGCGATGCTCTTCGATCAGATCCTGGCCGACGACAAGCTTCCGGCGGAGTTCAAGACCCTGCTTGGGCGACTGCAACTGCCGGTTCTTCGGGTTGCGCTGTCAGACGAGACCTTCTTCGCGACCCGCGCCCACCCGACCCGCCGGCTCATCGATCGTATCGCATCCTGTGCTGTTGGTTACGAGGGCGAGGGTGAGGCAAGCCGACGCTTCTTCCTCGAGGTCGAGCGCATCGTCATGGCGGTGCTGCGTAATGTCGACGACGAAAGTAGCGATGTCTACCAGCGACTGCTCGCCGAGTTTGAGTACTTCATCGAGCGCGAGCACACTCAGTCCAACGATATTGTCGGTCGCGCAGCCGGCGTTCTGGAGCGCGCAGAGATCCGTGAAGTTCTGGGGATCAATGCGACGATCCAGGTCAACCAGCTGCTCTATGGAGTCAACCTCGAACCGTTTCTGAAGGCCTTCTTGCTTGACGTGTGGACCCATGTACTGGTCGAGGCAGCCTGCAGGACGGAGGACAGCGACTCCGATCCGACCTTTCAACGCTTTAAGCAGCTGTGTCTGGATCTCGTCTGGAGTGCCCAGCCCAAGAGCACTCCGGAGGATCGCCGGAAGCTGGTAGGGCTCCTGCCGAAGATGATCGGATGCATTCGGGAGGGGTTGTCCCTGATCGGTTATCCCCCTGACCAGGAGACGCGTTTCTTCGCGGAATTGATGCAACTGCACTCAGCAGCGGTGCGGGCCCCGAGCGCCGCGCCGGGTGAGCATGTCGATATCGACCGGTTTGCCGACCGGCTGCGCGAGATGGTGGTGGCCAGCGATGTCACCGCTGTGGCGGGCGCCGCCGAGGTCAAGCTCTCGCCCCAGTCTGCGCGCCGCGTCACGGCCGAAGCCCAGGGCGAGGTCGAACTGCTCGATGTTCCGACAGGCCCCGAGTTAAACCCGCAGCACAGCGGAATGCCGAGCGATGAACTGATCTCGGGCTGGATCGAAGCGCTTGAGCGTGGGAGCTGGTACGAGTTGCGGGTGGAAGGCCAATTCACTCAGGTCAGGCTGGCGTGGATCAGTCCCCTCAGGTCTTTCTACCTGTTCATCGCAGCCCACGGGCAGAAGGCCCATTCGCTGGATCCCGATACGTTGCGTAAGGCATTGCGCAACGGCGACCTTCGGTCGGTCGAACGCGAAACCCTCGTCGATCGGGCTGTGCGGGGAGTCATGGACAACCTCGAGCGCCAACAAGTACCCGCCGAGCACGCCTAGTCCGGCGAGGACGGGCCTGTACCGCGCGCGCTGGGGAAAGCCCGGGGTGTCGTTCGTCGATGTCTCAACACAGTGATTCCCGCGCGCCATACCGTGGACTCGCCGCAGAGCGAGGCCTGGCCCCGGTCTGAAGACCCGCAAGAGTTCTCGGGTCTCAGCAGTCCCCACCCCTCCTTGTCGGTACACGAAGGCCCGCCCCAGAACCTCTTCTGGCATCCGCTGCGCGCGATTTTGCTCGGAGAATCGTCACGCCTTCCTCAGCGGGCGCCGATCGAGCGTCGCGCGATGTGGTGAGGCGCTGGGCCCGACCGGCCGTTTAGAATGCGCTGAATAGGGCGGCCAGATCAGGCCCTCCTTCTGGCTGGACGCGACCGAGGTAAGCCGCGCGATCCGGGTCACCGCATCAATTGTCCGAGGAGAAGGAATATGGCTGCACTGGACAGCGATTTGCTCACCCAACTGACGGAGCTGCGTCGACAGCTGCGGGGACTAAAGGGGCTGACCGAGACTCGTCCGGGTGTCTTCACCTATGGGGGCATGCCTTTTCTGGAGTTTCAGAAGACCCCTGATTCCAGCGTTGTCGCCGAGCTGCGCAACGCCAATACGGGGAGCGCCGCGGTCACACGGCTGGTCTGCGGTACCGCTCTGGACGCCCGCAAGGTCTTTGACGAAGCACGCCGCCGGCTCGCGCGCCTAACGGACGATTAGGCCGCGCCAGACCGATCCGGGTCGGCAAGGCTCGCTGGCCGCAAGACGACACTCGTTCGACGCAGCGGGCACCGTGCGCCGGCCTCCTCCAAGCGCTCCCGGCTACCCGCGCCGGGCACCGAGCAGTCCGAGCAGAGATGGGCTAGCATCGCGAATGGGAGCCCTAGCGCATGACGCCCAGGAGCGGACGATCACGCGGGCCTCGCCGTCACAGGAGGCGTGCACATGTTCGAATCGAAGCTATTTGAGGGCAAGCGGATTCTGGTCACGGGTGGAGGCACGGGACTGGGTCGCGCGATGGCCGAGCAGTTTCTGTCGCTCGGCGCCGAAATCTACATCTGCGGACGGCGCAAGGGAGTGTGCGATGAGACCGCGAAGGCCCTGATGGACCGCCACGGCGGCAAGGTCGGGACGTTCGGTCTGGACATCCGGGATGCCGCGGCAGTCGATGCAATGGTTGAGGAGATCTTCGCGGCGGGTCCCCTGACCGGACTGGTCAACAATGCCGCGGGGAATTTCATATCCCCGACGGCGAGCCTGACCCCCCGCGGCTTTGACGCCATCGCCAACATTGTCATGCACGGGACCTTTTACGTGACCCACGCGGTGGGGCGCCGCTGGGTCCAGATGGCACGCGAAGGTCAATGGAAGATTGGCGATCCCTATCGCAGTGTGCTTTCGGTGATCGTGACCTGGGTGCTCAACGGGGGTCCGTATGTGGTGCCCTCTGCCATGAGCAAGAGTGCCATCCACGCCATGACGATGTCCTTGGCGACCGAGTGGGCCCAGTATGGGATCCGACTTAACGCAGTGGGGCCAGGCGAAATTCCGACCGAGGGAATGAGCAAACGACTCAATCCCGGCGAGGAGCCCGGCGCGCGCAGCGCCAAGGTCAACCCGATGGGGCGTGCAGGCACCATGGCTGAACTGCAGAACCTCGCGACCTTCCTCCTATCCGATGGTTGCCCGTGGCTCAACGGTCAGTCCATCATGATGGATGGCGGTGCCTACCTCGGCACGGGCGGCAACTTCTACGAATTGCGCCACTGGACCGACTCGCAATGGCTCGAGGCGCGCGAGCGCATCGAATCCCAGAACAAAAAGGACCGCGAACAACGCACGGCTTGACCTCCTCCCCATGTCTAAAGCGAGGGGATTCCTGCACGCTCTCTGGTCAAGTCTGGAGCGGGACCCGGACCTGGCCGAGTTCGCGCTCCTTGAAGACGACTTCCTGCCCATCTTCTGCCTCACCTCCCACCGCGGTGGAAGGGGCACCTCATCATAAATTGGCTTCCCTGAACTTGCGCTATAAGTCGGCTTTATACCTGCTATAGCAAATATTGCACTTGCAATGACTGCTTAGGCAGCATAAATTGGCGTCAACAGGTGATGCCATGAACGAGTCCAATCCTGCTTCCGTGAGCGTGAGTCCTCCTCCATACAGCGTGGAGAACTATCGTCTCGATGACAGCGTCGGGTATCTGATCAAAAGAGTCCGCATGGTCTTCTCCGCCGCCGTAGACCGGGAGATGGCCGAGTACGACATTTCCTATGACCAGTGGGGCATTGTCCTGACGATCGCCAAAGGCCGGGGCGAGACCGCGGCTGAGCTTTCGCGAGAAATGTGCTGTGACACGGGTTCGATGACGCGGATGATCGATCGCCTCGAAGCCAAAGGGATGGTCAAGCGCACGCGTTCCGAGGATGACCGGCGCATCGTACGTCTGGCGCTCACTGAATCGGGACAGGCGCTCGCTGATCGATTGCCCGAGGTCATGGTACGGGTGTTGAACCGGCACCTCGCGGGTTTCTCCCCGGAGGAGGTGGACCTGCTGAAGAACCTGTTGAAACGCATCCTGGCGAACGCAGGGGCAGAGAATCATCCGATTGCTTAGAGCGCCGAGCGTGTCCGGAGGGCACCATGAAGATCCTGATTGCGTATAACAAACTAGAAAAATTGACCAAAATGCATAGCTTCTCCTGTGATTTGAAGTCCCAGGCGCGGGCGTTCCTGCGCCCTGAGGTAGCCGCATGGGCGGCCACCTCGGGCGTTGCCGTCGCTGCCGCTTTGGCCACCGCGTTCCTCTTGGCCGGTTGCTCGACGGGGATCGAGCCGCATGAAACCTTGACGCAACCGGCTTCCCTTGCGGCAAGCCAGACCTTCTCTAGTGTCGCGGCGAGCGCCGACTGGCCGAGCGAGCGCTGGTGGGAACGCTATCAAGATCCCGAACTCAATAGCCTGATTGCGGAGGCCCTCGAGGGCAGTCCCTCGCTTGCCCTCGCCCAGGCGCGGCTCGCGCGCGCCAATGCTGTGGCAGGTTTTGCTGAAGCTGCCGCGCAGCCTGGGCTCGCAGCAAGTGCGTCATCGCAGCGCGGCAAATTTACGGCGAACTACATCTATCCGCCGCCTCTCGGGGGATCGACCTACACGACGGACCAGCTCTTTCTGAACTTCAATTGGGATCTCGATTTCTGGGGTAAGAACAAGGCGGCGATCGACTCGGCGCGCGCCCAGGTCAAAGCGAGCGAGGCCGATTCGGCGGCCGCCCGGCTTGCCTTGACCACTTCCGTTGCAAGGGCATGGTTTCAGATCGAGCGGCTGTACGCTCTCGAGGACGTGACGCAAGCGTCGATCAAGCAACGCGAGGACATCCTGGTCCTGACCCGTCAGCGCGTCGCCGCAGGTCTGGATACCAACGCCGAGCTGCGCGAAGCGGAGTCGCAACTGCCTCAGGCGCGCGTTGATCTGTCCCAGATCCAGGAGGCCATCGGGCTTGCACGCAATCAGATTGCTGCCCTTCTCGGGCGGGGTCCGGACCGGGGCCTGACCCTGCCGCGGCCCAAAGGCCAGGTGTCAGGCGTCATTACCTTGCCTGCAGAAATTCCGGCACACCTGATCGGAAGACGTCCGGACCTGGTCGCAGCCCGCTGGCGGGTCGAGGCCGCCGAGCGCA
>CAJCID010000168.1 GCA_903970305.1 Rhodospirillales bacterium | reverse complement strand
CGACATAAGGCAGGCACGCGTGCGTGACGCTCAGGATGGCGACATCGAAATCCGTGCCCGCCTCGAGCACGAGCGGTCCGCCGCAGTCGGTCCAGTTCGACACATAATGCTCAAGGTTCGCGCCGTCTTCGAGAACCGCCTTTTCGAGAGCAGGGCCTTCCACGATCTGGTTGTAAAGCGGCTCGCTGGGCCAACAGGGCAAGCCCTTGACGTCGACCAGGGGACCGTAGTCGCCAAAGGTCGAGACCTGGCGGCTGATCCGAATGCGCGCGAGATTTTCTCCGGCGTCATCGAGTTCCAGCTGCGTGACGCGATGAAAAAAGCGGAACACGACGCCTCTGCGCTGCAAGACCTGGTAGAGCGGCGCAAAAATCGTGTCGCCCATCGCCGCCTGCATTTCGAACACAAAATGGCCCTTGTAATCCAGAAGAAGCCGAAGCGAGATGCGTAACGAGGTGCCGGCCGCCATGCTCGGTTTTGCGGGGTCGCCATCCTGGTAGGCAAAGGCGGCATCGTAGAGCGACTGCATCAGGGGCGACTGGTAGCTCAAATCAGCAGCCCTGGTTCCGTCTTCGCCAGACAGGCTCTGGTGCTGGTAGAAAAACTGGCGCAGATCGCGATCATCGACGACTGCGAAGCCACGCGTGACCAGGTCCTCGGCGAGCATGCCGCGCATGGATGTCGCGCCCAGGTAGAAGATGATCCAGAAGTGGCGGAGCCTCGCCTCGGTGTCGACGTGCTCGCCCACCAGATCCCAGGTGATCTTGCACATCTCGCCGATCAGCCACTGCAGGAATTCGTGATCATCCGGGCCATGCTCGATGGGGTGCGGCCCGACCGCGTGCACGAACCCCCGGAGAAGGTCGACCACTTGGCGCAGTCCAAAAACCTCGGGACCCAACAGCGGATGGGCGCCCAGGCCCGCCTTCTCGACGATCGGCTGCCACCAGGCGCGCCGCTTTGCGAGCGAGTCCTGCTGCATGATGGAGAGCGTCTTGTAGTCCAGGGTGTCGTCGATCAGTTGGGCAATCCATTCGATGATGCCCACGAGATAACTCCAGACCGTGGGCGGGGCACCCGAGCGTTCGGGGTTCGGCGGAAATTCGACCTTCCAGGGCGTCCAGGTTCCTCCGACCTCTTCCTCCAGCATGCAGTAGTCGTGGCCCTTGAACGCCTCCCCGAAATTCTTGAGCGGCCCCTCGGTGCGGCCGAGTTCTGCATAGACCGCTTCCATCACGCTAAAGGCATTGTCGTAGCAGCCGAACCAGAGGTGCAGGCCGTGCTCTTCGATCCGGTCGGCAATGCGCAGATTGCGCCCGGAAGCGCCCTGCCCTCCTAAGCGCCAGCCGATCTGGTAGATCGTGACCTCGTACGCGTTGTTCTGCTCTCGATCGGTCAAGGCCAGTGCTGCGGCCATGGCCGACATGCCACCGCCGACGATGGCAACGCGCTTACGGATCGGAGTCGTCATGACGCGGCACCCTTGGCGAGCGTCGTTCCCCCCAGAAAGGTCATGTCAAAGCCGCTGGAGAACGCCATCGCCACGCTCTGCGAGGTGATGCCCAGATCAGTTCCGATCGGATGGCTCGCCAGATCTTGCAACTCGAAGTCGAAGCCACTGGCAAATTCGACTCCCCGAAAGGCCGAGACGGCGGCGCTCGCTTCCGTGATCGCCTGGTAGCACGCATCGGTGTTCGAGCCCACGTCTCGGAATTGCTTCAGAAACACGAGCGGCGTGGGCACCTTCAGAAGCCGGTCCCACTCGGAGGCGGCGAGTTGCAGCCCTTCGGCCGCAAGCGAGTGGGGCAGTCCCATGACGCGCGCGATCCGGACCATCGCCTCCTCGGGACTGCTCCACGCCGCCGTCGGCGCGGCGGCTGGAGCGGCAGGGGCGGCGCCTGCCCCACTCGTGGGGGTAACGGTGAGAAGCCCGATGCGCTTGATCTCGGTCTGAGGAGAGAAGACCTTGGCGCCGATCGTCTCGAGCCCGTATCCAGAGGCTGCAGAGCCCGGATCATCCGGCAGGCTGATCCAGCCGTATTCCTTGAAAAACCCATAGACCTCGCGTCCGGCCGTCAAGGCCACCGCGTTGTCCACAAAGATATAGGGTGTGAAACAGCACAACTGCACGGCGACCTTGACACCGTCTTGTACGGAGAGCTTGATGACCGGGATCCAGATCCCGACCTCGCGTTCGGTGCTCCACCCCATCTGTTGCATCGAGGCGAAGTAGGAGTGCGGGAAGGTTGCGAAATAGAGGAGCGCGTAATCCGAGAGCACCAGATACTGGGCGGCGCCGGCAGCGGGCTCGTTGAGAAGCGTATCGACCTGGCTTTGCATCGCCGCATGGGAGCCCTTCAATACGAAGCCGTGCAGGGTCGCGTCCTGAAAGACGATGGGCGGCGGCCAGCTCTGCATACCGCCATGGGTGATGTAACGCGGGGGCGAGGGCGACACGGCAAGCTCCTAGTACGGGTTCTCGCGCGGGATATAGGCGGGGTAGCCCGAGAGCGCGCGGGACGCCTGCCGTCCGGAGATCGTCGCCGCTTCCACGCAACCCAGATTCAAGCCATTCCAGGTCCAATCGCCCGCAAGGATCAGATTCGCATAGCCCGAGCCATCGGTTGTCATCCGGTACTGGCTCGAATTGGTCGGGGATTGCACGTAGCGCTCGGTCGGATTGATGTTGACCCGGACGTATTGGTCGTTGAGCCTCTCGGGTCCTTCGAGCGCATGGCGCACGACCAAAAGATTCCAGCGAAACCCGTTCTGATCCAATGCATTCGGCCAGAATGGCGCGACCTTGTTTTCGAGGAAGTCGAGCGCGATCTGCGTACCCCGCTCCTGTTCGACGCTCGGGTACTCGTGGTCTCCAGGAGCCGGGGCCAAGGGCGGCCCGGGGAACGGCCCGCAATGGTAGGAGATGAAGTTCACAAGACCCGGGGGCCAGGTCTCGGCATCGAGTACCTGATTCATGACGGCCCAGCTGTCCAGGGCGGTGCAGTCGTAGCCGCCAAGGAGCACCTCGCCCGCGTTCCAGCCGAGACCCTCCAGGTCCGGACCGAACCAGAGCTGCAGGCCGACCGTCGGGACCGTCGTGACCGCGCCCACCAACTGCTGCCACTCTTTGCTGTGGTCCACGAGCTCCTTGCAGACATAAGGGGCTGATCCGATCGGAATGGCGAGGATCACCTTGTCGAACTCCTGACCTGCGGTTAGGGTCAAGATCCCGCCCGTGTCCTGCCAGGGCGTCCAGAAGGATTCGAGGTTGATTCCTTTGTCGCGCAGGATTTCGCCTTCTTGCAACTGCTCGTAGCGTGGGCAGGAAGGCCAGGACGGCTCGCCCTTGATCGTCCCGAGCGGCTCGTAGTCTCGGTAGTCCAGGCCCTTGGCCATCAGGACCTGACGACTGATCGAGACCGTCTCGATCTGGGTCCGCGCAGCGTTTAACGTCAAGTCGGTGACGCGGTGGAAAAACAGGAATTTCACACCGCGCTTCTTCAAGACCTCGTAGAGGGGAGCGAAGACCACGTCGCCCATGCCGGCACGCATCTTCCACATGACCGAGCCCCGGTAGGACAGGGCATTCAAGAAGATGTTCAGGTTCGTGCCGGCCTCGAGATCGCCGGGTTTGGACCAGTCGCCACCAGGATAGGCGAACACCAGGTCATAGAAGGAGCGGATCAGAGACGATTCCAGCAGTTCCGATGTCGCGCCGTTCTGGGCGAGCCACGCCGAGAAGTCGAGGTTATTGATGGTTGTGACCGGAAATTCGTAGAGCCTGTCCGCAAAAAAGCCCTTGATCAAGACCACGAGAAACTGGAGCATCAGGAGAATATGCTGCCAGTCCTGGCTGAAGGTTGCGGCAAGTCCCGGCTTATTGAGCGAACCATTCAGTTCGTCCAGGGTCGAGCCCAATTCGGCCACGATCACGTCGGTCCGGCCGGTGTCGACGGGGCCCAGTGCGACCGTCCTGGTCAGTGCCTGGGCTCGGCGGGCGAGTTCTGCTGCCTGGTCCTCGTGGTGTTCGGTCAGCTCATGGATGATGAACTGATACAGATGGACAAGGAGTTCGGTCTTCGTTCCGGGTTTCTTCTCGAGAGGGCCGGCATCGCCCGGCAGGCCGGAGCGCTCGGGAAATTCGAAGGTCCAGGGGATCCACTGCCCGTCGACTTCGTCGGCGAACGAGATCAGGGACTGCTTGACGAGCGCATCCTCGAAGTGTTTAAAACCCGACCCCCCCTCTCGGGCGAGCTCGTCGTAACAGGCGCGCATCACCGAAAAGACGTTGTCGTAAAAGCCAAAGAAGACGTGGATGCCGTGTTCTTCGATGCGTTGCTCGTACTGTGCATTACGCCCGCTCGCCCCTTTGCCGCCCAGGCGCCAGCCCAGCTGGTAGACCGTGATGTCATAGCCCTTGGGGTTCGCCGGATCGCTTAACTCGAATGCGGCGGAGAGCCCCCCCATGCCGCCGCCCAGGATCGCGATCTTCTCTCCGTTGGGATCAATCATGTCGCAGGCGGTAGAGTAGACCGCGGAAGACGGCAGAAGCCGTCAGGCCGCTTCGTCCCGATCGTGGCGAAGAGAGGGACCAGGGAAGTCGGATCAATCATTCTGCCCCGAGAGTAGGAGCAAGAGCCATCCGAGTAAACGACTACGAAGTAATCCTTTAGGAGGAGAAATCGAGTTCGGTCCTGGACTCGAGAAGTGTGTAGACAAGCTCGGCCCGCCAGTTTGGAGAGCGTGGCGGAAAGCGCGTCGCTATGCCAGGGCTATACCAAGGCTATGCCGGGCGCTTCAAGCCCCTCGGGAACACGGGCCGCGCGGCTTAGCCATTCGTACCACTGCGCCATGCCCTCGCCCGTCTCGGCCGAGACCAGGAAGACCTCGATGTGGGGATTGACCTCGCGCGCATAGGCGATCGAGCGCTCGGTATCAAAGCGCACATAAGGCAGAAGATCGATCTTGTTCAGGAGCATGACCTGGCTTGCCTGGAAC
>CAJCID010000167.1 GCA_903970305.1 Rhodospirillales bacterium | reverse complement strand
CGTGATCCCCACCCGACTCGCGCTGGCGAACTGCCGGTATCGGGGGCGCGCCCGAAACATCTTGCGCGCCGCCGCGATCAGAAAGCCAAGGCCCACTCCGATGGCGATCGCCGTGCGCTGGTAGGGCTTGTCGTCGGTCAGGCTGCGCAGGGTACCGACCAGTTTGTAGGTCATCGCAGCGCTCCAATGCTTGGGCTGTTCTGCCTCGGTCATTTGGGTCTGATCCAGGTTCAGCACGGGATAGGCCGTCATGTACAACTTCGCGAAGACGACGGCGAGAATCGCGCCCATCAATACGCCTGCGACCTGGTAGCGGAACTGGATCGTGCGGTCCGTGCCGAGCCGCCAGCCGGTCGAGCGATCCTGCTGCATGTCGCAGGCCACGCCCGTTGCAACAAGCAGGACCGAGGCGGCCATGAGGCCGATCAGCGGACTCTTCAGGCCGATCGCGGCCATCAGGATCACGCTGACCACGAACGCTGAGGAGATCGGATTCTGGTCACTCACACCCACTGAGATACCGTTGACGATGGCAAAGATGAACACCAGGACCACCGCGAAGGCGAGATAACCAACCGGCTCGGCCAGTGCCTGAGAGCCCACCAGGATGATCGCCGCCCCCCAGAAAATGACCCAGGCGACCAGCCGTTTCGAATTGGTACGCTTCCAGGCTTCGTCAGCCGGTTCAGCACGCCCCCGAAGCGGAGCGTCGATCCGCTTAAGCATCTTCTTGAAGATCCCGGCCAGATCGACCACCGCCGCGCCCAGAATCATGCCCAGGGCAACCAGGAAGGCGATCTTGCGGAACGGGTCGTGCGCGCCGAGCCAGCCGATCGACCTGAAGTAGGGCATCAGGGCCGTGAACACGAGTCCGGCAACGACGGCCGGGACACCGATACGCGCGCCCACCACGAGTCCGGCGCCCAAGGTGGACGTCGACAGTCCTGTCGCGCCCAGCCAGCCAATCTCAGAGGCACCGATCCCTCCGGCGATCCCCAACAAGGTACCCGATCCAAGTTGGCCAATCGATCGTCGCAGCAGGACCGGGTCGGTCAGTGCACGCAGGATGTTCGCCACGGCCAGTCCGCTCGGATAGGTCAGCTGCAATCGATCCACGAGTATGGGCGTATAGAGCATGCCCACCCCGGCGCCAAACATGCCTGCGCTGAGCAGATAGGCGATCAGATAACCCATCGGGGGCTGGGGCAGACCCAGCCAGACCATGGCCTGCACAATCACGCCCAACGAGGCCATGTTGGCCACCGAAGCGGCTGTGGTCTGCATAAAGTTCGCACCGTGCTTACCCTCGGCCCCATAGCCGAAGGTGATGGCCGAGCCCAGGATCCCCGCTAGCACCTGACCGCCCACGAAAAAGCCAAGCGAGAAATTCATGTAGGACGAAGTCACTCCGCCCAAGGGACCCAACACCAGTACACCCACGGCAAGCAGGAGGGCGTGATAGCGCCAGGAGCCGATCGCAGGCAACCAATGCCAGCGTGGGACCGTGGCTGCGGCGCTCGTTGGCCCGCTCGCTTTCGTCGTGGAGGGGGCCAAAACACTTCCAGCCGCGTCCGGCTTCTCGACGGCTTGCATTCTCAAGTGGCTCTAGGCCGTCGCCCGCTTGGGATTGCCGACAAATCGCGAAAGGTGATCGAGCAATTCGGCCTCCTGGTAGGGCTTGCCGAGGTAGACATTGACGCCGAGTTCCAGTGCAAAACTGCGATGCTTGTCGGCCGTGCGCGAGGTGATCATGATGATCGGTATGCCCCGGTAGCGCTCATCGCCCCGAATGTTGCGGGTCAGATCGAACCCGTCCATACGCGGCATTTCGATATCGACCAGCATGACGTCGGGAGTATAGTCCTGGAGTTGCTGCAACGCGTCCACGCCATCCTTGGCCAGCACCACCTGATAACCCTCGCGCATCAAGAGTCGCTGGGTCACGCGGCGCACGGTCAGCGAGTCGTCTACGACCATCACGATCGGCAGGGTCTCGAGTCCCGCAACGGGCTCGGCCCGGGCGGGCACGTCGATCAGCTCCGCGACGGCGCCGCCGATCTCCGGATCGGTCACTCCGGCCAGCGCAGTGCGTTCGCGCAGCGCCTGTTGGGCGAGCTGCACCGGGTTCAGAATAAGTACGATGTCACCCGAACCGAGCACGGTGGCTCCGGCGATGCCAATCATGCGTGCCAGCTGCGGCCCGATGTTCTTGACGACGACTTCCTGGTTGCCGATGACTTCGTCAACGTGCACCGCGATCCGTTCTCCCCCCGAGCGCAGGATGAGCACGGGCGAGTAGCGCTGTGCCAGGGGCGAGCGATCACGCTCACCCAGAAGTCCGGCAAGAAAGTGCAGTCGCACGGGCTGACCAAGCCATGTGATCTGACCCTCGTTGTAGGCCTGGGCAAGCGGCTGCGGACGCAGCTGCTGGACCTGTTCGACGAGAACCGAGGGGAGGGCATAGACGCGCCCGGCCACGTTGACCAGCACCACCTGCGTGACCGCCAGGGTGAGCGGCAGATTGATGGTGAAACGCGTGCCCTTAGTCGACTCACTATCCACCGAAACGCGTCCCCCTAGGCCGCCAGCCTCGGCGCGCACCACATCCATCCCGACACCCCGTCCGGCCAACTCGGTCACCTCCGAGACGGTGGTGAATCCGGGCTGAAAGATGAGATCCGAAGCACGTGCGTCGGGGATTTCTTCATCGGGATTGATGAGACCCGCCTGGCGCCCCTTTTCGCGAATCCGGTCCAGATTCAAGCCTGCACCGTCGTCGCTGAAAACGAGCACGATCTCGTTACCCTCCTGACGCACTTCAACGAGGAGCTCACCGGTCTCGGCTTTACCCTTTTCGATGCGTACGGCGCGCGGCTCGATCCCATGGACGATCGCGTTGCGCAGGATGTGCTCGAAGGGCGCAACCATCCGCTCCAGCACGCTCCGGTCGATTTCAACCCCGCCTCCGCGGATGTCGAGGTTCACACGCTTATCGAGCTCCTTGGCCGTCTGCCGCACCAGCCGGTAGAGACGCTCGGAGATGCTGCTAAAGGGCACCATGCGCACACGCATCAGGTCCTGCTGGAGATCACGCGTCATCCGCTGCTGCGACATCAGGTCACGATTGGCCCCATCCAGACTGCGCAGAAGGTTCTGGTGAACAGTGGCCACGTCGTTGACCGACTCGGCCATCATGCGCGTGAGTTCCTGCAAACGCGTGAAGCGATCGAACTCCAGCGGATCGAAGCGCTCGCGTTCCTTGGCCAGAGACAGCTGCGACTGCATCTGGGTCTCCGCCTGGATCTCGATCTCGCGCAACTGACCCCGCAGGCGCCCCAGGTTCTCTGTCAGATCCGAGAGCGACGAGCGGATCTGCCCCACTTCGTTTTCGAGCCGGGAACGCGAGATACTGACCTCACCGGCCTGGTTGACCAGTCGGTCGAGCACGTCGGCGCGGACTCGAACCGCCTGCACCACCTGGGTGGCCGGGGTCGGCTGGCCCGCGACGGGCTGCGGCCGGTGGGCCGCGAACGCCTGGGCGGTGCCCACCACGGGCTGGGGGCGAGCGAGGCCTTCGATCTCTGCAGGGCCGGCCTCGGGCTCCTCCAATTCTGCCAGACGGCGGATCGCGCGCCGCTCCGGCTGGACCTCGGGCTTGGGATGGACAAGGGCATCGTAGAGCTCAAGCGCCCGGTCGTGCGCTGCGATGAGATCCTCAAATGCCCCCGGCGGGATATCGCGCAGGTTCACAGTCCACTCGACACGGGTCTCCATGTTGTGGACCAATTCGCCCAAGCGCATCGCACCGGCCATCCGCGCGCTGCCCTTGATGGTATGCATCTGGCGCATCAGGGCCTGTGGATGTTCGAGCTCATGCGGCGCTTGCTGCCACTGGCGCAGCGACACGCCGATTTGCGGCAGATATTCGCTGGCTTCCTGCAGGAAGATCTCGATCAGTTCCGGGTCGATCTCATCGCGCACATGGGAGACGGCCTCGATCGCAAGCGCCGTGGCCGAGGCCTGAGCGGCAGCTGCCTTGAGCACCTGGACCGCGGGACTTTGCTCCCTAGAAAACGGTACTGCGGGGCGAGCGAGCGCGGCGGCTTCCGGTACGACTGGCGTCGGCTCCGGTTCGGCTGACGTGGGCTCAGGTTCCGCTGGTGCAAGATCAGGTACTGCTCGGGTTGGCTCCGATTCGTCCAGCGTAGGCTCGGCCACGGCTGGGCCCGACGCGGCATGAGGCTCGGCGGCTTCAGGCGCGCCAAATTCGTCCTTGAATTCGGGAAGTTCTGCCTCCCAATCAGCGTGCGATCCGACCTCAGCCGCGGGTTCGGTCACGGGCGCAGGCAAGTCGGTGGAGAGAATCGCGTCGCCCAGTGACTCGCCGCCCTGTGGGGAGGCAGTCGCGTCGTGGCTCCCCGAGGAAGGCCGATCGTCGCCCTCGCCAGCCGGACGGGCTGCAAGTTCTGCCTGGTGCGCGCCAGGGTGATTCGGGATTACGGGCTGAGCTTCGATCTCTGTGCGAATGAAGTCCTCTGACTGCTCCTCGAGCGCCGCGGGTCGAGCGGCAAGCCCTGCTGCCTCGACATCGGGCTCATGAAGTCGCTCCGACGACGGCTCGGACGTGGTTGCGGGCACTGGAGGCTCGGAGCCTTCGCCGATGTGGGTGACCGTATGGGGATCGACCGGCCACTGACGCGCCTTGATCTCGTCTCGCAGCGCGAAGAGGCGCGCGACCCGAGCGACGTCGGGTTCGGGCATGGCCTCTGCCGCGAAGCGGTGCAACATGGCGCGCAGGCCTTCGACGCCGTCCTGCAAGAGCGCAATTTCTTCCAATCCGATTGTTGCGGGCGTGCGGTGCAACACCTGCAGCACAGATTCAACCGCGTAGGCCAGATCGTGCACGGCAGCCAGGCCGATCGTGGCGGAGGTTCCAGAGAGGGAATGTGCGGCGCGCACGGCGGCCTCTGAGACGCGCCGGTTGAGTTCGTGGCGCCATTCGCCGAAGTCATGGGTCAACGTCCGCAACAGTTCATCAGCCTCCGAGAGGTAGATGTTGTAGAGCGGTACTGAGAGCGTCAGCGCGCCGATCTGCTTGAGCTCGTCCGAACGCGAGGGTGTTGGCATCGCAAACGGCAGCACGGTGGACAGAGGTGCCGGTGGCGCCGGGATGGGCTCGACCTCGAAGCGGTAGTTTGCCGCGGCGCGATTGGCCGCTTCTTCTTCTGGTGAACTCGCAGGGCTATCCTGCGGTGGCTCAGTTGACGCAGCGCCGACGGGTACGGGCTCGGCCGGCTTCGGCTCATCGATCTTCAGGAAACCGAACTCAAAGCTGCTGGCTTCCTCGCCCAGAGAACCCTCGTCATCGAGATCTTCGTGCATGACCTCGGTGGTGGTAAAGGAATCTTCACTGATATCCCGGTCGATTCGACCCCCACCGGTAGCCTTCTTGGAAACGATCTGAGGCTCAGGGGTGGGTTCTTTCGGGGTCGCGGGACGGGCCTTCTCATCTGCAGGGGTCAGGGGGGCGTTCGCCGCCTCGCCGCGAGCCACGATTTCTTCGGGCGTCGGGTGTTGAGCGAAGGCCGCTGGGACAGGAGTCGCAACGAAGGGCGCAATGGGCACCGGGATCGGGGGCACGACACGCCCGGCAAGCACCTCGGTGGCCATGTAATCCTCGGTCGCGATCTCCATGGCCGGTGCGATAGGCTCCTCGACCTCGGATTCCTTCGTCTCGGACTGCCTGGCGGAGGGGGCATCCACGGGCGCCGAAGCGGCGGGCATCTCGCCAGGCTCCACCTCAGCTGGACCTACATGCGAGGCGATCTGGCTTCCGGTCTGACTCGCGAGCAGCGAGGGCTCCAGGGGTCGGGGCCGTGCGGCCAGATTGGAGGCCAGGATCTCGGTCTCCATGTAATCTTCGCTGGCAATCTCCATCGTCTGCATGGGCGAGACGACTTCCGTCTCCTCTCCGGTGAAGGTTTCCGCCGGTCGAATCTCAGGTGGCGCGGGCGCCGGTTGGGTCACGTCGGGGAGCGGCGGACTGGGGGGCTGTTCGTCAAGCTTGCGCCCCTCGCGCAGGGCTTCGGCAGCCACAATCAGCGCATTGGGCAGGCGGTGCGACACACCCAGATCGGAGAGATCGGTGACCCAGCCGTCGAGTTCGTCATTGGCGCGCTTGAGGAGCGTGATCAAGTCGGGACTGGCCGGCCTCGTCTCGGCGAGCCACTGGTTCATGGTCTGCTCGATCGCCCAGGCCGCCTCGCCAAAGGCATTTAGGCCGACCATGCGGCCACTACCCTTCAAGGTGTGGTAGGCCCTGCGGATCACCGTCTGCTGTTCGCGATCAGCTGGCTGTGCACCCAGCTGGACCAAGGCGTGGCGCGCCGTATCGAGCACCTCCACCGCCTCCGCCAGGAAGATCTCAAGGAGCTCGGCGTCCACGGAGGTGCCATCGGCCGGCACCGGCGCGGTCAATTCCGGGATGGGAGCGGTGGCAGCTTGCTCCCAGGCTTCACCGAACCGATGGGTCTGGTCCGTCAGATCAAAGACGCTCGCGGTCAGATCCTCGGATGAGTGGGAACTCGTGTCGTGAAGCACCTTCAGCGCCTGGGAGGCGCGGTCCTTCAATGAACTGTCATCGATCAGGAGTGCGTCCTGCTGGACGCGATGTAAGGCCGCATTCAACTTCTGACGGGCCTCCTGGTCGGCCGGATTCGATCTTAGTGCATCGGCGAGTTCGGCCACCAGGTTGCCGTGTCGGGCGATCTCCTGCTCGACACTCGATTCGGCTTGGACTCTTTCAGGCCCGGAGGGAGGGGAAACTCCACCCGGGCCGTCTGGCTCCGGGTCCGAGTCGGGCTCCTCCTCGGCCGATTTTTTTGCAGCGGGCCCGCGGGCCAGATCGGCGCTGAAGATCCCCGTTTCTGCGTTAAAGCGAAACACTGTCCCCACGTCGGCGCGATGCTGCAAATTCTCGATATAAAACCCGACCGCTCCGAGGGATTCAGCGACACGGCCGAATTCGACGGGATCGGGTTCATAGCTTTCTTCGGCAAAGCGCTTGATCGTCTCGCGTCCCTTGTCGATCGCAAGTCCCGCCTGCTCGTGACCGAGCACCGACAGGGCGCCACCGATCTGTCCAAGCAGCTTCTCAGCCTGCGGCAGCTCGGCGCGCTGCGTGGGGTCCCGGAAAAAGGCGTCAAGAGTCTTTTCGATCGTGCGCAGATTCGCCTGCATCTCCGAGATGAAGCTGGCCATTGTGAGCCGCTCCTGAGCCTGCCGGGAGATCTCGTCGAGCCAGGGCATGTCGGAACCTTCAATGGGGGCGCCGATCGCCGAGGCCTCAACACGCGCGACCACCGCCTCAGCCCGTGCGTCAAAGGACTCGTCGAGCGAGCGCGCCTGATCCAACGCGCTGTCGAGGAACAGGAGCGCAGTCGCGACATCGAGGCCGACGGCTTCAGTGGGTTTGCGGGGGTCGAAGGAGAGCTCGGTTCCCAGACTCGCCACGACCTGGGCGACGTGCGCCAAGCCCGGTCGGCCAAGTGATCCCGCCGCCGCGAGTAGCGCACTCGAGTCGCGTGCGAATCCAGCGATCTGACCGACGTCCCCCGCTACGACCTGGCTCCAGGCGGTCTTGGCGCTTGCCAGGGCCTCCTTGGCGCTGCGCAGAGCGCTGAAATTGATGCGGCCATAGCGCTCGGTCTCGAAGTCAGTGGGCAGCGAATGCTCGAGGTCATAGACCTTCTTGACCTCTTCGATATGCGCGGTGATGGGCTCCGAGCGGGCCACGAAAAACAAGGTGTCGCGCAACAGCCGTTCGGCGACCGTGCCGGAACCGTCGAGCAGGCGACGGATCTGCAGGTTGATCCGCGCACAGAGCCGCTTCACGTTCAGATCGGGAGGCACCGCCTTACCACTTAGGGCCTCAAAAAATGCCCGGGTCACCCACCAGAACGCGCGCTGCTGACCCTGCTTCGGGGACGATTCGATCACGCTCACGGCCGCCGACATCTCGGCGGCTGCGTCCAGATTCTTCTCGTCGCGCAGATACAGCAAGAGCCCCCGCTCAAAACGGGAGCGCTGGACCGCGATCTCCGCCGCAGTAAGCTGCGGTCCCGTACCGCTCGAGCCGCGCGGCGGGCGCACCGAAAGATCAGGATAGAACAGATCCGCCGGATGGATGCGTTCGGCGTGACGCAGCGTCAAAAGCGCACGATAGCTCGGAAAAAGCCTCACGGGCTGGTGCGGCGCGCCGGCCAGGAGCTCCTCGAGATACTCGGTCACCGCGCGGTAGGCCCCACCGACCGTCTCGACGGCTTCAGGAGTGCAACTCGCCGGGGCGCTCTCGAAGCTCTCGAAGAGGCTCTCGACTTCTTCGGTGACCAGGGAGACGCCCTCCAGATCGACGATCTGCAGGGCGCCATGGGCCTGGTGCAGATTCGACTTCGCCAGCTTAAGAGGCGTGGGGTCATCGGTGTTGTGCGCAAAGGTCTTCAAGGACTCCAGCGAGCGCTCAAGTGCGTCGCGCAGTTCGGACATGACCCATGAGAGGGGCCCCGTATCGACACGCTCCCAGCTGGGGAAAGCATCGGCTCCCGATTCTTGAGGGGTTTCGCTAACGTTCATGGGCAACCGATCGCTAATGGTCCGACTACGACACCTTGAACCGCGCGACTGAACTCTTCAGTTCCTGGGCGAGCGCGGAGAGCTGTGAGATCGAATCTGCGGTTTTCTGGGTACCCAACGACGTTTCTTCGTTCACCGTCAGGATGTGCTGGATGCTTTGCGCGACTCCACCGGCCGAGCGGGCCTGTACCGAGGTATTCTGGGAGATCTGCTCGATCAGTTCGGCAAGCTGCCGCGAAACCCGGCCGATATTCGACAGTGCGCGGCCTGCGGCGTCGGACAGCTTCGCTCCTTCGACCACCCCTTGCGTCGACTTCTCCATAGCGGCCACGGCGTCTTGGGTATCGGTCTGAATCGTCCGCACCAGGGCGCCGATTTGCTTGGTCGCCTCGGCGGAGCGTTCGGCCAGTCGTTGCACTTCCTCGGCAACCACCGAGAAGCCCCGTCCCGCTTCGCCGGCAGACGCGGCCTGGATTGCGGCGTTGAGCGCCAAGACGTTGGTCTGCTCCGTGATATCCGAGATCAGTTCGATGATTTCGCCGATCTCCTGAGACGACTCGCCCAGCCGCTTGATCCGCTTGGACGTCTCCTGGATTTGCTCGCGGATTTCGTTCATACCCGCGATTGAATTTTGCACCGCGCGCTGCCCCTCCTCGGCAGCGGCCAGCGACTGGCGCGCCACATTCGCGGATTCCATTGCGGAAGACGAGACGTCGTTGATCTGCTGGGCCATCTGCAGCACAGATTCACCCGTGTTGCGGATCTCGCGCGACTGCGCCTCGGAGGCCTTGAGCAGTCGTGTCGATGTTTCCTGGGCTTGGGAGGACGCGTTCGTCACGAGCTCGGCGGTACTGTTGATCCGACCGACCAGGGTTCGCAGCTCCTCCACGGTGTAGTTCACCGAGTCTGCGATGGCGCCCGTGATGTCTTCCGAGACGGTTGCCTGGGTGGTCAGGTCTCCGTCCGCCACCTCCTGCAGTTCATTCATCAAGCGCAAAATGGCCGCCTGATTCGCATCATTCTGACGCTTGGCGTCCTCCTCCAGACGCTGTGCTTCGGCGCGCCTACGTTCGGCGTCTGCCGCATCGGCGCGTGTGTTGTTCAAGTAGAGGAAGGCGGCCGCTGCCACCAATGCGACGAACAGCAGTGCGCACACCGCCATCGCAATCAGGTTATCGCGACGCGCACGGTCCTCCTCCTGGTAGCCTTGCTGCAGCCTCAAGATGGACGTACGCAGATTCTCGTTATCCTTAAAGACCAGCTGCTCGGCCTGCTTGGCCGCAACGATCTTCTGGAGATTGGCCAGGAGTGCGCCGATTTGCTGCTGGAACGAGACGAACTGCTTTTGCAGATCGGTCAGGCGGTCTTTGGTTTCCTGATCGCGTACGGGCGTCAAGCGCAACGCATCCGAACCATTGGTCAGTCCGTCCAAGAGATCCCGGAACGTGTTCGTATCCTTACCCAACAGGAAGGCCGTCTCGGGATTGACGCCTTCGCCGGACAGGAGTTCATTCGCATTCTTGGCCAACCGCTGGGTCAACATGACCAGCTGGCTTGAGGCCGAGATCTCGCGGGCCGGCGCACCCAATTGCAGCTTGAGTGCGGCGATCTGTTCGGTCAGCTCGAGCAGGGTGGGGTTCTGGTCGTTCAGGGACTTCAGGGTATTGCCGATGGTCGTGAGGATCTTCTCGTTATCGAGCACCACGGTCGCGTTCTTCTGAGTACGCTGCCAGTCCTGAGTGAGGCTTTGGAGAATCGGCTGGATCTCCGCGCTGGACGCAGGGACCGAGCGGTTGTTCAGCGATCCCCCGTTGGTCAGAATCGCCAGGTTCTCATCGAGGCGGTCCCGGCTGTCGCGCAGCTGCGAGAAGGCATCCGCATTACCCTGGAGCGCCGCAGGAACCGCCTTGGCCAGACGCTGCGAGTGCATCAGCGAGTCGCCTGTGATCTCGGCGTAGGCCGCTTGATTCGAGGCTTGATTCAGGTCCCGCAGCACGAACAGGAGTCCCGCGAGAAGGAATAACCCGGCCAGCACGATCAGCGCGATGATCTGCTGCCTAACGGGCAGCCCCCCGATCAGAGGCAAGCGCATCGGACCTGACTTGTCCGACTTGCGGGTCGTCGATTCCGCGGCGTCGCGCCCTCGAGAGGAGTCCGCCAGAGCGGAGGGAGCGTCGAGCAGTGCCTCGGCGGACGTCTTGTCCTGCGAGGCCGATTTCATCAGCTTAAATGCCATGGTTTCCTCACCAGATGCCGATCTGCAGAAAACGTTCGTCGGCCGCTAGAGCCGTCAGACGGAGTTCTTCCCAGTTCACGCCGTCCGCGTCGCGAAAGGCGTTCCCCACCCATGCCGGTCTTGCCTCATTTTCGCTGCGCTCGACGGGGGTCAGCTGCTCCGCATTGCGCAATCCCAACATCTTCGAGATCAAAATGCCCGCGTTGAAACGCAGCGTCGAGGAGAACGCCAGCACACGGCTATCCTTGTCGAGCTGCGTCGGGCTAAAGCCACTGAATCTTGCGAGATCCACCACGCTGACGAGGTTGCCGCGGACATTGGCAAGCCCCAGATACCAGGACTTCGTCAAAGGGACTGCCGAAACCTCAGGAATCGAAATGATCTCGCCGGCCTCGGGCAAGTCGATCAGGTAATTCTGTTCCCCGCCCTCGCGCGCCACCCGAACGGCGAGACGACTTTGCGTCGTGGGCGCCGTCGCCGCCTGGCGTAATCTCTCGGCCAAACCCGCCTGAAACTCCCGTAATCGGGTTCTGCTGCCACTTTTTGCGGCAGCGAACGCAGCGGCGCGGCTTGGTTGGTCGATCATGCCTGGCGTCAGGAATTGAGCGACTGAATCTTAGCGAGGAGCTCTTGGGGATTGACCGGCTTGACGAGGTAGTCACGCGCCCCTTGCTTGAGCCCCCAATAGCGATCGGTTTCTTGATCCTTACTCGTGCAGATGAGGATCGGAATGTGCGCGGTCACGGGATCCCGACTAATCGCCCTCGTGACCTGAAAGCCGTTCTGTCCGGGCATGACCACGTCCATCAGAATCAGTTGGGGCAGGTCGTTTTTCGCCTTGATCAGGGCCTCTTCGCCATTTTCCGCCGTCAGCACGGTATATCCGCTGCGGGTGAGTAGATCTGCGTAGAAATACCGTTCGGTCGGCGAGTCGTCGACCACCAGAATCTTTTGGATAGCCATTCAAACTTCTCCTAAGGGCCCGCGCGGGTACTGTCTTCGCGCCGGCGAGCATGCAGATTGACGGTCTTAAGAAGACTGTCCTTCGTGAAAGGCTTGGTCAAATACTCATCCGAACCCACCATCCTTCCGCGTGCCCGGTCGAACAATCCGTCCTTGCTGGACAGCATCACAACGGGCGTCTCGTGGAAGCGCGGACTCTTCTTGATCAACGCGCAGGTCTGATAGCCATCGAGCCTGGGCATCAGGATGTCGCAGAAAATCAAATCGGGCTGATGGTCGTTGATCTTGGCGAGCGCATCGAAGCCATCCTCCGCCAAGATCACATGACAACCCGCCTGGACCAGAAAGATCTCGGCGCTGCGTCGAATGGTGCTGCTATCGTCGATCACCATGACCTTCAGCCCGGCAATGTCGGGGTTTGCTGTCATCCGCCCTCAGTAAAAGTTGCCCTCGCCCACCAGCTATCCCTTAGGATCGCCGGAATCCTGCTTATCCGCTTCTGGCGGATAGGGCCCTTGCCGGAGCTATACCGCTGCGATTGATTGTAGCGTGGACTGCAGCCCACTCAAAACATCAGGACCTTGAACATCCCCTGTTGTGTCATGACAACAACGATTCGAGGCCGCCTTCACAATCAGACCTCCACCAATTCGAAGTCCTCCTTCCGAGCACCGCATTCTGGGCAGGTCCAGTTCATCGGCACGTCTTCCCAGCGGGTTCCAGCAGGAATGCCCTCTTCAGGCGCACCCGCTTCTTCGTCATAGATCCAGCCGCAGATCAAACACATCCAGGTTCTCATCGTGGGTCCGCTACTCGTTATCGTTATGGCTTATCGGTGACTCCCCAGAGGGAGCGTAAAATCCGAGTTTACCGGTTTTTGCACCCGGCCCCGTCCCCCGTGGGTGGCGCAGTTGCGTTGCCTCACGTCCTGTCGCACTCCAACCCCAAAGCCGATGCCGAATCTCACACCGCCGGTCGTCATGATCTTCGCCGCGAGCGATCCCACCGGAGGTGCGGGCCTGCAAGCCGATCTCATGACGGTCTCGAGCATGGGCTGTCACGGCCTGACCGTTGTGACGGGGCTGACCGTCCAAGATACGCGCGGAGTCGACGAGTTCATGCCGATCGAGAGCGACTTCGTCAATGATCAAGCACGCCTCATCCTTGAGGACATGCCCGTGTCGTCGTTCAAGATCGGGGTGCTCGGCAGCGTCGAGACGGTCGCTGTCGTCGCCGAGATCGTCTCCGATTATCCGGACATACCGCTGGTCCTCGATCCTGTCTTGGCCAGCGGACGGGGCGACATGTTCGCCGATGAGGACGTCCTGGGAGCCATTCGGGACCTGCTCATCCCGCAGACGACGATCATCACCCCGAACAGTATCGAGGCGCGGCGACTCACGGCGAGCGCCGAGGAGATCGAGGAGGATTTCGCAGGGCTGTCCTTGGAGACGTGTGCAGCGCGCCTGATCGAGTGGGGGAGCGAGTTCGTCCTCGTCACCGGAACGCACGAGAACACGGTGGAAGTGGTCAACCTCCTCTTTGGCGAAAGCGGCGTGATGCGCAGCGATAGTTGGCAGCGGCTGGCCGGCAGCTACCATGGGTCGGGCTGCACGCTGGCTTCGGCCATCGCTGCACTTCTGGCCAACGGGCTCGACATCCCCGAGGCAGTACGCGAGGCCCAGGAATATACTTGGCAGGCTCTGGCCGCCGGATTCCGGCCGGGGATGGGGCAGGTTCTGCCCGACCGATTTTTCTGGGCCCGAGAACTGCAGGCGAGCAATGGAGGCGAAAGCCATGAATAACTCGGCCTCCGCCGACTTAGGGCAATCGCCAGAGAAGCGTCGAATCAGCGGGCTCTACGCGGTCACGCCCGACGAGGGCGACACGGCGCGCCTGGTTGCCATGGTCGTCGCAGTCCTCGAAGGGGGAGCCCGCTGGATCCAGTACCGAAACAAGGTCGCGGCCCCGCCTCTTCTGGGCGAGCAGGCCAGGGCGCTGCGTGCAGCATGCGCACGCTACGGGGCTGGACTGATCGTGAATGACCACGTCGGGCTGGCACGCGAAATCAACGCCACCGGTGCCCACATCGGCGCCTCTGATGGGGACATCGGCGCGGCCCGCGATGCACTGGGACGCTCTCGTGTACTCGGAGTGTCCTGCTATGCAAGCATCGGGCTCGCCCGCACCGCAGAGAAGGCGGGGGCCGATTATGTGGCCTTTGGGAGCGTCTTCACCTCCCCGACAAAACCTCTGGCATCGCGCGCGCCGTTGTCGTTGTTCACGCAGGCCCGGGCCGCGGGAATCGGCCTTCCCCTGGTTGGCATCGGCGGCGTGACACTGCACAATGTCGAAGAGCTCATCGATGCTCAGGCAGACGCCGCCGCGGTGATCGCTGCGTTGTTTGCGGACGGCGATCCCCAGCGCATCCGGGAGCGCACGGTGGCACTCGTGCGGTGCTTCGGTCAGACCTAGCCTTCCCGCGAGCAACGCTGCCGCGGCGCCTTTGCCTTCGACCGATGCATCAACCCTTCTTTGAACCTTCCCAACCGGCCCAACCCCATGACCTCTCGCAACGATTCGCTCTTTGAACGCGCCCAGCGCTCCACTCCAGGCGGGGTCAACTCTCCCGTGCGCGCCTTCCGTCAGGTCGGGGGAACGCCGCGCTTCTTCGAGCGCGCCGAAGGACCCTTTCTCTGGGATGCCGACGGGGTTCGCTATGTCGACTACATCAACAGCTGGGGGCCAGCGATACTCGGACACGCCGATCCGACCGTGGTCAAGGCGGTTCAAGAAGCAGCGTCCCGAGGTCTGTCCTTTGGCGCTCCCACCGAAGGCGAAATCGAGATGGCCGAAGCGCTCTGCCAGCTCGTCCCGTCGATCGAACAGGTACGCCTCGTGAGCTCGGGAACCGAGGCGGCGATGAGTGCGATCCGCCTCGCGCGCGGGGCCACCGGACGCGCCAAGATCGTCAAGTTTGACGGCTGCTACCACGGACATGCTGACAGCCTCCTCGTGAAGGCGGGTTCTGGCCTTTTGACCTTCAACAACCCGAGCTCGGCTGGCGTTCCCCCCGAAATCACGCAGCACACCTTAGTGTGCGACTACAACGACTGCGGGCAGTTGGGCCAGGCCTTCGAGAAACATGGGAAGGACATTGCCTGCATCATCGTCGAGCCCGTGGCCGGCAATATGAACCTTGTGAAGCCGTCCAGCGAATTCTTGAGCGCCATGCAAGAACTCTGCGCACAGCATGGGGCGCTGCTGATCTTCGACGAGGTCATGTCCGGATTCCGCGTGGGTCTGTCCGGTGCGCAGGGACTCTACGGAGTCCGACCTGACCTGACCGTCCTGGGCAAGGTCATTGGTGGAGGCTTGCCGGTAGCAGCATTTGGTGGGCGCAAAGACTTGATGCAGCACCTCTCGCCTCTGGGTCCGGTCTATCAGGCGGGCACGCTCTCGGGCAATCCGGTGGCGGTCGCTGCCGGTCTGGCCACCCTGCGTGCCGTCCAGGCGCCCGGCTTCTATGATCGCTTGGGCGCGCAGACCTCCAAGCTGGCAAAGGGTCTCGAAGCCGCGGCGCGAGCGGCTGGCATCGAGTTTCGGGCCGATGCGTTGGGCGGCATGTTCGGAATGTATTTCTCGCGAGAACTCCCCCTGCGGCTCGCCGATGTTTCTGGCTCACGAATCGATCTCTTCAAGAGCTTCTTTCATCGGATGCTTGCTGCGGGCGTCTACCTCGCACCCTCGGCCTATGAGGCGGGGTTCGTGTCCGCCGCCCACGACGATGCGATCATCGAACTGACACTCCAGAGCGCAAAAGAGGCCTTTCGAGACCTCGATCGATAAGTAGGAGCAGCGCCGGGCCGAATTCCCGAGGCTCGCCGCCACGTCACGAATTCGCTACATTCGCGTCCGAGTTCTGTCATATCCGGGGACTATGATCGCTCCTCTGGAATTCGGCGAGGATGGAGCTGTGGAGGCTGGCGCGGGTGCACTTCGGTTGCTCGGCATCTTTCGGGGGGCACTCTGGGCTGATATCGAGGAACAGGACGTGCACGAGTCCCAGGATCCGTTGAGCAACTTCATTGATTGGCTCGACGAGCCCGACAAGGCCCTCGAGAGCGGTGGACAGACTGTCTACTACTGGAGCCCTGTAAGGATCGCTTCGGTCCGCACGGTCTTCGAGGTCGCCGTCATCGATATGGGCTCTAGCCGCGGCGTCTACATCGGTACACAACCATCCGAGAGAACCGTGGGACCCAGTCCAATCGCAGTGAATTCAGTCTTCGTTTAAGGTCACCGACTATGCACGCGTTCTTGAAAGTAATGCAGCGATACGCGACGCGCTGGATCTTCCCGGCCGCCGGCCTCATCTTGCTCTATCCATGGTGTGCATATTCAGCGGGCTCGATCGTCCCCGCAAGTAATGCAGAACCGATGACCCAGAACTTTCCCGAGTTGCGCGCGAGACTTGCGCAGACCGTGCCGGAGTTGCGCATTGACGACATCCGAGCCACCCCCATCCCGCATCTGTATGCCGTCATATCCCGTCGTGCGACTGTGCTCTACGTCGACGAGACCGGTCAGTACGTGCTGAACGGCCATCTGTTCGAGGCGCAGAGCCACGATGATCTGACTGCGGTGCTTTTGGCCGATGTCAGCCGCATCGATCCGAAGATTCTGCCGCTTGAGGACTCATTCACCGAGGTGCGCGGGAACGGCACACGTCAGATGTACGTCTTCTCCGATCCGGACTGCCCCTACTGCAAGAAGTTCGAGCAAGAACTGCCCGAGATCAGCGACGTGACCATCCATGTGTTCCTCTACCCGATCGTCAGCCTTCATCCGAACGCGCACAAGAATGCAGAAGGGGTCTGGTGCTCAGTCGACCGCGCCAGGGCTTGGCAAGACAAGCTCCTGAACGATAAGGCTCCCGCCGAGACGAACTGCCCCAATCCGGTCGATCGGAATGTGGCGCTGGGCGAAAAATTGGGGATCACGGGAACGCCGACGATCATTCTCGATAATGGCACCGTGATCGCAGGTGCGGTACCGGCGCAGAAACTCCAGACGCTCCTCGAGAGCGTGGGGCGGTGAGCCCGCGGCAGGTGGCGCAGCCCGTGGCCTCTGGCTCAACGAATCGCGAAAGGCGGATCGTTTCAAGCATGCTCCGAAGGTAGTGGAGGATCTGACCGCGCTTCTGGAAAATCCTTCCGGCGCCGAGCGAGAACGGTCGGCGCGCGACACCCTTGCCCGCACACCCTTTTGTACTGCGGGGCCCCGAGGCGGCGCCTGCGAGGGTCATAGACCTGTCACAGTCGGCTCGCATACTCAGGATCCCTTGCTCTACGTGCCTTCAAGGGCAGTCATGAACTCATCTCGCCAGAGCGGTTTTACGCTGCTCGAACTCCTCGTCGTCATGGTCATCATCGGCCTGCTCGCCGCCTACGTCGGCCCCCGTTACTTCGCCCAGATCGGAAAATCGGAAGTCAAGACGGCCAAGGCTCAGATTGTCGCCCTCGAGAAAGCTCTCGACCAGTATCGCATTGACACCGGTCACTTCCCGACGACCGAACAGGGCCTCGCGGCATTGATGGTGCGGCCGCCGAACGAGGCGAAATGGGACGGCCCCTATCTGACCAAGACTGTGCCCGATGATCCATGGGGTCGCCCCTATCAGTACAAGTCGCCCGGAGACCATGGCGACATCGATATCATCTCCTATGGCAAGGATGGCCGGCCCGGTGGCGACGGTGAGGACGCCGATCTCACCAATTGGTGATTGAGCCATCATGCAATTTGCGGTCAAGGCCCTGCGACAGATGGAATCGGCGACGCTCGTTTTTGACGCGAGCAACGCGGACGATGCGCGGCAGTTGGCGGAATCACAGGGTTACGCTGTCATTACGGTGCGGCCGCAGGGCCGCGCGGCACTGCGCCTCGGTGGCCGGGCGCGCTTTCCTCTGGTCCAATTCAGTCAGAGTCTTTTGACCCTGCTCGAGGCTGGGCTTTCGCTCGTGGAGAGCATCGATGCACTGGCCGAGCGCGAAGTCCGCTCGGACGTCAAACAGACCCTGAACGCATTGCTCAAGAAGCTCTACGAAGGCCAGACTCTATCGGCCGCGCTGGCCGCGCAACCGGCTGCCTTTCCCGCTCTCTACGTGGCGACGATCCGCGCCAACGAGCGGACTGGGGGATTGACCGAGGCAATCGGTCGTTTCATCCAGTACCGCCATCAGATCGACATCGTGAAAAAGCGCGTCATCTCAGCTGCAATCTATCCCGCGCTGATCCTGGCCGTGGGTGGCTTGGTGATCCTCTTTCTGATGCTCTACGTCGTCCCCCGCTTCTCCCAGGTGTTCGAGGATCTCGGCGATAAAATTCCCTATCTCTCCAAAGTCCTTCTCGAGTGGGGTCAGTTCGTCCACGCGAATGCCCTGATCGTTCTGAGTAGTGCCCTCGCGCTGCCCCTTTTCATGACTTACATCCTGAGCCGGCCTCCGGTACGTTCAGGCCTCGGGCGCATGGCGACGCGGATCCCGCGCATGGGCGAGTACATCCGGATCTATCAGCTGGCCCGCTTTTATCGCAGTTTGGGCATGCTCCTTAGAGGCGGCATTCCGATTCTGGGCGCACTGGACATGGTGGCGAGCCTTCTGCCCGCCTCGCTCCATGCCAGCCTGGGTCGCGCGCGCAATGACATTCGCGAAGGGCAGCCGCTCTCGGCCGCCTTCGACACCCATGGCCTGTCGACGCCGGTCTCGTTGCGCATGCTAAGGGTCGGCGAGCGCACGGGCCAGATGGGCGAGATGATGGAGCGAATCGCTGGATTCTTCGACGAGGACGTGGCCGACGCGATCGACTGGTTCATTCGCCTCTTCGAGCCGATTCTCATGATCTTTATCGGTATGGTCATCGGCGTGATCGTCCTTCTGATGTACGCCCCGATCTTCGAACTCGCCGGGAGTATCCAGTGAACACGATGGCCGAGCCCGTACAGGCCAGTGCGCCGCGTGTCATTTCTGCCGGACAGATCAAGCAGGCCCGCCTGGCCGCATTGCAGCACAAACGCCCCGCGGTGGATCTTCTCGAAGAACAGCTCGGTGTTTCTCCTGAAGCGTTGGTGGATCTGCTGGGCAGGACACTGTCCTTCGCAACCCTGAGCATGAACCAGTTGAACGCCCTCGAGCCGGCGTTCGATCTGCTCGCGTTTCCCGAGGCCGCGTCGCGCGACTGCATCGCCTTCCGGGATGAGGGACGGATCGTCATCGCCTTCTCGGATCCTTTCGATGATCGCCTGACGGCGTGGTGTACCGAGCACATCGAACACATCGCCGCCTGGAAGATCGCACACAGAAGCGACATCGCTGCCTATCTGGCCCGGCATGAAGACTCCCTGCGCGCCATCGACAGTCTGGTGGCGAACACCGCGCTCAACTCCAGCGCGGAGAATGCATCGGAGGATCTGTCGATCCGCTCCATCAGCGAGGACACGAGTCCTGTGGTCCGGCTCGTGCACTCGACCCTCTATGACGCCTTGAAGAGCCAGGCGAGCGACATCCACCTCGAATCGCTCCCGACGGGACTGTCCATCAAGTACCGGATCGACGGGACCTTGAGCACGGTCAGTTCTCTCGAGGGCGTGGAGCAGGCCGAACAGGTTCTGTCGCGGATCAAGATCATGTCCGAACTCGACATCTCGGAGCGCCGGATCCCGCAGGACGGCCGGTTTCGGGTGCGCGCGTTCGGTCGCGACATCGACTTCCGTGTCTCGATCATGCCTTGTATTCATGGTGAAGACGCCGTCCTGCGGATTCTCGACAAGCAGGGGCTGGCCGATGAACTGACGGGGCTGCGCCTTGATGTGCTGGGATTTGAGCCCGGCATCCTCGCCGCTTTTCGCCGCCTCAGTCAGGAGCCTTACGGCCTCTTGCTCGTCACGGGCCCGACGGGCAGTGGCAAGACCACCTCACTGTATGCGGCGATCACCGAGATCAACAATGGGCACGACAAAATCATCACGATCGAAGATCCCGTCGAATATCAATTGCAGGGCGTGCTGCAAATCCCCGTCAACGAGAAGAAGGGGCTGACCTTCTCGAGAGGACTACGATCCATTTTGCGCCATGACCCCGATCGGATCATGGTTGGTGAGATCCGGGATCCGGACACCGCGCAGATCGCCGTGCAGGCGGCGCTCACGGGTCATCTGGTCTTCTCGACCGTCCATGCCAACAACGTGTTCGATGTGATCGGCCGCTTCACGCACATGAATGTCGATCCCTACAGCTTCGTGTCGGCACTCAATGGCGTCTTGGCGCAGCGCTTAGTCCGCATCAATTGCCCGCATTGCAGCGAACCGGTGTCGGTGCGAGAAGAGCTTCTGGTCGAGTCAGGCATCGATCGGGAGCGTGCGATGACCGGACGCCATCGGGCAGGACGCGGTTGCGGAAAGTGCCGCGGTAGTGGATTCAAGGGCCGCAAGGCAGTCGGGGAACTCCTGATCCTGACTGACGAGTTGCGCGAACTCATCGTCGCCCGAGAGCCCATCCGCAAGGTCAAGGAGGCCGCGCGGCGTGGCGGAACACGTCTGCTGCGTGACGGCGCGATCGATCTGATGCTGTCGGGCCAAACCACCCTTGCCGAGATCAATCGTGTCACTCTGGCGAGTTGAGCGCTACCGGCTCGGGCTCGCACCAGGGGCCGCGCTATTGGCCTCGGTGAGCGGTCAAGTTGTAGCACCAGTGCGCATCGCAGCCGGCGAGCCCGCCACCGACGGCGCACCTTGGGCAGCGCTGGTGAGTGCGTTCCGCGCTGCGCTAAAGGCCATTCCACGGCCCGAACGCAGCACCGTCACGGTCGTGCTGCACACCTCGCTCGTGCGCTTGCGGGTCGTCCCCTGGCACGACGAGTTCGCGACAGCCGATCTCCGGCGAGCCTTTGCGTCCCATAGCTTTGTCGATGCCTACGGTGAGCGCGCCCGTCATTGGCAGGTCCGGCTGTCTGATGGCCAGTACGGGGACGCTGCGCTCGGCTGCGCGATCGATTCTGAGCTACTGGAGACACTGCAAGCGGAGGCCCACGCGGCGCGGGTGAAATTAAGCTCCATCCAACCGTACTGCACCATGATCTATGACCGCTTCTGCGGGCAGTTCGGACACGACAACCATTGGTTCGCCTGCCAGGAATCGGGCCATCTGACGCTCTTGCTGTCGCGCGACGGAATGCCCGAATTGGTCCGCACCTACGACATTGCCGTCGACGATCTCGCACCCCTCTTGGATCGAGAATGGATCGCAGCCGGCATCGATTCACCACCCTGCCCCGTCTACTTCTACAAGACGCCTGGCGCCGAAGGAAGTGGTCGGACCGAGGGTCGTTGGCGGGTTCAGAGTCTGGACAGCACAATGGACTTGTTCGGTCGACATAAGACAGCGTTGCCGTCCCGGCTCCGACCAGCGTGAACAGCCGACCGCTCGCCATTGATTTTGCTCCAGCCGGTGCCGCGACATTCCGGCCGGTGCGGTGGGTCATCCTTCTGACCGGACTTCTCTTGGCCATCATCGTGGCGCGCGCCGACCTCATCCAGAATCGCCGCCTGGAGGCCATGCGCGCCGATCTGAACCGTATCGAGGCGCGCCGTCATCCTGAACTGGCCGACCCTGTCGTCCACGATCCAGCCATCGAACGTCAAATCAAGCGCGCCAGTAGCGTCCTCGACGATCTGGAACTACCTTGGGAACCCCTCTTCGCCGCGGTGGAGGGCGCGGGCCCGACTGGCCTTGGCCTGCTCGGACTGGCCCCCGACGCGCCCACCAAGGCCCTGCACATTACCGGTCAGGCCAAGACCCTGGACGACGTGCTGCGGTATATCGATCGCCTGAATCAGCAGCCGCTCTTGCAAGAGGTCCATCTCATCTCGTACGCGCAGGTTCAACACAATGCTGAGCCAGCCATCCAGTTCACGATCGGGGCGAAGTGGAAGCGCTCCTGATACGCCTGACATGGCGCATGCGGCGCCTGAACGGAACTCTGGGGCTCACCGGCTGGGTGGGTGTGGGCTTGATCGTGCTCGCCGGATTCGTCCTGCTTGCGTCCTATCTTCCGGCGCTGCGCGAAGCGCGGCACCTGTCCCTTGAGCGCGAGCAGTTAGGCGCCGAAACCGGGCGCGCTTCGGATCCGTCCGCCCTCGCATCGAGCTCACCGGCTGCGCAACTTGACGAGTTCTACCGCTTTCTCGCTCCAGACGCCAGGATCCCCGAGGTCCTCGAGAGCCTGGGTCAGGTCGCGGCCCGTAATGGGGTGCGCTTGGAGAGCGGAGAATTCAAGCTCGTGACCGAGTCGAACAGCCGCATTGGTCAGTATCAGATGGCCTTTCCAGTCAAAGCGGAGTATCAGCAGGTCCGCAAGTTTCTGCGGCAGGTGCTCAAGGAGCATCCCCAGATCGCGCTCGAGGAGATTGGATTTCGCCGCGAGAATCCTGACAGCAGCGCGCTCGAGGCTCGGGTCCGGTTCACCCTCTATGTGCTCGAGCGACCTTAAGTCTGATCATGTTGAAAAAATGGACTTCGACCGAGCGCAGACTGGCCTTGTGGGTCGCGCTCGCTACATTGGCGGCTCTTTTGATCTGGCTCGCACCAGCACCCGAGGGCGCCGACTCCGGGCGAGAGGCGGCCGTCGCTCCCGTCCTCAAGTCGACGCTGCGCGCTGCTTCGGACGTCTCCAGAGCAACGCGCCCGCCGGCAAACCTGAGCGATCGGATCGCGCAGCTGAGTCATCGGACCGAGGATGGCTCGGCTGACACCGATCTCTTTGGCACGCAAGCGCTCAGGCCGCCCGCTCCTTTGCCAGCTCCTGCGGGACCTCCGCCGTCTCCTGTCGCACCGCCTTTTCCGTACGCCTTCATGGGAGCCCTTCAGGACGGCCCGGTCAGAACGGTATTTCTCACCTCGGCAAACCGTGTTCTGAGCGTCAAGGCAAGCGATACGATCGACGGTCAATACCGGATTGAAAGTATCACTGGCGACGAACTTGTCGTGACGTATCTCCCCCTCAAACAAAAGCAGGTCATCTCGCTAAAGGCCCATTCGTGAAGAAGAGGATTCCGGCACTCCTGATTCAGGTTGCTGTGCTGGTTGGCCTGGCCGGATGCGCCCCAGGCCAAAAGCTCATCGAAACCGGCAACGCGCAAATTGCGCAGGGCGACTTCGAAGGAGGTCTCGCGGCACTGGAACAAGCCGTCAAAGCTGAGCCGGATAACTACCAGTACCGGGCTCAGCTGGAACGGCAGCGCGAGTCCTACATCAACCGACTCCTGCAACAGGGGGACCAGTACCGCATGGCCGGCCAGTTTGACGATGCCGCCGTGGTCTTCAAGCGGATTCTGGCTATCGATGGCGCCAATCCACGCGCTCTGGCTGGGCTTGAGCAGATCGCAGCCGACAGGAGACATCTGGGTTTTCTGGAGAGGGGCGAGGCGCAGTTGAAGGCGGGCAAGCTCGACGAGGCGCGGGCGACAGTCGAACAGGTTCTGAAGGAGGACCCTGCCTCCGCTGGAGCACTGAAATTGCGCCGGGAGATCGAGGATGCGGATCCCCAGCGCGGCATCCCGATGGCCTTGCGACCTCAACTGCGCAAACAGGTCTCGCTGGAGTTTCGCGACGCCAACATCAAGTCGGTGTTCGAGGCCCTCTCGCGCAGCACCGGGGTGAACTTCGTATTCGATCGCGAGATCAAGCCCGACCTGCAGGTCACGGTGTTCCTGCAGAACACAACGGTCGAGGATGCCATTGGGGTCCTCACCGTGACCAATCAACTGGATAAGAAGTATCTCAATGACAATACCGTGCTGATTTATCCCGCAACGCTCGCCAAGCAAAAGGACTACCAGGAGCTCGCCGTCAAGACCTTCTATCTGGCCAACGCGGAAGCGAAATCGATTGTCCAGATGCTCAAGGCCATTCTCAAGACCCGCGATGTCTACGCCGACGAGAAGCTCAATAGCATCACCGTCCGGGATACCCCTGCTGCCGTCCGATTGGTCGAAAAATTGATCGCCGCGCAGGATCTGGCCGAACCCGAGGTCACGCTCGAGGTCGAGGTGCTGGAAGTATCCCGCACCCGGTTGACCGAGCTGGGAGTCAATCCTCCCGGGCAATTCACGCTCCTAAATATCGTCCCCAGCCCAACCCAGACCGTCGCTGCCAATGGAACCGTGGTCACGAATGTCAACGACGTCACGACGACGAGCCAGCTCACGCTTAGCAATCTGAAGCATTTCAACTCGGGCGACATCGGGATCCCCAATCCCCAGGTCAACCTGCAAGCCCAATTGGGGGATACCAATCTCCTTGCCAACCCAAAGATCAGGGTCAAGAACAAGGAGAAGGCACACATTCTTATTGGGGACAAGGTTCCGGTCATCACGACCACAGCCACAGCCAATGTGGGCGTATCGCAAAGTGTGAGCTACCTTGACGTGGGCCTGAAGTTGGACGTGCAGCCCGTGGTTTATCTGAACAACGAGGTATCGATCTCCGTGGGTCTTGAGGTGAGCAGTATCACCAAGGAGATCACCACCCAGAGCGGCGGCCTGACCTACCAGATCGGCACTCGCTCGGCTACGACCTCGCTTCGGCTGAGGGATGGCGAGACGCAGATTCTTGCGGGTCTCATCAACGACCAAGAGCGACATAGCGCACAGGGCATCCCTGGTCTCATCGATATCCCGATCGCCAATCGCCTCTTTTCGTCGGGAACGGATCAACACGACAAGACCGAGATCGTTCTGCTCATCACGCCTCACGTCGTGCGCAACATCGTCTACAACCCGGATGCCGTTCTGGAATACACGGCCGGGACCGATGCATCGACCGGCGCCACACCACTGCTCTTGCGGCCAACCGCTTCGATGTCCGCCCCGCCCTTGGGGAGCGTTCCCGGGGTCCAGGGACGTCGCCGAGGTTCCGAACCGGGCACAGCAGGACCCGCACCGACTCCCGAACCGGTACCGGCCCCACCGCCCGAGCCACAGCCCGCCACGCCCACTCCTGAGGGCAGCGATCCCGATGCTGGGAGGGCACGCGGGAATCCTGCCTCCTCTTCGGGGCCTGGATCCGGGGCCACTGGCAATACGCTGCCTGCAGCCGTTCCGGCAGCGCTTGTTCCCTACAGTTCAGCTCCATCCGGTAGTCCCGAACCGGCGGGGGCTAGCGAACGATCCGGCGAACCCGCTGGCCAGTGATGATGACCCGGTCCGATCACCTTCAGCGTGACATGGGTCGGAAAATCCGGTGGCGCCAACGCGCAGGTGGCGGATTTACGCTGATCGAGCTACTCATCACACTCGTCATCATCGCGCTCCTCGCTAGCGGCGCGGTGTCGCTCTGGAGCGTCGCCGTACAGCGACAAAAGGAGTCCGAGTTACGCAGCAACCTGCGCCAGATTCGCGAGGCCATCGACGCCTACAAATACGCGTCAGACACGGGTCGTATCCCCCATGCAGTCGACGCATCCGGTTATCCTCCCTCTCTCGAGTCCTTGGCCGCGGGGATGGAGGACGCCAAGAGCCCCGATCGACGCAGGATCTATTTCTTGAGGAGGGTGCCAAGAGATCCCTTTGCCGATCCCTCGCTGCCCCCCGAGAAAACCTGGGGGCTACGCAGTTATGCAAGCCCACCCGACGACCCGCAACCCGGGAAAGACGTTTATGACGTGTATTCTCAATCCGAGAAGCAGGGTCTGAACGGAGTCCCGTACTCCCTATGGTGAAGACTCGCTCCGCCGCAGGGCCACGGCGCAGGCCAACGCGCAGCGTTCATGAAGGCTTCACGCTGATCGAACTGCTCGTCGTCCTGGCCATCATCGCTTCACTGGTCACACTCGCTCTGCCGCGCTACTTCCACAGCATCGAGCGCAGCAAAGAGGCGGTACTGCGTCAGGATCTTGCCGTGATGCGCGATGCGATCGACAAATACTTTGCCGACAAGGGTTCCTATCCGGACCTTCTCGACGATCTCGTTCAAGCCCACTACCTGCGCAAGGTCCCACCGGATCCTGTCACAGACAGTACATCAAGTTGGGTCCTCGATCCCGTGCCTGACGGGATCACTCCCGGAATTTATGACATCCACAGTGGCGCCGAGGGCACGACGCTCGACGGGACCGAATACCGACTGTTGTAAAGCTTGGGGACTATCAACAAATTGTCAATTTTCATCGCTATCGTAGAAGGCACTGGAGGACTCTAGCTCTTCCAGCCTTTCATGAGTCGCGATACCGAGTAGCAGGGACACTCCCTGAATGCTCGTGAGATGGTGCCTCATGAAACCGGTGCTCGTGCTAGTGGGCTTGTTAAGGACGGGTTGAGATTACGGATGAGCAGCCACCTCAGAATGACCGAGACGGAACGAGAGTATGTCTCGGAGATTGTCGAATCGTCGATGCGCGTGGTCAATCGGCACCAGTTCTTCGTCTGGACCCAGGGCGCAATCCAGCGCCTGGTCCCTCATGAGATCCTGCTGTGCGGCGTTGACGTCGGTTCGGTCAACGGTTTCGAGCAGTTCCACTTCACCTCGAGTCGCTACTTTCGCGAGACGCACTTCGAGGCGGTATGCGGTCGCGAGTCAGGGGTGATGCGCCACCTGCGGCAGATCGCAGAACGCACCCAGAACATGGTTGTTCTTTGTCCTCAGGTCGGATTCGAGAAGGAAGAAGTCGGTCTGCGCAAGCTCATCGATGAGAATGAACTGCGCAATCTCGCTGCGTGCCTGTGGATGGGGCCGCGCAATTCACCCCAAGCGTATTACAGTTTTTCGCGCATCGCCGAGCCGCTGGACGAAAGGCTTGCCTATTTTGTCGAACTCATCATCCCCTACGTGCATGTGACGTTTCTGCGGGTGTTGTCGAAGGAACTGAGAACTGGAAGCCGTACCAATTCGCGCCATGGACAACTCGTGACCCGGCGCCAGGCGGAAATTCTGAGCCTCATCCGGGAGGGCAAGACCAATACTGAGATTGCAAGTATTCTTGCCGTGAGTCCGTGGACCGTGAAGAACCATATTCAGATGATTTTTCAGCGTCTGAACACGAGCAATCGGACGCAAACCATCACGCGAGCGATCAGCCTAGGGTTATTACATCCGGAATGAGTCTGGGCAGATGAGGGCATCTCGCGCCGGCTCCTGATGATCTGCTCTTCTGGCGATACGCCTCGAGCGGCGCAAGTCGCTCGCATGCGATGCCCCTCTCCTCTCGACACGCACTCTTGCCCCGACCAGCCTCTCCTCTTATGCCAGGCAAGAATCCTGAAGACACCGCATCGTTGTTCCAGGCCGGACTAGCCGCCCAGCAGCAGGGGCGCGCCAAGGAGGCAGCTCGCTGTTACGCGCGGGTCCTCGATCGGAATCCAAACCACGTTGATGCACTGCATTTTTACGGTCTGCTACTCGCTTCGGGCGAATCCCTGGCGCCCGGTATTGCGATGATTTCCCGCGCGATCGCACTAAAGCCAGATTACATGGCAGCGCATTTCAACCTTGC
>CAJCID010000166.1 GCA_903970305.1 Rhodospirillales bacterium | reverse complement strand
CTCAGGCACTCTACGGTCCGTTCCTCGAGGCCACGCAAGCTGCCTCGGGCAAGCAGATCCAGATCGCGGTCGATGGCAGTCGCATCTGGTATATCGGCATCCCGGGTCGCGGCGACATGGCCGCGCTGGAGGCTTCCTGTGCGGCGCAGGGCCTCACTTTCCAAAGCGTCTCGTGGAGACAGTAAATGGACGGTGATTACGTCCGCCGCTGTCCCAGCTGCGGTAAGGAAAACGCGCCCAATGCAGTCCGTTGCTCGTGTACGGCCATGCTGCTCGGGGTGGACGTGGTACCCCGGCATCCGGAGCAGCAGGCAGAGCCCGATACGGCCCGTCTGATTGCGGCACAGGCGCCTGCCTCGCCCGGACGCTGTCCCTATCCCGATTGCGCCCAACAAAACAGAGCCGAGGCGACGCGTTGCGCGTATTGCAATCGGTCGCTCACCTCGGCCGTGACCCCCTCTTTCGAGGAAGGCGCCCCGGGGTTACTCAAGCTTCCTTCGGCGCTTGCCGAACACTACCGGATCATCCGGCAGCTCCCTGCCCGTGGCGCCGAGGCCGATCTGCTCCTTGTGGAATCCCGCGATGCACAGGAACTGCGCGTGGCCAAGATCTTCCGGCCCGGGATTCTCCCCAAACGCGCCGTCCAGGAGCGCATCAACCGCATCGATGAACACCATCGGCTGCGCCACTTCGCCTTCGGAACCTCCGAGGGACGCGCCTATGAACTGATGGAGTATTGCGCGCACGGCTCGCTGCGCGATGTCTTCGGTGAGGGGCCGCTCGCACCGGAACGATTGCGACCGATCGCAGCCGAACTGGCCGCCGCGCTGGCCGCGATTCATAACGAGGGACTCGTACATCGCGATCTCAAACCCGAAAATATCCTGATCCGCGAGCGGGATCCGCTCGAACTCGTCCTGATTGACTTTGGCATCGCGTCGGTACTGGACGCAACCCAGCGCTTCACCGGGCAGGCCCGCACGCTGCCTTACGCCGCCCCCGAAAGTCTGTCTGGTGTGATCGATGCGAAGGCCGACTACTGGGCGCTTGGAATGATGCTCCTCGAAGGTGCAGCCGGAGCGCACCCTTTCTCCGGATTATCCGAGGCCGTGATTCTGCATTGGCTGACGACGCGCAGCATGGAGCTGGGTGCCATACACAATCTGCCTTTGCGCAAGCTCCTGAAGGGTCTTCTGATACGCGATCCCAAAAGGCGCTGGGGCGCAGACGAGGTCCGTCGCTGGCTCGCCGATGATCCATCCTTAGTCGAGCCCGCCGATTCGAGCGGATCTCTTGGATTCTCTGAAGCCTACCACCTCGCGCGCGAGGTCTGTCAGACGCCCGAGCAGCTGGCCCTTGCCCTGTCGCGCCATTGGCGCGAGGGGGCAGCGGATCTGCGCAATGGCCAGCTGCTCAGTTGGTTTCGCGATGTCCAGAAGGATCAGAACGCGGTCCGGCTGCTCCTCGAGTGCCAGCACGAGCAGCAGTTGCATATCGATGTGCAGCTTCTGAAGCTCCTGCTCTATCTCGCTCCGGGGATCCCACCGGTCTGGCGCGGCGAAAGCGTCGAGCTCGAGGCGCTGCTCACGCGCGCCAACCAGGCTCTGCAAGGTGACGACGAGGCCTCCCGATGGCTCGCGACCGTTCATGACTACGGCGTCCTGAAGGCCTATGCGGACGCCGGCAACACCGCGATCGCCGACATCGTGGAACGTTGGAGCCGCTCGGTCGACGCGTTCTGGGCCTCCTGGGAGGATGCGGTCTTGCGTCTACGCTCTGCCGAGCCGAACCATGACCCCAATCGGGTCGTCCTCTTCGATGATGTCGTCTACGGTGAGCAAGGCCCGAGCCCGCCAGCAGCGCTCTGGGCCCATCCCCGCCTACTCGCACTTGCCTACGATCCGGCCTGGGCGAACCATCTGCGACAAAGGATGGTTGGCGAACTCGCACCCTTGCGGCCGCACTTCGTGGGTCTGGACGATCTGGGCGACCCACGCACTGCGCCAGCCCCCCGGCTGTTGGTGCTTGAAGCAATCCTACCCGAGGCGCGTCGGCTCGCCGACGCGCAAGGGCGCGTCATTCGCGAACGCGAGAAGGCTTTTGCCGAGGAATTCCAGGGGGTGGCTGCGGAGCTTGCGCTGCTCCAAGGGCGCATCCGCTCCGCCGGGCAGAGGCGCTTTGTGAGCGCAGAGGTCTTGGCGAGCTTACGACAGGATCTCGCACGGTTCTTCGAGATCCTGGGCCAACTTCTCGTCTCACCCGCGACAGCCGCAGAACTCTTTGAGCTCCGCCGAAGCGCAAAGCGGCTCGAGCCCGTGGCGACTCGTCTTGCCGCGCGCGTCGATGCGCTGGCCGAGCGCAGCCTGGCCAACGCGGGCTGGCTGGATCAGCGAACGCTCTCCTTTGCGGTCCTGGCTCTTCTCATCGTGCCGATCCTCTTTGGCTCACGCGGATTCTATGCGGTTTGCGGCATCGTTCTCGCCATCGCTGTCTGGCGTCTCGTGCCAGGCTACCTCACGGCTCGGGAGATCCGATCGCTCGCCCGACATTTCTGAGCGCCTGCTCGGGCGCGTCGGCTCAGAACCAATCCGCCACGTCCAGGGCGATCTTCTCGGCTGCGAGCAGCAAGACCGCGAGGAATGGTGGTGAAGCCAAGCCCAAGGCGGCGAGGAAGTGCCGGCCGCGAGTGGCCAGCCGAATCGCGAAGAACGCCCCGCAGAGCACGGCCACCGCCAGGGCCCCGCCCATCCGGAAGTACTGTGACGGCCCATCGTCGCGGGCAAGGAGGGCAAGGCCCCAGCACAGCGTGTAGGTGAAGGCCACCGCTACGATGTAGGCGAGGGCTTTGGTGATGCGAAAGAGGACTGGGTTCATCTCGACTCTATAGGAAGGCACCGAAGCCCTGGCTCAAGAGACTAACCGACGCGCGCTCGGCGGCGCAAGCGCTCTGTGGCGCCCCTCGGAAATACGCCCCATCGCGCACCTCGCTCGCCCGCGGTTGGCATCAGGTCCTAGGGCGCGCTCAGTTCGGTTGCGCGGCACCGGGGCCTTGCGCATCCTGACGCTTTTTCAAGACGGCGTAGCAGGCGTCCGAGATCTCCTTTTGGTGATCGATCAGGCAATCGATGATGCGGCCACCACCCGGCTGGACAGCCTTGCAGAATGACTTGACGTCGTCCTGGCAGGCCGATGTGAAGGCCTTGATCGAGCCGGCTGCGCCGGTCGTGCCGCCGCCACCTTTGCCGCCTTGGACAACCGACTGGCAGGCCGGGCTCAGCGCGTCGGCATGAGCCGCGAGGCACTCGCGGATCTTGCCGCCTCCGAAAGCCACGCCCGAGCAGTATTTCTGGGCGTCTTCCTTGCAGGCTTCGACCCCCCCGCTTTGCTGGGCAGACGCAGGCCCGGCGCTAAGGCCGAGGCAAAGTGCAAGGCATAGGGCAAATGCGGGCAGGATCGATTTCATGGCGAGAACTACTGAGAGGAAGAAGGAGAGGGAATTGTAGTCCGCTACGCCCGTCGCACCTGTTACCAAAGCGTTGAGAGTGTGTCCAAATCTTCCGCCGCGGCTCGATCCGCGCGCCAGTCCAGAGTCCGAGCCATAGCTGCGCCTTGCCGGGAGTCACCGGAGGCGCAGGCGCCGCATCGTATCATGTGCGCCAGGCAGAAGATTCGCTCGGTGCCCAATGAACGGGGGTTCAGGACCGTGCCGGCGGAGTCGAACAAGGAGAAACCATGCGCTTGAATATTCCAGGCTCCATCTTGGTCGCGTTGATTCTTGGTGGTCTCATCGGTTCGTCTGAAAGATGCCAAGCGGATGAATCAAAGGGCGCAGAGCCCGCCACGCAGGCGGCCAACCGCGCGGTCGTGGGCACACTACCGTTTTCGGATCGCCGCGATTTTGACGATGCAAAGCGCGGTTTTGTCGCGGCACTGCCGGACGACTCGACCGTAGTCGGCGCTGACGGCAGACCGGTCTGGTCCCTCAAGGGCTACGCGTTCCTGGATTCCGACAGCGTGCCCGATACGGTCAACCCGAGTCTGTGGCGCCAGGCCCAGTTAAACGAGATCGCCGGCCTCTTTAAGGTGGCCGACCGTGTCTATCAGGTCCGGGGTCTGGATATTTCCAACATGACCCTCATCGAGGGGGACACGGGCATCATCGTCATCGATCCCCTTCTGAGCAAGGAGACCGCCCGCGCCGGGCTCGATCTGTATCTCGCCCACCGCCCTGCCAGACCGGTCGTCGCGGTCATCTACAGCCACAGCCACGCGGATCACTTTGGCGGTGTCAAGGGCATAGTCGACGAGGCGGACGTCCGCGCAGGGAAGATCACGATCCTCGCGCCCGCAGGCTTCATGGACCACGCCATCGCCGAAAACGTGATCGCGGGCAATGCGATGAGCCGACGCGCGATCTACATGTATGGTCCCTTGCTGCCGCGCTCAGCGCAGGGTCAAGTCGACACCGGCCTTGGCAAGAATCTCTCGCGCGGCACGCTGACGCTGATCCCGCCGACCGATTCGATCGCCTCCAGTGCGGACACCCGGGTGCTCGACGGCGTGCGCATCGAATTCCAGCTGACCCCGGGCACCGAAGCGCCTTCCGAGATGAACCTGTACTTCCCGGATTTTCGCGTGCTCGACATGGCCGAGAATGTCACGCACAACATGCACAACCTCTATACCCTCCGAGGAGCCGAAATTCGGGATGGCAATGCATGGTCGAAGTACGTCAACGAATCGCTGGCGCGCTTTGGGGGCCGCAGCGACGTGTTGATCGCCCAGCATCACTGGCCCACCTTTGGCACCGAGCGCATCCAGGATTTTCTGGAAAAGCAGCGCGACCTCTACAAGTTCATTCACGATCAATCGGTACGCCTCATGAACCAGGGCTATACGCCAACCGAGATCGCCGAGACACTCAAGCTCCCCCCGGTACTGGCCAACGAGTGGTTCGCTCGCGGCTACTACGGCTCCTTGAGCCACAACGCGAAGGGGGTCTACCAGAAGTATCTCGGCTGGTATGACGAAAACCCTGCCAATCTGAATCCTTTGCCGACCCGAGAGGCGGCAAAGAAGGCCGTGGAGTACATGGGCGGAGACAAGGCGGTGATCCAGAGGGCGCGCACCGACTTCGCCGCCGGCCAGTATCGCTGGGTCGCTCAGGTCATGAGCCAGGTGGTCTTCGCGGATCCAGCCAATCAAGAGGCGCGTGCCCTGGGTGCCGATGCGCTCGAGCAGCTCGGCTACCAGAGTGAGAACGCGCCTTGGCGCAATGAGTATCTGATGGGAGCGCGCGAGTTGCGTAGCGGGGTCGTGAAGCAAGCTCATGCCGGAACAGCCAGCGCAGATCTGATCCGGGCGCTGCCGACGGGAGCCTTTTTCGACTATCTCGGCGTACGCCTCAACGGCGATCGGGCCCAGGACAAGAAGATCGTGGTCAACTGGATGTTCACCGACTTAAAGGAAGAATACGTGTTGACTCTCGATCACAGCGCGCTCACCTACCTGCCCGGTGCGCAGTCCGATCATGCCGATGCCACGCTAACCCTCGAGAGAGCCACGCTCGATCAGATCTCGTTGAAGCAGACCACGTTCCTGAAGGCTGCCGCCAGTGGCAAGGTCAAATTCTCCGGGGATGTGGCCCGTGTGTCGGAGTTGTTCGGCCTCTTTGACGACTTTAATCCCGACTTCCCGATTGTGGAGCCGCGCCAGAACTAGTCTCTGCAGAGGGCGCGGCACAAGAGTATCGTCTGACTCTGGCCCGACTCGCTTGGCCCACCGCCGGCTCGGGGCGGCACGCCCGGCGGGCGAGGCTCCCGGGCGCACGCGGACTTGCGCGGAAGTCAATCGATTCATCGGAGGAGTTCGCTTTGCCCATCTTTGCGCTGATTATCATTGTCATCGCCGTGCTCTGCTCCGGTCTGCGCGTCGCGCAGGAGTACCAGCGCGGGATCATTTTTCGGCTCGGACGATTCACCGGATCGCGTGGGCCGGGCTTGTACTGGATCATTCCCTTCGGTATCGAGCGCGCCGTGACGATCGACATTCGGACCCGGACGGTCTCGGCCGAGCAGCAGGAGACCATCACGCGCGATAGCGTGACGGTCAAAGTCAACGCCGTGCTCTGGTATCGGATCGTCGACGCCCCGAAGTCCGTGATCGAGGTTGCAGACGCGGGCGCGGCCGTCTACCAACTTGCCTTGACGAGTCTGCGCAACATCATCGGCCAACATGACCTCGATGAAGTCCTCCAAGAACGCACCAAGATCAACACGCTTCTTCGGGACAACATCGCCGGCTCCACCGAGCGCTGGGGACTCGAGGTCGAGCGCTTCGAGATGAAGGACGTCGAGTTGCCCGCCGCCATGCAGCAGGTCATGGCCATGCAGGCCGAGGCGATCCGTGAGAAACGCGCCCGGATCATCAAGGCCGAGGCGGAACTGGAAGCCTCGCGCAAGCTCTCTCAGGCAGCCGAAACGATGGCCGGAAACCCCGCTGCGTTGGAGCTGCGGCGCTTCCAGATGATTTCCGAGGTGGGTGCTGAAAACAACAGCACCACGGTCATCATGATCCCCTCCGAGTTCGTCACGTTATCCCGGAGCGTGAGCGAGTTCCTGCGTGAGAAGAAAACCGAGTCCTCCTAGGATCAGAGGATCGTCTCAGTAACGCGGCCCGCCGGCCGGCTCCGACGCAACGGGCAGCACCTGCCCGACCAGACGCAGCACGATCTTCGAAGAGGCCGAAATGGCGGGGCCTCTTTGCGACGGATGCGCAAGGATCTACACTCGATGTTCGGCTCAGGGGATGAGGATGAGGGTTGCGGATTTAAACTGGATGCAGATGGAAGAATATCTCGGGCGCGACGACCGGGCGATCGTGCCGATCGGCAGTACCGAACAGCATGCGTATCTCAGCCTGGCCGTGGATTCCATTCTCTCTGAGAGGGTCGCGCTCGAGGCAGCCGAACCGCTTGGCATCCCGGTCTTCCCAGTATTGCCGTACGGCATCACACCGACCTTCCTCGCCTTTCCAGGAACGATCTCGCTTCGCGTCGAAACCTTCGTGCGCGTGATCCATGACATCCTGGACAGCCTCGACCAGGCGGGATTTCGCCGTATCCTCGTGGTCAACGGTCACGGAGGCAACCAACCCGCCTCCAGTGCGATCGCGGAGTGGATGTCGAAGACGAGCCGCACGACCATACGACTTCACAATTGGTGGAACGCGCCCAAGACGCTCGCCTTCGTCCAGGGGATCGATCCCACGTCCTCGCACGCGAGCTGGATGGAAAATCTGCCTTGGACTCGCCTTGCAGACGTGCCGATGCCTGATCTGCGCAAACCTGCTATCGACTATCCGCTTTACTCGACTCTGCATCCGAAGGCGGCCCGTGCATACGTCGGTGACGGAAACTTTGGCGGCGACTACCAGCGGTCAGACGCCGAGGTTGGGGCCATGTGGGATATTGCAGTAAAGGAGACGAGGGCGATGCTCGAGGGTCCCTGGGGCAGGGATTCCACTATCCGCACGAACCTGCCATCGTGAGCTTGCTCGGCAACTTCAGACGAGAACGATGATCCGCCCGGATGGGTGAATAGTCCACGGGTCGCCTGCAACAGGTGCACACGACCGACGAACTCGGCGAGCCGGTCGGCTGTCGCATCCGAGATTGCCAGATTGCGCATTTCACCCACTGCACAGATGCGAATAGTCTAACTATCCCGCATCATTTCGCAGTTGGTGATCCGGTCGGTCTCCTAACCAGACAGAGCGTAGAACTCAAGTTCGTGTTCGCGATGGGCGTACATCATCGAGGAGCCCACACTGCTCCCGAGTGCAGGTCGTCCTTCGCATATTGCCTCATCGTTGTCTTCGGGGTAGGAGCGCGCGGCCCAGGATCTCCGAGAATCGGCCCGACCGACACTGAGCCGCTGCAAGAGATTCTGATCAAGACCCAGGGAAGCTCTTCCGGCGGCCGCGCCATGATGTGTCCCCGCTCTTTCCCCCGAACACCCTTTGACCAGGAGGTATTTTGAGATGCCGGAGCCAAACTGCAAAATTGTCAGGCCCTGTAGCAGGGAGACAACGCGGCCTGTTTCTCGCCTGTTCCGCGCCTGTTTCGCGGCATCGTCGGGCACGGAACTTGATTCAGTCCTCTACGAGCGAGCGCATGAGGGCCTTCCGGGTTTCGGAAGGTGACCAAAGTTGTACCGGATCTTCATTCCTTGTCCCACCGGTCCGATTTTGACTGCTTGCGACCCACCATTCGCTGTGGTTGGGCCGGGAGGATGCGCAAGCCAGTCGCTCTCACGAGGGCGTATTGACAGTTTGGATCCAGTGAACCGGCCGCGAGAAGCGGCATCGACGAAAGGGAGCGCGATATGTACACCAAATTGGCTTCAGGAATGCTCAGACTGATGCTCACGGCAGGGCTGGTCCTCGGTTTCATCGCCTGGTCCGAAGGAGAAGAGTCGGGCGCGACGAGCCCCCTTGCCCAGCAGACCGGCACCTCACTCGAGGAGTCGGCCTCGACCCCCTCGCCCTTCGATTTGGAGCGTATGGCCTACTACGGAGAGGCGCAGTAGCCTCCTCGCTACGGGACGCTGGATCAGTCAGGCGGCCCGCAATCGCAGCAGAAGTGTGAGCCCGCCGGTCTGTACTTCCCTCAAAGGCCGCAGGAGAGTCTCACTGCCGCACCAAGTGATCCGCTCGCCCTTGCATCCAATGGCGATTCAGGGCACGTCGACCGCGTGGTCGCTCAGGCAAAGGCTCGCGGCATGATGCTGCAAATGAATTTCCGTAAACGAACTGACGAAATAGTACCCGTGGTCGTAGTCGGCGTGACGCGCCAGGGTCAGTGATTGACCCGCACTCAGACACGCTTTCTGGAGCAGATGCGGATGAAGCTGCTCCTTCAAGAACCGGTCGGCCAGGCCCTGATCAACCCGAATGCCCTGGGGATAGAGCGCGGGCAAGCCGGCTTGATGACGCCTGCTGATGAGTGCTGTGGCGTCGTGAAGGAGCCACGCGCTGCGATCTTCACCAAGATATCGGGTGAAGGCCTTTTCCCCCCACGGACTTTGCGTGGGTGCGCACAATGGGGCGAGGGCGGAGAGCGACTTGAATCGGTCGGGATATTTGTAGGCCAGACTGAGCGCCCCGTGCCCCCCCATCGAGTGCCCCATGATCCCGATGCGCCGACCATCGATCGGAAAGTCGCGGGAGATGAGGGGTAGGAGCTCCTGGATCACGTAGCTTTCCATGCGCCAATGTTCTGCCCAAGGCTCGTTCGTGGCATCCAGGTAGAACCCTGCGCCCACCCCGAAGTCCCATTCGTCCGCCTCACCCGGCACTTTTGCGCCTCGAGGGCTCGTGTCTGGCGTGATCAGCGCAAGGCCAAGGCGGCCCGCGCTCCGTTGGCCTGCTGCCTTGATGGCAAAGGTTTCCTCGTTACAAGTCAGCCCAGCGAGATACATCACGGCAGGAACGGTTTCCTTCTGCTTGCACTGGGGCGGCAGGTAAAGCCCAAAGCGCATCGGCAGGCCGATTTCCCTGGACTGGTGTTCATAGAAGCGCTGCTCGCCACCGAAGCAGGCATGTCGATTGAGCAACGACAGCGCCACGGACTGATTTCGCTCGCTCATTGCGCCCGCTCCGGGATCAGAACAGGACCACGCCGCGGATGGATTCCCCTCGCTTCATGAGATCGAACCCCTTGTTGATGTCTTCGAGCGGCATCGTGTGGGTGATGAGCGGATCAATGCTGATCTTGCCTTCCATGTACCACTCCACAATCCGGGGCACATCGGTGCGGCCCCGCGCGCCGCCAAATGCAGAACCCTCCCACTTCCGGCCGGTCACGAGCTGAAACGGCCGGGTCGAGATTTCAGCGCCAGCCTCGGCAACGCCAATGATGATGCTGCGGCCCCAGCCCTTGTGTGTGCATTCCAGCGCCTGCCGCATCACCTTGGTATTCCCGATGCACTCGAAGCTGTAGTCCGCGCCGCCGTCGGTGAGCGCAACGATTGCCTCGACCACATTGCCTCCGGCGGTCTCGATGTCCCTGGGATTGAGGAAATGAGTCATGCCGAACTGGCGGGCCATCGCTTCTCGCTCGGGGTTGATGTCGATTCCGATGATCTTGTCCGCACCCACCATCCTTGCGCCCTGGACGACGTTAAGCCCGATGCCGCCGAGTCCAAAGACCACGACATTGGCCCCTGTCTCGACCTTGGCGGTGAAGAGGACTGCGCCGATACCGGTGGTCACGCCACACCCGATATAGCAGACCTTATCGAATGGCGCATCGTCCCGGATCTTCGCCAGGGCGATTTCAGGAACCACAGTAAAATTGCTAAAGGTACTCGTACCCATGTAGTGGAAGAGGGGCTTGCCGTCCAGACTGAACCGGCTGGTGGCGTCCGGCATCAGACCCTTGCCTTGGGTGCTGCGGATTTTCTGGCACAGATTGGTCTTGCGTGACAGACAGAATTTGCATTGACGACATTCCGGCGTATAGAGGGGTATGACATGGTCGCCCCTTTTCAGGGACGTGACTGCGGCCCCGACATCCACGACGATGCCTGCGCCCTCGTGACCGAGGATCGCCGGGAAGAGTCCTTCCGGATCGGCACCCGAAAGCGTGTAGTAGTCGGTATGGCAGAGGCCAGTCGCCTTGATCTCGACGAGTACCTCACCCGCTTTGGGTCCATCGAGATCGACGTTTTCGATGCGCAGGGGCTGTCCCGCTTGAAAGGCGACTGCGGCGCGCGTTTTCATGGCAACGCTCCTTGAAATGGTGAACTTTACCCGAAGCCATGAAGGCGCTCGCGACTCGTTTGGCGATGAACGACAAACCAACGACAGCGGCACGTTCAGGGCAAGCGCGGCTCCCCTGCATCGCAAGCCTTGACCCGCTAGAATCGCTCTGGAAAGCGTGACTGGTCCGCAAGAGCCCTCAATCCCTGGAGTCGATATGGCCACCCAACCGCGGTTCGAACTGTATTCGTTCTGGCGTACCTCGGCGACTTATCGAGTGCGCGTTGCCCTCAATATGAAGAGTGTTCTGGCCGAGGAACACAACATCAATATCGATGCCGGCGAGCAGCGCAGCGAGGCGTTCCTGAAGATCAATCCAATGGGAGCGATTCCGGCGCTCATTGATCGCGAGTCTGGACAGCCCACGACGCCGATGACCCAGTCGCTCGCGATTTTGGAATTTATCGAAGAAACCTATCCCTCCCCTCCTCTCTTACCTCGCGATGCGCATGGGCGCGCTCGTGTCCGGTCTTTGGCGGCGATGTTGGCGGGCGATACCCACCCCTTTGTCACGCCTCGCGTGAAGAAGTACTTAACGAGCGTCGGCAAGTTTGATGACGCAGCGTGGCGCGCCTGGCAGATCCACTGGTTCGGCACCGGTCTTTCGGCGCTCGAAGAACGGCTGACCCACGAAGCCGAAACGGGCACATTCTGTCACGGTGATACACCCACGATGGCCGACATTTGCCTGGCAAGCATCATCGCTGTGATGCGCGTTTTCAAGATTGAGCTGGCGAATATCCCCACCGTCGACCGGATCATGGCGAGCTGTGAACAACTCGACGCGTTCGCAAAGGCGGACCCGACTCGCCAGGTCGGCGCGCCGAAGGCCTAGGAACTGCGCCCGGAGGCAGTTCAGCACCAGTTCAGCCAGTTCGTCCGGGCGAGCGGCCCTTCTGGCCAAGGACTTGAGCCTCGATGCGCCCCTTCCTTCTGGAATGGACGGCAGGGGCGTGAATAAACGCGGGTGAGTCGACGTGGCGTCTGGTCAATCCGCTTCGCTTCCCAACCCGAAATTCAGCAGTTTCGCTTGACAGACACCCACATATTAATGAGAATCATTCTTATTATCGATACCATTCACTGGACCCAGCGGCGCCCCGTGTGCCTGGATTCCCCTGAACCCCATCACCATGCAGCAAGGAATCTTCAGTCACCCCGTCTGGCGTGCTGTGCTCATCTGTCTCGCCGCGACGGCGTCAGAGGCCGCCCCGCCACCCATCACCATTACGCCATCCTCGGATGACACCCAGGCGACATCCTCGGATAGCCTTTTTGGCTTCTTGAATGGTATCGACCGCAGTAGCAACCTGTTCGGAGACCTGTGGGGTTTGCGATCTGCGCTCAGCCCCTACGGGATCTCCCTGGCCATCGAGGAGACGAGCGAGGTGCTTGGCAACACCAGCGGAGGAAGTCGGCGCGGCTTTGAATACGACGGCCTCACCCAGGCGGTCGTACAGCTGAACACGCAGCGCGCCTTTGGCCTTTACGGTGGGCTACTGAATGTCAGCGGCCTGCAGATTCACGGTCAGAACCTGAGCGCGAACAATCTCCAGACCCTGCAGACCGCAAGCGGAATCGAGGCGGACCGCGCCACGCGACTGTGGGAGCTCTGGTACGACCAGAAATTCCTCGAAGAGGACCGGCTCGACGTCAAGATCGGCCAACAAAGCTTGGATCAGGAGTACATGGTCAGCACCAACGCGCTGTATTTCGTCAACACCATGTTCGGCTGGCCCATGCTGCCCTCGGCCGATCTGCCCGGGGGAGGACCGGCCTATCCCCTGTCGTCTCTGGGCGCAAGGATCAGCGCCCGCCCGATCGACGGCGTCACTGTGCTGGCCGGGGTCTACAGCGGCAGCCCGGTGCGGAACAACTCCGGCGATCCTCAGGTCCAGAATCCCTCCGGCACCAGTTTTCCGAGCGGTAACGGCACCTTGTCGATCGTGGAACTGCAGTACTCCTATCCCTCACTGGGCAGCATGGTCGAACCCGGTGAAAAGCCGCCCCTTGGCTATACCTACCGGTTAGGCGCGTGGTACGACAGCGAACAGTTTGGCGACGAGCGCTTCGACCAGAACGGAATGTCGCTCGCGAACCCGCTCAGCGACGGCCTGCCCCGCCAGCATCGCGGCAATTTTGCGCTCTATGCGGTCGCCGATCAGTTGATCTGGCGTGATCAGGACGATCCCAACCGGACTGCGGCAGTCTTCGCCCGCATCATGGGTACGCCCGAGAAGGACCGTAATCTGATCGACTTCAGCATGAACGCCGGGCTCGTGATCCACAGTCCCTTCATCTACCGGACCGACGACACGTTCGGCATCGGAATCGGTTTTGCCCATGTGAGTCCCCAGGCTGCGGCCCTCGATCGGGACACCTCGGTCTTTACCGTGGGTTATCATCCGGTCCGCTCGGGCGAGACATTCGTCGAATTGACCTATCAGTACCAGGTCAGGCCCTGGCTGCAGTTGCAGCCCGATCTGCAGTATGTCTTCAACCCCGGAGCGGGCTTGGCCAATCCGAATGATCCCACCCAGCGTATCAACAACGAGCTGGTTCTCGGTGTTCGAGCCAATATCTTGTTCTAGTCGAAGAGGTTCGCAAGAAGATGAAACCCATGCATGCCAAACGGCCCATTCCTCAGACGCCCAATGCCTTAGCAGGCCAGAGACAGACCCGCACCGGGGCTCTCGCGTCTTGGCTAGGCGGCCTCGCTCTACTCTTTGCGCTCGGCTCTTGGCCCGTCGTTTCAGCCGGCGAGGAACCCAAGGGATTTCTCGAGACCATCCATCACCATCGCATGCTCACGTCGACGATTCCCGAGAATGGTGACGTCAATCCCTACGCCGTCGTCGTCGCGCCCGTCTCGGCCGGCGCGATCGAGGCGGGCGACGTCCTGGTCGATAATTTCAACAACATCAGCAATTTGCAGGGAACTGGAACCACGATCGTCGACTACCGTCCGAGCACCAAAGCAACGAAACTCATCGCCCAGGTTCCGCAGCACCTTCCGGATTGCCCCGGCGGGGTTGGCCTCACCACCGCCATGACCATGCTCAAAAGCGGCTGGATCATCGTCGGCAGCATGCCAAGCACCGATGGCACCACCACGACGAAAGGCGATGGCTGCCTGCTGGTCTTCGATCCGAACGGCCACCACGTCGCCACCTGGGCGGGACCGACGATCAATGGCCCGTGGGGCAACATGGCGACCATTGATCGCGGCGACAGCGCCACGCTTTTCATCAGCATGGCTGGATTCGGTGTGCCCGGCCCGAAGGTCTTGGATCCTGCAACCCATTACCCCGTCACGGTGCACGAGGCCACGGTATTGCGCCTGGAGTTGTCCATACCCGAGGGCCAGCCGCCGGTCCTGCAAAGTCAGACCGTGATTGGTAGCGGCTTCTCGCAAAGGGCCGATCTCGACAACTTCCTCTTCGGGCCCACCGGCTTGGCGCTGGGCCCGGATGACACGCTCTATGTCACCGACGGTCTGGACAATGAGATCACGGCGATTCCGCAAGCCAGCACGCGCACCGACAGCGCGATGAAGGGCCAGACCGTGACCAAAGACGGCCTTCTGGGCTGGCCGCTCGCGATGGTGATGCTGCCTTCGGGTCACCTTCTCGTGTGCAACGGAAAGAACGGCCAGGCCGTGGAAATCGATCCGAAGACCGGTAAGCAGATCTATGCACACTGGCTCGATCCGAATCAGGCCCAGTCTCCTCCGGGTAACGGAGACCTCTTTGGGCTTGCGCTTGCACCGGACGGCAAGGGAATCTACTACGTCGAAGATGACGTGAACGCACTCGTGTTGGGGGCACCATGACGGATTCAAACGACCCGAAGCACCGGGTCTCGCGACGCCACTTCCTGACCCGTTCGGCGCTGGCGGCTGCGGCCGTTCCCATCGCCTCGTCCGGCTTGGCCGCCCAAGCGCAGGAGCACCATCACCCGGCGACGGGGACGGAACCCTTCTGGGGAGAGCATCAGCGTGGTGTGACGACATCCCCCCAGCGGCACACCTACTTCATGGCTTTCACGCTCACGACGGACAAGCGGGAAGATGTGATCGCGCTGCTTCGTGCGTGGACCCAGGCCGCAGCCGAGATGACGCAAAGACCCGCAGTTCCGGCTGGGGCGGCATCCCCTGACCAAATACCGGAGGATTCAGGCGATACGCTCGGCTTGCCCGCCAATCGTCTGACGGTCACCTTCGGGTTCGGCCCGACGCTTTTCGAGAAGGATGGAGTCGACCGCTATGGGCTGGCCAGCCTTCGCCCAGAAGCCTTGGTCGATCTGCCTCGTTTCCCAGGGGATCAGCTGGTCCCGGAACGCACCGGGGGAGATCTGTCGGTCCAGGCCAGTGCTGACGACCCGATGGTCGCCGAGCATGCCATCCGCCGTATGGTGCGACTGGCCTACGGAACGGCGAACATCGCCTGGGCGCAGACCGGTTTTCTGGGCGGATTCAAGCTCGGAGAGACCCCGCGCAATCAGATGGGTTTCAAAGACGGCACGATGAACGTGCAGACCACAGATCCCGCCGCCATGAAAGAGTTCGTCTGGGTCGCAGAGGAGGGACCGGCGTGGCTGCGCGGTGGGAGCTACATGGTGGTGCGGCCGATCCGCATCGCCTTGGAGCATTGGGACCGGATGAAACTCGCCTTTCAGGAGCAGACGGTCGGTCGCCACAAGATTTCGGGTGCGCCAATTGGCCAGAAGCACGAGTTCGATCCGCCCGATCTCGACGCCGAAGACAAGGAGGGCAATCCGGTCATCGCGGAGAATTCCCATGTCCGACTGGCGGCTCCGGCATCCAACGATGGCGTGCAGATCCTGCGCCGGGGCTATTCCTACGACAATGGTGTCATGCATCTTGCCGAACGCTGGCCCCCCTGGCGTCAGGCCACGACTTTCGATGCCGGTCTGCTCTTTCAGTGTTATCAGAGGGATCCGCGCACCGGATTTATCAAACTCTTTGCGAAGATGTCCGCCTTCGATATGCTCAATCAGTTCACGACCCACGTGGGCAGCGGGCTGTTCGCCTGCCCACCTGGCGCAAGACCAGGAGAATACGTCGGCCAGGGCCTGTTCACGGAGGCTTGAAGACGGTCGGGCATAACCCGGGTATCCTCAGGGCCCGGGCCATGCCCCAGGCGCCCTGGTGTGGAAGCAGAGGAGCCTTACCTGCACCGCGCCTCGGGAGAGCACAAAAAATCAACCGAGGAGACAGAACAGATGACTGAACAATGCACGAGAGGATCTCGGCTGGCCACGGCGCTTTTCGCGATCACCCTGTCGAGTCTTGCGAGTGCGCAATCGGCCGGCACGGCCTATGTCTCCAATCAGCAAGGCCAGGTCAGCGTCGTCGAACTGAAATCGATGTCCGTCGTCGGCACGCTCGATATCGGGGCCACGAGCCCTCGGGGCCTCGGTATCACCTCGGATGGACAATGGCTTGTCACCGCGAATAAGGATGATGAGAACATCTCGATCGTCGATACGACGTCGGGCAAACTCGTGCGGCATGTGCAAATCGGCAAGAACCCGGAATTTGTCCGGGTCGTTGGCACGACTGCCTTCGTCACCTACGAGCCGTCTGCCGGATCGGGCCCGGGGCCCCAACCGGGCGGTGCCGCGCCAGCCAAGGGTGACGATGATGACAAGATTCCAGGTCATATCGCGGTCGTGGATCTGAAGGCCGGTAAGGTCATCCTCGACATCGTGGGTAAACCCGAGACCGAGGGTGTGGAATTCTCCAGGGATGGGCGCGAACTGATCGTCGCCAACGAGTCGGACAACTCCCTCAGTGTGCACGACATCGCCACGGGCGAGCTTCTGAAGACAGTTTCGCTCGCGAAGTTCGGAAACCGACCACGCGGCATCAAGCTCTCACCGGACGGCCGATTTTATGTCACCACGTTGGAGTTCTCGGGCAAACTGGTCGTCTTAAACGACAAGCTCGAGCCGCTGCGCGAGATCGCCACGGGCAAGTTCCCCTATGGGGTGTCATTCGATCGCAGCGGCAAGCGGGTCTTCGTCGCCGCCAATCGAGACCAGGTGCTGGAAGTCTTCGACACCATGACCTGGGCCAAGATCAAGGATGTCCCGATCGGGGAGCGCTGCTGGCATTTCAGTTTCACGCCCGATGACCGCGAGATTCTTCTAGCCTGTGGCAAGTCCAATGAAGTCGTCGTGATCGATGCCAACACCCTTGAAGTCACCGCCCGACTGAACGGTATGAAGACCCCCTGGGGTATCGTCACCTATCCGAAGTCCATGGGAAGTCTCGATCAACCCTAGTGCAAATCGGAGTCCCAAAGCGAGACGCCGCGCGAGGCAGGCAAGGGGCAGCAACCTCGGCCAGCAACCTCGGCCAGCAACCTCACCCAGGAACGCTCGGAACACCCTGCCCCTCTGGCCAGGATCCTTCTTCACGGCGCCTGAAGGGTGAGGAGGGTGAGGTCGTTCACCTAAGCAGCAATGCGCAAGGCACGCGTCGCGCCACGGAATGATCTCCTCGGCACAATATTGGGACCTCTGAGCCGTCTTCCTCACCATGGACGCGCTGCCCAACTCCCACCTGATGGCCGATACAGAAAAGGAAATTGCAGCAACCGTCTTGAGGGAGAGCTTAAGGCTTGGGAATTTCATTCGCCGCCGCGTGCGCGACCCGACCGATGCCGAGGACATCCTGCAGGACGTGTTCCACGAGTTCGTCGAAGCTTGCCGTCTCCCGGCGCCCATCGAGCATGCCAGTGCCTGGCTCTACCAGGTCGCGCGCAATCGGATCGTCGACCGATTCAGAAAGAAAAGAGAGCTCGCACTCGATGGTCTTTCCCAATCCGATGAGGAGGAAGACGGGCTCAGGCTGGACCTCGCGTTGCCCTCAACCGAGGACGGCCCGGAAGCGGCGTACGCGAGATCGATCCTTCTGAAGGCACTCGAAGAGGCGCTCGGCGAACTCCCAGAGAAGCAGCGCGAGGTGTTCATCGGGCACGAGATCGACGGGCAAAGCTTCAAGGAAATGTCCGCGCAACTTGGCGTTGGCGTCAACACATTACTCGCGCGTAAGCGCTATGCGGTGCTCAAGCTGCGTGAGCGCTTGCAAACAGTCTACGACGAACTTGAATTCTGAAGGAGAACTACGATGTCGTTTCGAGCAAGATCTTTCGCGAAAGCGCTCCTAGCGATCGCTGCGCTGGCCGTTTTGGGAGGAGCTGTGATGCTCCTCTGGAATGCGGTCATCCCCATCGTGTTTGCCGATGGTCGATCGATCGACTATCCGCACGCGCTCGGACTTTTCATTCTCTGTCGCATCCTCTTTGGAAGCTTCAAGGGACATCACGCCTGGCATGCCAAGGGCCGCTGGTCGCGCTGGCAAGCCATGACCCCCGAGGAACGCGAGGCCTTTCGGACACGGATCCAAAGCCGCGGCGAGAGCGGCAGCCGAGAAGGGATATGAGCGCGCTGCCCGGGAAGGGATGCAAGCAGGCACCGGGAAATTTCAAGCCGGTGGTTGCATTGGACCGCTGTGAGGGAAAAGGCGACTGTGTTCGTGTCTGCCCGGAAGACGTCTTTACGCTCGGCCGCATCGACGCTTCGGACTATCGCGAACTGAACCTACTGGTAAGATTGAAGTTGCGCGTGCACGGCATGAAGGTCGCGTACACCCCCAATGCCGCCGCCTGCCTTGCCTGCGGTTT
>CAJCID010000165.1 GCA_903970305.1 Rhodospirillales bacterium | reverse complement strand
CTCGTGGATCCCTTCATGGAACTGCGGCTCTTTGAATACGGACAGCGGCTCTTGCATCAGCGCCGCAACCTGCTCTCTTCGGTCCCGGGAGCCTCGGTGGGTGCGGGTCTCTTCAGAGCAGCGCTCTCAGGAGGGGCACAGGCGCTGGCCCAACCGATCGGCAGGCTCGCACCCGGCGCACGCGCCGACCTCGTCGTACTCGATGGCAACGCACCTGCCCTGGCCGCGCGGGCGGGTGATGCCCTGCTCGATGCGGCAATCTTTGCGCCAGCACCGCGACTGGTCATGGACGTCATGGTCGGTGGCCGCTGGGTGGTCCACAAGGGCCGGCACGAGCGGCGCGAAAACGCCCAGCAGGCCTACTGCCAGACCCTGGCCGAGCTTCTCGCATGAGCTGCGAGTCGCTTTGGATCAACGTCGGGCTCGCCACGTTCGATCCCCGGGCTCTTCCGGGTGATCCTTATGGAATCATCGAGGACGCGGCCCTCGCGGTGGATCAGGGTCGCATCCTCTGGCTCGGCCCTCGAGCGGAACTCCCGGTCAAGTTTCAGCCTCGCCTCGTCCACGATGGAAAAGGGGCCTGGATCACGCCGGGCCTCGTGGACTGCCACACCCACTTGGTCTATGCGGGCAATCGGGCCAATGAATTCGAAGCCCGCCTGGAAGGCATCAGTTATGCGGAGATCGCGCGCGCCGGGGGGGGCATCGCCGCGACCGTCGCGGCGACGCGCCGCGCCAGCCTCGACGAACTGGTGTCGTCCTCCTCGGCTCGGCTCGCCCGGCTCGTCGCCGAGGGCGTGACCACGATCGAGATCAAGTCCGGCTATGGGCTTACGAGCGCGAGCGAGTTGCAGATGCTGCGCGCCGCACGCGCTCTCGCTGCCCTGTATCCGGTCCATATCACCACGACGCTGCTCGCTGCACACGCGTTGCCCGCCGAGTTCGAGGGCCGGCCCGAAGACTACGTCTCGCTCGTGTGCGACGAGATGATCCCCGATGCGGCTCGCCTGGGCTTGGCCGACGCAGTCGATGCCTTTTGCGAGACGATCGGCTTTAGCGAGGCCCAGACGGCGCGGGTCTTTGATGCGGCCCGGCGCTTTAGGCTGCCCGTCAAGCTGCACGCGGACCAATTGTCCGACGGCCAAGGTGCCGCTCTCGCGGCCCGCTTTGGAGCCCTGTCTGCTGATCACCTCGAATACACCAGCGCAGCGGGCGTGGCCGCACTCGCCAAGGCAAAGACGGTTGCCGTCCTGCTGCCGGGAGCGTTCTACTTCCTGCGAGAAAAGCAGCTTCCGCCGATCGACGCGCTCAGGCGCGAGGGCGTACCGATCGCCGTTGCGACCGACTGCAATCCCGGTAGCTCCCCTTGTACCTCGCTCTTGCTGATGCTGAACATGGCTTGCACGCTCTTTCGCCTCACCCCGGCTGAGGCCCTCGCGGGAGCAACCCGCTCTGCGGCCCTGGCGCTGGGCCTTGGCCATTGCAAGGGGCGCCTTGCGCCGGGTTGGGACGCCGATCTGGCCATCTGGCAGGTCGGGCATCCGCGCGAACTATGCTATGCGTTTGGATCGAATCCCCTCATCGAGTCCGTGTATGCGGGTCAGGCTCACGGCCCAGGGTAGCTCACTGGCGTGTGCTCTCCGCGGTTCGTCGGCGAGGGCGCGGACGCGCAACTTTCCGACATCTTGGTTCGGCCCGTAGCTGCGGTCCGCTGGCTCGTTCCAGAGTGCCTAAAGGATGCGCCCGAGGATGCGCCCGAGGATGCGCCGCACGAGGTGGAGGATAATGGCGGTTTTGCCGACGAGCCTCGGGCTTGGGGCTCGAGCCGCTCCCGTGGGACTGCGAGCGCATCGCGCCCTTGGATACGGCAGTTTGGACAGAATGGTTCGGGCAAACACAGGGCTCTTGTCGAGGCGCGGGCCCGAAACGACCTGGAGTCGGGATGTGCTCCGGCTCTGGCTTTTGGGGACGAGTTCGTGACGACCATCAAGGTCATGCTGGTGTTCTTTCTGGCCTGCAGTGCGTTCATGCACCTGCGCGGCAGGGTTCGTCATGCCTGGTACCGACAGGTGTTCGATCATTCTTCCTTCACCGCGCCGGTCAACGTGTTCATGCTCGCGTTTTCGGGTGTGCCAAGAACCCCCTACCTCGATCCCAAACGGTTCCCGGATCTCCGCGTGCTTGAGGAGCATTGGGAGGAGATCCGCGAGGAAGCCCTGGCCCTGGTTGCCAATCAGATCAAGGCACCTGCGCGACACGATGACGCCGGATTCAACTCGTTCTTCAAGACGGGCTGGAAGCGCTTTTATCTGAAGTGGTATGGGGATGCGCACCCCTCGGCGATGCAGCTGTGCCCACGCACCACGGAACTCGTGGCGCGGCTGCCCTCGGTCAAGGCGGCCATGTTCGCCCATCTGCCTGACGGCAGCAAGCTTGGCCGGCACCGGGATCCCTACGCCGGGTCATTGCGCTATCACCTCGGTCTGGTCACGCCAAACAACGATGCCTGCTTCATCGACGTCGATGGACAGCGTTACAGCTGGCGGGATGGCCAGGGTGTGGTTTTCGACGAAACCTACATCCACTACGCCGAGAATCGCAGCGGCATGGATCGAATCGTCCTGTTTTGCGATATCGAAAGACCGATGAAGTTTCGCTGGGCGCAGGCGCTGAATCGGTGGATCGGCAATCATATCGTTGCCGCCGGCGCCTCGCCGAACGATGAGGCCGATCCCACGGGGGCGATCAACCGCATTTTCCGCTATATCCATTACATCGGCCAGAAACGCCGCCAGTTCAAGCGCTGGAACCGCACGGTTTATCGACTGACGAAGTTCTCCCTGATAGCAGGGGTGCTGGTCTTGATCGTCCTGCTCTAGGTCTCGCAGATGAGTTTGCGCTAGCCTGCCAGTCCCGCCATGACAAAGAGGGCAACGCAGCAGCCATACGCCGCCGTCCAGACGAGCGAGCGCAACGAGGGCCGATCGGCAAGATAGGCGACCGTGTAGGCGATACGCAACGCGATGAAGGCGAGAGCGAGCCGATCCAGCCAGACTTGGGGCACATGGGTGAAGGCTCCGATCAAGACCGCGGCAGCAAAGAATGGGAAAGCTTCAAGATGGTTGCGGTGCGCGTAGTCGGCACGCCGGCGAAGCCCCCCTTGAGTCGCAAGCCAAGCGCGCGGATCCCGATTATCGTAATCGCGGCTCCATTTCGCGAAGGCCAGCGTTGCGTAGGGCAAGAAAGCTGCAATCAGCACAGACCAGAAGGCCAGCGTCATGGATTCTCCAGAAAGCGCAGAGGGACCCGGCGCCCTCCAGTTCGCGCGCAGCTCAGGATCGCAGATGGAACGGCGCCCGGCAAGGCAAAGCGGGCGAGAGCGCGCGTGCCGGTATCGGCTCGGCAGGGTCCTCTGCGACAGCCTTTGGGTTGCCGCGTGGCTCGCCATCGGACTTCCGGGAGAGGGCCAGTGCGCCGACGTAGCGGCGCGCGACCCGGGCGAACATGCGCTCATGCCCCTCACGCA
>CAJCID010000164.1 GCA_903970305.1 Rhodospirillales bacterium | reverse complement strand
CTATGGCGTCCCGAGCGCAGGCTTTGCAGAAACGGTCCGCCCGGAGGTCGGCAAGCCCCTCCAGGAAGCGGGAAACCTGCTACGAGCTCAGAAGTACCATGAGGCCTTGGCCAAGATCAGCGAGGCTGATGCCGTCGGTGGCAAGACTGCGTACGAGTCCTATCTCGTCCAGCGCATGCGCGTTTCAGCGGAGTCAGGAGTGGGTGACGCCGCGGCCGCGGCGAGCGCGCTGGACGCGGTCGTTGCAAGCGGCCACGCGACGCCGGCCGAAAAGCTTCAAATGATCGAAGCCGTTGCCGTCGCGTTCTACCGGAACAAGGAGTACCAGAAGGCCGCGCAGTGGGCACAGCGATTCCAAAAGGAAGGGGGCACTGACCCGGCGATCCGCCAGATGTTAGTGCAGTCCTACTATCTATCCAATGACTGTACGAGCGTCTCAAAGGAACTGCAGCCTGCTGCTCAGTCTGAAGGAAGTCACGCGCCAAGCGAGGAAGACCTGCAGCTACTGGCCAATTGCTATCAGAGGCTGGGCGACAAGGGCGGCTACGCGAACGCGATGGAGAAGTTGGTTACCTACTATCCGAAAAAGGATTATTGGGCTGACCTGTTGTCACGGACCCAAGGCAAGCCCGGCTTCTCCGATCGGCTTGATCTCGATCTCTACCGCTTAAGGCTCTTGACGGGAAACCTGACGTCTCCCAACGACTTTCTGGAGATGGCTCAACTCGATCTCGAGGCTGGCTATCCAGCAGAAGCCAAGAAAGTTGTGGATCAGGGCTTTAACACGAAGGTCTTGGGCACTGGCCCCGACGCAGCGCGCCAACAGCGTCTGCGCGATCTGGTTGTCAAGAGCATCGCCGACGCGCAGACCAACGCCGCGCAGCATGAAAGCGAGGCTCAAGCGGCCAAGGAAGGCGATGGTCTCATTAATCTGGGCTTTGCTGCCGTAACCGAGGGCAAATTCGACAAGGGCCTGGGTCTCATGGAGCAAGGCATCGCCAAGGGTAATCTGAAGCATCCCGACGACGCCAAACTTCGCCTCGGGATTGCCTACATCCTGGCCGGCAAGAAACCCAAGGGCAGGGAGGTCTTGCGCACGGTGAAGGGCGCCGATGGAACACAGGACGTGGCCCGCTTGTGGCTCATCCAGTCGGGTACCACCACCTGACGCATGGTACGGATGGCGGGGGCGGCGAAGACCTCCCCCGATAAGACCTGGGCAGACCGGCCTTGGCGCCACTCCGCAAGGCTGCTTCGGCCCGCTAAGTGCGGGTCAACTCTCGAATCTCCACCGTGCCGCCTGCCTCGTAGACCGGATTTCCTGCAAGAAACTGCTGTGCGCTTTCGAGGCTGACCGCGCGCACCCGGATATAACCGCCCAGGCTGCGGCCGGCTGGTTTGCTCGTTTCGTTCTTCCTGTAACGCTCTCCATGCCCCATCGAGCTTCCGCCATCGAATTGGCCCGTGCTCTGAAGATGAGCGATGTAATCCCCCCACATCTTCGGATCATCCGCGACACTCGAGTTGGAAGCGTCCTCATGCATCAGCAGTATGTATTCCTTCACCGGTTTTCCCCCTTTGCCTTCTCGACCCTACCCGATACGCGGCAAACCTCCACTTGGAGAGATCAGCGGATGGGCCGGGTCCGCTGACTTGCTGCGGTGTTTCTCAAGGGGCCCAAACCGGTCCGTATTCACCAATGCATTCTTGAAGTCCTGGGCGGACTGTGAGGGATGATGGGCTCAGCTGCGATCGGTCGACGCAAGCCATCGGCGACGAAACTGCGGAGTAGCGGAAATTGTCGGTTGCCATCGCTAGACCGCTTCCACGCCTCGGCTCGATGCGACCTCGACGTGATCAGCACGGTGCACTGCCCCGATGAACAGGTACATGGCGGGCACTACGAACAGAGTAAACAAGGTACCGATCGACATGCCGGTAAAGATCACCAATCCCATCGCGTGACGTCCCGCGGCTCCCGCTCCAGAAGCGATGACGAGCGGCACCACACCGAGAACCATGGCGGCCGTGGTCATCAGAATTGGCCTGAGGCGTACGCCGGCAGCCTCTTCGATTGCTTCTCGCTTGGAGCGACCGGCCCGCTGCAACTCGTTGGCAAACTGCACGATCAGGATCCCGTGCTTGCTGATGAGCCCCATGAGCGTCACCAGTCCCACCTCGGTATAGATGTTCAGTGAGGCAAAGCCCACGCTGATGAATATCAGGGCCCCGAACAGGGCCATCGGAACCGAAAAGAGGATGACGACCGGGTCGCGAAAGCTCTCGAACTGAGCCGCAAGTGCCAGGAATACGATCACGACGGCGAACAGGAGCGTGACGACAAAGCCTCCGGACTCCTGAACGAACTGTCGGGACGTTCCTGAATAATCGACGGAGTACCCGGCCGGCGCAACCTCTGCCGTCGCCCGACGCAAAAACTCGAGCACGTCGCCCTGGGCCGCCGCCGAAACCCCAGAAATGGTCACCGAGTTGAGCTGCTGAAAACGGTTGATCGATTCCGGGACAATGCTGTAGGCGATATGGGCGACAGTGCGCGCCGGAATCACGGTACCGCTTGGTGTGCGAATGTAGTAATCGAGGACCTGGTCGGGGTTGAGCCGATCAACCTGCAACACCTGCGGGATGACCTTGTACGAGCGTCCCGCGATCGAGAAGTAGTTGACGTACCCGCCCCCCAGAGCGGAACCTAGCGCTGCGCCCACGTCCGCCTGGGTCAAGCCCAGTGCTGCAATCTTGTCGCGCTCGACGACGACAGTCGCCTGCGGCTTATCGATCTTCAGATCCGCGTCGACGAAGAAAAAGAGTCCGCTCGAACGCGCCTTGTCGAGCACCTTCTGCGCCACATCATTGAGGTTCTCAAACGGTTCTGTGGTGGAGATCACGAACTGTACCGGCAAGCCTTGGGAGCCGGGGAGCGGTGGGAACTGAAACGCGGCAACGCGGGCTCCAGCGATCGTATTCCACTTTTGCTGCAAGTCGAGTTGAAGTTCGTGGGCGCTGCGTTTGCGCTGATCCCAGGTCTTAAAGAGCACGCCACCGATGCCCTGATTGGTGGTGGGAACACCGGTAATTTGGAACATCTGCTCCGTCTCCGGCTCCTTGGCGGCAAGCGCGTACGCCTGCTCGGCGTACTGCAGCATCTGCTGTGAGGTGGCATCCGGGGGGCCTTGTATCTGTCCCAGCACAATTCCCTGGTCCTCTTCAGGGGCCAGTTCGCTGCGTGCGGTCATAAACAGGAAGACCACGCCCCCGAGGAGCAGGGCGCCCATCACGATCATCACGGGCCAGGTATCGAGGATGCCGTGGAGCATCCGCTGGTAGCGCTTGCGGACCCTCTCGAAATTGTGGTCGATCATCTCGACGAACCGGCCCGAGTCCTGCTCACGACGGAAGAAGACCGCGCACATCATGGGTGAGAGCGTCAGCGCCACGATTCCGGATACCGCAACCGCTCCGGCCAGTGAAAACGCGAACTCGGTGAACAACGCCCCGGTCAAGCCACCCTGAAAGCCGATCGGCACGTAGACTGCTACCAGAACGACGGTCATGGCGAGGATCGGTCCGCCCAGTTCGCGGGCAGCGATCAAGGCCGCCTCAAGAGGTGACTTGCCCTCCTCCTTCATATGACGGTCCACGTTCTCCACGACGATGATCGCGTCGTCCACGACCAGTCCGATCGCCAGAACCAGCGCGAGCAAGGTCAACAGGTTGATCGAGTAGCCGAGAATCAGCATCACGAAGAAGGTCCCGATCAAGGAAAGCGGCATCGCGATCACAGGAATGATCACGGCACGAAAGCTGCCAAGGAAGAGGAAGATGACGATCGTGACGATGGCGAGCGCCTCGGCCAGGGTCTTGATCACTTCCGAGATCGACGTGTTGATGAAGTCCGTCGAGTCGTAAACAATCTCCCCGGTCACACCTGTTGGCAACTGCTTTTGCAGATCCGGAAAGATCTTTCTCACTCGGGTGGCCACGTCAAGGATGTTCGCCTCGGGAGCAACCTTGATGCCGATGAACACCGAGCGCTTGCCACTGAAGGCGACATTGAAGTCGTAGGCCTCCGAACCCAGGACGACTGTCGCGACATCCTCCAGCCGGATTACCGACTCGGCATTTTGCTTGATGACGAGCTGCTTGAACTCGTCGACGGAGTGCAAGTCGGTGCCGGCGGTGAGGTCGACGCTGACCATCTGTCCCTTCGACGTACCCACTGCGGAGAGATAGTTGTTATTTGAGAGCGCGGTAAAGACATCCTGGGCCGTGACGTTGTGCGCGGCCAGTTTGGCCGAGTCGAGCCAGGCGCGCAGGGCGAATTGGCGTCCCCCCAAGATCTCGGCGGTCTGCACGCCTTCGACAGAGTCCAGTTTGGGCTTGACCACGCGCAACAGGTAGTCCGTCACGTTATTGGTCGGTAAGACATCGCTGTAAAAGCCCATGTACATGGCGTCGGTCGTCTGGCCGACCTGGACCGTCAAGACGGGCTGTTGCGCCTGGGGAGGCAGTTGGTTCTTGACCGAACCGACCTGCGTATTGATTTCGGTCAGAGCCCGGTTCGAGTCGTAGTTCAACCGAAGGGTCGCCGTGATCGTCGAGACTCCCGTCGTACTCGAAGAGGAAAGATAGTCGATCCCCTGGGCCTGTGCGATGGCCGACTCGAGCGGCTGCGTAATGAATCCCGCGACTGTCGCAGCGTCCGCTCCATAGTAGGCGGTCGAGATGGTGACCACCGCATTCTCGGTCTTCGGATACTGGTTCACGGGCAGGCTACCGACCGAGCGTAGCCCGAGCACCAGAATGAAGAGGCTAATGACGACCGCAAGGACCGGTCGGCGGATGAAGACGTCGGTGAAGTTCATGATCGCTCCCGCCTACTGCTCTTGCGGAGTGGGATTCGGCGAATTGAGTGGCACGACGCTGTTGTCGATGATCAGCGCCGTCCCATTCTTGAGTTTCAGTTGACCGCTCGTGACGACCTCGTCACCCGCTTCGATGCCCTTCAGAATGGCGACCTGGTCACCACGCGTCGGACCAGTCGTCACAAAAATCTGCTGCGCGGCAAGCTTAACGTTACCCTTCTCGTCCTTGATGCCGGAGTCCTTTCCTACAAATACCGTCGCCCCATAGGGATTGTAGGTAATGGCGGTCTGTGGCAACGTGACGTAGTGGTGCTTGTCTCCTGAATCAACGTCGGCTCGGGCAAACATTCCCGGCAGGAGTTGCCCCTTGGAATTCGAAACGAGCGCCTCGACCTGGACGTTGCGAGTCGTCGTGTCCACTTTGGGGTCGATCGCCGAAACCTTAGCCGGGAACTCGACCCCGGGAAAGGCGTCCGTGCGTACATTCACGGTCTGGCCTAGGGCGATCGCGGAGACATCTTGCTGGGGCACGAAGAAGTCCACGAAGATCGGATCGATGGTCTGGAGCGTAACGATCTTGTCGCCCGGATTCAGATATTGGCCCGGATTGACGAGCGTAATGCCGAGTCGTCCGGAGAACGGGGCACGGATGGTCTTCTTCTCGATTGTCGCCTGCTGGCTCGCGACCTGCGCCCGCTTGTTCTTCAGATCGGCGAGATCAGAGTCGACCTGGGCCTGGGCGATGGCTTCGACGGCCAGCTGAGCCTGGTCGCGTTTCAGGACCGTCTCAGCGAGGTCGGCTGAGGCCTGTAGCGCGTTCAAGGTCGCGATGTCGGAATCGGCATTCAACTGTACGAGAACCGTGCCTGCCTTCACATCCTGGCCCGACTTGACGTTGACCTGACGCACCAGGCCGGCGATCTCGGAGGTCACATCGACACCGCGCACAGCCCTCAGGCTGCCGATGGCGTGGATCTGCGGTTGCCAGTCATCGGCCACGGCCTTGGTCGTCGTGACGGTCGCCGGCGGCGCAGAATTGGAGGCCATGAATTTCTTCATAAAGTACAGCCCGAGGAAATGATAGCCAACCAGCCCCCCCAGCAGGACACCTACGCCGATCAGCATGATCACCATGCGCTTGGTCATTGATCCCTCTCGATTCAGATCGTTTGATTGGTCTTGACGTTCACGAACCGCTCTTTGACGGGACAGTGGAAATGTCCGCGAGCGGTTCGCTGCGATTCCACCACCCGCCACCCAGGGCCTGGAAGAGAGCAGCCGTATCGCTGAGGCGATTGGCCTCGGCGACAACGAGATTCACGTGCGCGCTCGCGTACTGGCGCTGAGCGTCGAGCAGCGCCACGGCACCGACGGCGCCCAGACGATACTGCGCCTGGGTGAGGTCGAGCGTCTGCTTGGCATAGGCTTCGGTCTGTCCTAGCGCCACGAGTGCCGCGGCATCCGTATCGAGAGCGCGCAGCGAATCGGCTACGTTCTCGAAGGCGAGCAGCACGGTCTGTCGATACTGAGCGGCCGCGGCGTCGTACGCGGCAAGGGCTGCCCGACGTTGTGCGGTCAATTGACCACCGTTGAGCAGCGGCTGTGTGAGCGAGGCGCCGAGGCTCCAAATCGTATTGGCCGGGCTATAGAGACCTGACCAGGAAAGTCCTTCGCGACCGTACTGGGCCGATAATCCAATTTGGGGATACAGCGCGGCCGTCGTAACCCCCACCTGGGCACTCGCATTATGCAGAGTGGCCTCGCTGGCGCGGATGTCGGGACGCTGATGCACCAGCGACGAGGGCAGCGAGACCGGGAGATGCTCGGGTAGTGTCAGACCGTCAAGGGTAAATTCCGGCACCCCGGGTTCGCTCGGAAGTTTTCCGACCAATACCGAAAGCTGGTGGCGGGTCTGTGCGAGACTTTTCTCGAGCCCGGGTATGCCTGCCCGCGTCGTTTCGACCTGGGTCAGTTCGCTCAAGAGGGTGGCCTTGGGTATGGCGCCCACCTCAAACTGGCGCCGTACGATCACGAGTTCCTTCTCCTCGGCCGCGAGCACCTCGCGCGTGGCCTGCAACTGCGCGCGCAGCGACGCCTCCTTGATCGCGGTCGACACCACCGAGGACGTCAGCGTCAGATAGGCGGCCTCAAGCTGAAAATTGGCGTAGTCGACTTCGGCTTCGTAGCCTTCGACCTGTCGTCTTGCCCCGCCGAAGACGTCAATGTTGTAGCTGACATTGACCGTGGCGTTGACCACCGTGAGCTCCGGATTGATCCCTGGCGCGCCGAAGGTTACGCCCGAGGCTCGTTCTCGCGCGCCTTGCACCTGGAGATTCGAACTGGGGAAAAGGAGACTGCCCCGCTCTGCGACCAGAGTCTCCCGCGCCTGCCTTAGCGTTGCTTGCGCGGCACCGAGTGAGGGGCTCTGCGCCAAAGCAGTACGGATCAGAGCGTCCAGGGAATCCGAGCGAAACAGGGTCCACCACTGGAGGGGAATATCCTCGCCAGGCGCGAACTCCTGGCTAGCGCCCGCCGGACCCGGGAACGAAGCGGTCGACTTCACCATGGGCTGTGGCGTGTATTGGGTGGCATCCGGCGCGGCCGGAGCCTGGAAGTCCGGACCAACGGCGCAGGCTCCCAGGACGAGGGTACTTGCCACCAGGGCAATCGGGCCCGTCAGACTTCTTCTCAAATCATTCACTCCTTGTCGGCGCGGTGCACGGCGACCGGTGGGCTGCCAGTGGACAGGGTCTTTCCGGCTCTCGATCAGGAACCCGAAGATTTCTTGCGATGGACGGAAGGGTCTGAGGCCTCTGCACGTCGACGCCCGCACCGTTTCCCTCGTGGGAAAATCGACTTACATTCTACAACGTCTGGCACAAGCCTGAACGATCCCCGCTTCCACAATCGGCGCTAATCGCCCTTCGATAGTCCGTGCTCGCCAATCGAGTCGCAGCGGGTCAAGGGTCCGTGCCTTAGCCACGCTCGTGGCTAAAACGGGGCGAGGTTACGCTTCGGGTCGGTCTCAGGACTCTGATGGGGAAGGACTTTTCCATCCACGATCCAGACCCGATCACCCACTGCAAGGGGCACGCTGCCGTCCTGAACCAGGGTGGTCGTGAAGCCCGTGTCGAAGACCACACGTACGCGATACTTCAAAGGCGCCCCACCTGTTCGAGCGGCCGCAGTGTCGGCGGTCGAATCGACGAACCCACCCATGCCCGAGCCATCCGCCCAGGCCAACTCGATGGAATTCACGTTTCCGGACTCTCCCTTGAAGGAGGGCACGCCCGGGCCGGTCAGTAGTGAACATCCGACCATGACCAGTGGCAAAAGATAAAGCGCCATGCGGCGCAGATCATATAACTCCATCGCAAAACCCTTTCCCATTGTCGGCCGACGCCTGGCATCGATGCTTCGCATCGGCACCAAGGCTGCGCCGACCACGCCTAGCTAGATGGCGAGCGTGAAAGATACCACGGCGGGGACTGCGCCTAGCGGCGCGGGGGTAGAGGCTTTCTTGCAAGCGAGGGGCGCGGGCCGAATTCAAGCGTACGCGGACCGGAGCGCTCGATCAACTCAAGGGTGACCTCGAGCGCCTTTTCGAGTTGGCGATCGCGACCTGCCAAGGCATCCTGTGGGCGATTGTCGACGTCGACATCGGGATCCGTTCCGTAGTTTTCGACACCCCAGCCGACATCCTTGAACCAGAACGAGAACTCGGGCTGTGTGGTCTCTGTTCCATCGACCAAGCTATGTCGCGGCCAGATCCCGATCACGCCGCCCCAGGTTCGTTTGCCCACGAGCGGTCCGATCTGCATGAGTTTGAAGCAGTGAGAAAAGATGTCGCCATCCGATCCGGCGTGTTCGTTGGTCAGCGCAACGAGGGGCCCCGCAGGCGACTCGCCCGGATAGGGAGTGGGTTGTCCCCAGCGCGATAGGTCGTAGCCAATACGCTTGCGCGCCACCTTTTCAAGCAGGAGCTGCGAGACATGCCCGCCGCGGTTGTAACGCACGTCGACGATTAGACCGTCGCGATCACACTCGGCAGGGAAATAGCGATGAAACTCGGCAAATCCAGCCGATTGCATATCGGGCAGGTGCAGATAACCCACCCGTCCCTTCGAAGTGTCGTGAACCCAACGGCGATTCGCCTCGACCCATTCGCGATAGCGGGCCGGCACCTCGTCCTCGAGTGCCACGACGATGACCGTGCGCGGCTCCTCTGCGCCTTCGGGGAGAAGGCCCAGTTCGACTTTCATTCCGGCCTGGTGCACCAGAAGCGCCTGAGGCGGGTAGTCGCGAGTGACCTCCCGGCCATTGACCGAGACGATCCGCTCGCCCTCCTCGGCGAGAACCCCTACTGCGTTGAGTGGAGAATCGGAACTAGCATCCCACGCGTCACCTCGGACGATGTGGGCGATCACATACGAATCGGGATCCGCCCCTGCCTCCACGTCGGCACCAAGTTGACCCAGGCCCACGTGCGGTGCGCGCCGGTGATCGCCGCCCGTCTCGTAGGCATGCGAGGTTCCCAACTCGCCTTGAACCTCCCAAATCAGATCGGACAGTTCGGCGCGCGTTGCGACCCGATCCAAAAGGGGCCGGTATTGCTTGAAGACACCTTCCCAATCCACCCCGGACATGTCCGGTACCCAGAACTGATCGCGCTGCAAGCGCCAGACTTCGCCGAACATCTGCTGCCACTCGAGGCGGGGATCCACCGAGACGCGAATGCGCTCAAGATCGAGCCATCCGCTGCGTCGGGACGGCGCGCTAGAATCGCCGTTCAGATCAGACTTGCTCTCGGGCTTGCGGCGCGCATCGATGGCGCGAACGCGCTCCTTCTGGCGCACCACGAGCATCGAGCGGTCCTCGCTCAAGACGAAGCTGTCGATCCGATCGATCCAAGTCTCGACCTGCTGGGTATCGAAATCGAAGACTTCAAGCCGACCAGGCTGATCCTTGGTGCCGCCGCGGCCATGTGCCCCCTGGATGGGTTGTGCCGACCAGAACACCTTCCCGCGAGCCGCTCCGATCTGGCCGTAGAGTCCTTCCGAAACGGGAAATGCGGCGACGCGACGTTCGATCATCTCAAGATCGACCTTCATGGGGACGATCGGTGGATCCAATTCGCCAGCCGGCTTCTCCGCTGCGAGCGGCCGCGCAGCAGGTTCGAACGGAGACGGGGCTGCTTTGGTCAGAGCCAGTGCATAGGGTCGCGCCGCCCGCGGAAAGCTGAGTTCGAACTGGACGCTATCGTAGACCGGATCAAAGGTGCGCACCGATAGAAAGTACAGATACTGACCTGTCGGATCGAAGGCTGGACTGTAGTCGCGAAACTCGGGACGAGTGACAAGCGTCGCCCGCTTGGACTCGATACCGTAGAGTTTGATCGCGCAGTGCCTGGGATTCTCCCAGAACGTATACGCAAGCCAGAGTCCGTCTGGAGACCAGGCGAGATCTTCCGTGCGCGCGGCGGGACTCCGGTCGATCACCTCGCATGCGCCGCTCGCTAGATCCGCCACAATGATTTCGTTCCGATGGTTCGACAGCGCGATGCGGCTGCCCACCGGCGCGGCCGAAAGCGTCAACACGCGGCCGATATCCCATTCGAAGTCACGCTTCGTCCTGCCGTGATAGGCCTCGATGCGTTCTTCGCCCGATGCATCGGCCACGCAGATGATCGTCTCGCCGTCGGCCAGCCATTGGCCCAGACGGTGACGCACTCCGTCGGAGCGCCCCGACTGCCGGATCGCCCCCTCCCAAAGAGGGCCGGAGAAGATTCGGCCACGCACCTCGTAGGCGATACTGTGTCCCTTAGGATGAGGCTTTAGACCGGTGAGGTTCTTGGCCGCGCTGACGAATTTGCGCGCGGCCTGGGCCCGATGCGCCAAGACCTCGATGGGGACCTTGCGAGCTTGGTTCGTGGCGGGATCGAAAAGCCAGATATCTGCTGCACACTGAAAAACGATCCGCTCGCCATCGGTCTGGGCATGGCGCACATAAAAGGAGTCTTGATCGGTCACGCGGACCAGTTCCGCGCCATCAGCTCGGCAGGAATAAAGATTACCGATTCCCTCGAAATCGGAGATGAAATAGATGCGATCTTTGATCCACATCGGACACGTAATGTTGCCTTGCAGATTGCTCAGACGGGCGAACTCTCCCGAGCCGGTCGGATCGACCCAAAGATGTCCCGCAGTGCCCCCCCGATACCGTTTCCAGCGGGCTGGATCTGCGGTGTTGCGGCCGATGACTCGCTCGCGCGAGGGGCCGAAAGACAGGTGGTTCACCTGCCCGAGCGGCAAGAGCTCGGGCAGACCCCCCTCGATTGGCAGCACATGAGCACGGTAATTCCGAAAGAACGGCTGCCCCTGCGTCGTCACGATCAAGATTTTTCCGTCGGGTGTAAAGCCGCGCACCATGACGTCTGGGCCAAGCCAGGTCATGCGCCGCGCCGGGCCTCCCTCGGCCGCCATCAAGTAGACCTCGGGATGGTGCTCGTCCCGACTCACATACGCCACAAAGCGTCCGTCCCGGGACAAAACCGGGGTCGAGGGCTCCCCCACGCCCGCGGTGAGACGCCGGGCGTGACCTCCCGACGCATTGACCGACCAGAGATCGTCGTCACAAACAAAGATAATGTTGTCCCGATGAAGGGTAGGTTGACGCAGATAGCCGGGTTGGATCATGGTGGCAATGAAGGTATGAGAACGACAAAGAGAATTCTGTGCCGCATTGGTCCGAGAGCGCAGGGTGACCCGAATCGGCCAGCCATTTTGGCACAGCCGCACCCGCGCATCTGGCCGCCCGTTTGAGCTAGTCAGTGCGACCAGATCCAGCAGGCGTCGGCGCAACCTGTTGATTGGCTTGGCTTATAGCGCGCTCCTTAGCAAGTACCCCCGGGGGTCGGGGATGGGGCAATCCCTCCAAGGGAGGAGACGCAAAGACCAGGTACTCAAGATCGACATGAACTGCTCCACCCAAGCCTCGCGCTACGCGCTACCGTCTGCGTTGTTTGATGCGGCTACGCTCTGTATCGCTTCGTGGCCGCAAAGATACCCGCCGTTATTTGGGTGTCGCTCATCGGGATGCTTGGCACATGAGCATCTTCATGCGCCGCTCGTAGACGCCCGACAGGCGTGCCCGCATCAGCGAGACCAGCAGGTGCGACCGCGTGGCGAAGTAGACGTCGTGACCCTGCCGCACGGCCTGATGCCCGATGGCTTGCGCCAGGTGGCTCTTGCCTGTGCCGGTCGGTCCGGCAGTCAGCACCGGAGCATTCTCGTGGATGAATCGACAGGTCATGGAGCTTTCGTCAAGTTTTGTGTATGGCGGTCATTGATCAGGCGGCGGCGAGCTGCTGATCTTCCTGCTTTACACCGTCGGCGAACTTCACGCCACGGACCACTTCTGCAAGCCAGTTGAATCCTTTCAAACGACGGAACGA
>CAJCID010000163.1 GCA_903970305.1 Rhodospirillales bacterium | reverse complement strand
ACACGGGTGGCGATAACCAGGTAAACGTCAGTGTGACCGCCATTACAATTTGATGCCGCTTTGACTTCAACAACATGTGTGTCTCCTCTCTAGTTTTGGCTGCAGAACTGGTGCATCAACTTCGGTACCTCATGCTCCTTCGGATCCGGTACCCGGGCTTGCGCGGGTGGGCCGACTCGATGCGAACCTAGAGAACGACCCAGTCCGCGGACCGAGAATGAGGTGGAGGTCCGTGGGAGCGGGGAGGGGTTCGCGCCGGAGACCCAGGACGCCATGCGCACGCACTACATCGATCGACCGCGTCCAGCCTGCTCGACGGCGGACTGACCAACAACGCGACGATCATCTCGAGAGCGAGCCAAGAATCTGCAGCCACTGGTCTCCCACCTTGTCGTTTTATTTGTTCCCTGGCGTTGCGCTGCGAGGCAACCGCCATGGATGAAGGATGATAAACCCTATGTCTAGAAAAATATAGCGTCTTGAATGGAGCGTCTTCGGCGCGCTGTGGCATCTCGATAGCCACCACCCGGCGCTCATTCGATCTGCTACCGTGCCACCACGGACCGCCCGCACGCGACCGGCTGATCAGAATCCCCCAAGATTTAAGGACCTGCGCGTCTAGGGTGACGCCTCATCGCAATGCCATCGAAAAATTCAGGTAAGGTTCATCCTTGAGCCCAACGACCGCGCATCCCGGACCAGGTTTTGGGCAATCGGCAAAAGCACTATGCCTCGCGACCCGGAGCCGATCACCCGGGCCCCGCCCCACTGAAAACCTTGATCGGTCTGGTGGATCAAGGATCACAACCGTTTAAAGGAATGACATGGACATGAAGACGCGGACCTACCCAGACACTCGCTTACTGATCGGGGGAGAGTGGCATGATGCCCAGAGCGGCAAGACTCTGGATGTTCTCAATCCTGCTACCGGCAAGGTCATCGGCAAAGTGGCCCACGCGGGGATTGCAGACCTGGACCGCGCTCTACTTGCAGCGGAAGAGGGATTTAAGGCCTGGCGCCAAGTGCCGGCCAACGAACGCGCGGCGATCATGCGTAAGGCCGCGGGGTTGCTGCGCGAGCGCGTGGTGGATATCGCGACTCTTCTGACGCTCGAGCAGGGCAAACCCTTTGCCGAAGCACGTGTCGAGGTGCTGGCAGGTGCCGATATCATTGAGTGGTTTGCAGACGAAGGCCGGCGCGTCTATGGACGCATTGTTCCCTCGCGCAATCTCTCGGCGCAGCAACTGGTGTTAAAGGAGCCGATCGGACCGGTGGCCGCGTTCACGCCATGGAACTTTCCGATCAATCAGATCGTGCGCAAACTCGGTGCCGCGCTCGCCACCGGTTGTTCCTTTCTCGTCAAGGCACCCGAAGAGACGCCCGCCTCTCCTGCGGCATTGCTCCAGACCTTCATTGACGCAGGTGTACCCGCAGGTACGGTCGGGCTCGTCTATGGCAATCCTGCAGAGATTTCGAACCATTTGATTTCGCATCCGATCATTCGCAAGGTGACCTTCACGGGATCAACGCCTGTGGGCAAGCAACTTGCGGCGCTGGCCGGATCCCATATGAAACGAGTGACGATGGAGTTGGGTGGGCATGCACCGGTCATCGTCGCAGAGGACGCCAACGTCGCACTGGCCGTGAAGGCCTCGGGCGGCGCCAAGTTCCGAAATGCCGGTCAGGTATGCATCTCTCCAACCCGTTTTCTGGTCCACAACAGCATCCGGGAGGAATTTGCGCGAGCGTTGGTCAAGCATGCCGAGAGCTTGAAGCTCGGAGATGGCTTAGCCGAAGGGACCACACTCGGACCCCTGGCGAACTCGCGGCGCGTGACGGCGATGGCCAAGCTTCTCGAAAATGCCCGCGCCACCGGCGCCAAGGTTGAAACCGGCGGCGAACGCGTCGGCACAGAAGGTAACTTCTTCGCCCCGACCGTCTTGAGCCAGGTCTCACTCGAGGCCGACGTGTTCAACCACGAGCCGTTCGGACCGGTTGCTGCGATCCGCGGGTTCGACACGCTGGAAGAAGCGATTGCCGAGGCAAATCGCCTGCCCTATGGTCTTGCAGGATATGCCTTCACCCAGTCTTTCAAGAACGTGCAGCTTCTGTCGAATCGGATGGAAGTCGGCATGTTGTGGATCAATCAGCCGGCCGCGCCCTCACCTGAGATGCCGTTTGGCGGCGTGAAGGACTCAGGCTATGGATCCGAGGGGGGACCCGAGGCGATGGACGGTTATCTGGTGACGAAAGCAGTGTCGATCATGGCCGTCTAGCCCAGTGGCCATCGCCTGTGGCAGCGTCACAGCCTTACTGTGCGAGCGGCGGGCGGTCGAGGCGGATCGTCTTGCGATCTGAGAGCCCTGTCGGAGACTTCAGGTGGCGCTGAATCAGAGCGTCGGCCGGGAGGCGAATGCGCTGCGACCCGCTGCGATCAGAACGCTGTCTTGCTGAGGTGTATGGACCCGGCCGCACAAGACATCCCGCCAATAGCGCTCTAAGGGGTTGTGTCGGGACAGTCCATGGTTGCCGGTCAGCTCCAGAGCCAGTTCGACCACCCGGATCGCATTGCCAGTCACCGTGTATTTGACCAGTCCGGATTCGCTCGGAGCGGGGGGAGCGCCGCGATCGGTGCGCAAGACGAGATCGTCGAGGAGCGCTCGATTGGTCCAGAGCAGCAACTCAATCTCGCCCACCGTCTGCTGGATGCGGGGCAGGCTCGACAGGGGTGCACCCAGAGCGCTTGGCTTGCGTTCGGAGAGAAACTCCAAGAGCCAGTCGCGTGCGGCACGCGCGATGGCATCATAGAGGCTGCCCAGCAGCGCCAACATCCACGCGCATTGATCTGCCTCTGGGCCCGCGGTCCATTCTGCGGGCGCACGAATGTCGACGGCATGGTCCGCGGGAAGGGCCACGTTGTCAAAGAGGACTTCGTGGCTACCGCTCGCCCGAAGCCCAAGATGGTCCCAGCTTTCGATGATCCGGATGGAATGGTCCGTCAATGCGGGCTCGCGTGGAACCAAGAACACGCCCACGCGGGGTTCTTCTTCGTCGGTCCGGGCCCACACGCAGAGCCAACGTAACGCAGGAATGCCGGTGGTATAGAGCTTATGCCCGCTCAAGCTCCAGCCCTCCGCGGTGCGTCGGGCGATCGTAGCGGGCAGCCCACCGCGTGCCGGAGAACCCAGTTCAGGTTCGACGCGCAGATTGTTGATCAGAGCTCCGTCGCTGACTGCACTGTGCCAGACGGCCTCGCGTAACGCGGTTGGCCAGCGCGAATTGGGTCGAGACAGCGCCCGATGAATCAGATAGGTCATCGTCAGAACCAGGGCCGTCGAGGGCTCGCCGCGCCCGATGGCCGCGACGATGCGGCGCGCGTGCGCCAGGTTGATGCCACTGCCACCGAAGGCAGGCGGCACGACCGCGGCGATGAGGCCGCGGGCCTGGAGCACCGCGAGGTTCTGAAACGGGAATGCGCCGGTACGGTCGAGCGCCTCCGCCCCTGCGGCGAAGGTCTGGGACAATTCGAGGAGCTCGTCGTCGGGAAAGACATGTCTTGGCCTTGGCACGCCTGCGACCTCTCCCAGAAGGGGGGGCCGTTGCGCTGTGATCGAAGGTTCCCGTGCGGTGGCAGCCGTCATCATCGTTCATTCAAGGAGGAAAGGATGAAGGCTAACCGGAGCGGCGGACCTAGTGAACCGCGCAAATGACATATGAAAAGCCAATGGCGTCATAACGAATGGCGTTTTTTTCATTTGTCCATGGGCGCGCGGGCGGGGTACCTTCATCATCCGGTACCTGTTCACCCTAAGGAAGCTCCGTCATGAGTATTGAATTCATCGGCATGATCCAGACGCAAAAGGTGTCGGAGACCCATGTGGCAGAGGGACCTGCGGTCGATCGCGACTATGTGCGGGCTTTTGCCCAGGCGCACGAGGCGGCCGGGTTCGACCGGGTCTTGGTGCCGCACCACTCGACGGGACCGAGTGCCACGCTGACCATCGCCTATGCGGCCAGCCAGACCGAACGGATTCATTTCATGCTGGCGCATCGTCCGGGCTTCACGGCGCCCACCTTGGCTGCGCGCCAGATCGCAACCTTGGATCAGTTCAGCGGCGGACGGCTTGGCGTGCACTTCATCTCGGGAGGCTCGGATGACGAGCAGCGGCGCGATGGCGACTACCTCGGTCACGACGAGCGCTATGCCCGCACCGATGAGTACCTGGATATTCTGCGACGCATCTGGACGGCCGATAAGCCCTTCAACCACGAGGGCCGCTATTACCACTTCGAAGGGGGCTACTCCGAGGTCAAGCCCGTGCAAAAGCCCCACGTACCCATCTATTTCGGCGGCGCATCGCCCGCGGCGATTCCCGTTGCCGGCAAGCATGCCGACGTCTATGCCCTGTGGGGCGAGTCTTTGGAGCAGGCGCGCGATTTGACCACGCGCGTAAAGGACGAGGCGCGCAAGAATGGTCGAGAAGTCCGCTTCTCGGTCTCGTTTCGTCCGATTCTTGCCGCCACCGAGGAGGCTGCCTGGGATCGTGCTGAGCAGATCCTCGCGGAAACCCGGCGTCTGCGCGTGGCGCAGGGCTATAGCCGAGGCGGACCCCAGCAAAGCGAGGGGGCGCGCCGGCTGCTGGCCGCCGCCGACAAGGGAGCGCGACTGGATAAGCGACTGTGGACCGAGATTGCCAAGGAGACAGGGGGACGCTCGAACACGACCGCCTTGGTCGGCACCCCTCGGCAGGTCGCTGAGGCGCTCCTCGACTACTATGATCTGGGCGTCACCACCTTCTTGATTCGTGGCTTCGATCCTCTCGAAGACGCCATCGACTATGGACGGGAACTGATCCCGCGCACGCGCGAGTTGGTGGCGGCAAGACAGGCCTCGCATCCTGAAGGTCCGGCCCGTAAGGCCGCCTGAGTCGGGGACACGAACAGGACCTCTCCGAGCCTTACCCCACCCGAATACCCGAATGACCAGCCGTTCGAGGGGATTTCGCGACGCCGAGCCCTCAAAGCCGCGGGCGCCTCAATCCATTGCGCGCCCGGAGAGCGCGCGACGCGCTTTCGATATGCTCTGGCAGGAGCTTGTGGGCGAATGAGGGTTCAAATGCGGCGGCGGCGTGCACTCGCGGGACTCGCGCTCTCGGGAACGGCCGCTCTATTAGGACTCGGAACTCGGTGGGCGCGGGCCTCAAGCCCGGTTCTTCGTGCAGGGGATCAGAAAGGTGGACTGCGTGCCTTACTCGAGGCGGCCGGGGGCCTTCAGGGGCTGCCGTATGAATTGCACTGGGACGAATTCCCGGCGGCGGCTCCGCTGGCCGAGGCCTTGAACGCGGATGCGGTCGACTTCGGACCGATTGGCGATGCACCTCTCATCTTTGCGCTTGCCGCGGGCGTACCGATCAGAGCCTTTGCCGTCAATCGATCCGACCCTTACGGTACGGCCGTCCTGGTACGACCCGACTCGACCCTTTCGAGCGCGGCCGATCTCAAGGGAAAAAAGATCGCCACGAACCGGGGCTCGATCGGCCACTACGTCGCCCTCAAGGCACTCGCTCAGGCGGGTCTAGCGCCCGAAGATGCGCAGTTCCGCTTTCTGCCGCCTGCCGAGGCCAAGCTCGCGTTGACTCAGGGGGCAGTCGATGCGTGGGCCACCTGGGAGCCTTATACCGCTGTGGCCGAGACCTCCGGTCATGCGCGTGTCTTGGTGAACGGACGCGGGCTTTCCTCGGGACTAAGCTTTCTGGCTGCGACCCAAAATGCGCTTTCTGACAGGCGCTCTGCGCTCCAGGATCTGGGAGGACGCATCGTGCGTGCCCAGCAGTGGTCCGAAGGACATCTCCCCGAATACTCCGCTGTCTTGGCACGCGCGATCGGCATCAGTCCCGAGGCGGCACGATTGCAGTTCGAACGACGCGCGCAGCGCTGGATCAAGCTGGATGAAGTGGTCGTGGCCGAGCAGCAGAAGACGGCCGATTTTTACTTCCACGCGGGGCTGATCAAGCAACGCTTGGATGTCGCCACCACCTTCGACAGCAGGGTCGCCCTGGTCTAGTCGACGGAGCAGATGGGTCCATCGCGGGAGCCTCTGCCCGATGAACTTGGGCCGCAAGTTAGACAGCCCGCGCACGCGCTTATCAGATCAGGGATGACATCGAGGATGAGATCGGGGATGAGATCGGGGATGAAATCAGGGATGAGATCGTCCTGCCCATTGGGGATATTCGGGACACCCAAGGTTGCGGATAGCTAGCTCATTTTTGCCTCGAACGGGCGATGCCGCACGACGACAAGGCCGAGATCCATCGGGCCCACGCGTTGAATCCCCACTTCGGTAGGCCGTGGCACTGCACGCGCAAAGCGCATGACTCTCCTTGTTGGCTAGTCCAGCTTGACCCGCTTTTGTAACGGATTCTTCCTAGCATGAGCGGGCTCAAACCTAACACCTTGGGGGAATCATGAACGAGCCAGTTCGTCAGACGGCATTTCAGTTAAAGCGTATCGTCGCGGGTATCAGCCTGATTAGCTTTGGATTCTGCGCGAGCGGCATGCCCGCCTTGGCGGCGGCCACATCCTCGAGTCACCCGGCCGATGGCGACACCGCCTCGCCGATCAAGCACCTGATCGTAGTCGTGGGTGAGAACCGCTCATTCGATCACTTGTTTGCCACCTACGTACCGCCCAAGCCGGGTGAGAAGATCGACAACCTCCTCTCCAAAGGCATCATCAATGCCGACGGTACACCGGGCCCCCACTACGCGTGGGCCCGCCAGAATTCCGCGATCGATGAGGCCCCTGAGACCTACCTGAACGCCCCTGGGGGAAAGGCGGTCTACAACCCGATGCCGCCACTGGGTGTGGGAGGTCCGGCAACGTCGTATGTGACCCCGGCCCAGGTCGCGTCGGGCCTTGCAGCGTATGTTGAGCCGAATCTTCCGGCGAGCTATTACCAGTACCTCGTCACGGGTGGCACGGGACAGAGTTCAGGGACTGCCGACCAGCGTCTACCGAGTGTCAACAATCTGAGTCCTGGTCCTTATCAGTTGAGTTCGCCAAGCCTGCCTTACGACTCCTACACGGCAAGTCCGGTGCACCGCTTCTACCAGATGTGGCAGCAGCTCGACTGCAGCCCCCATCACATCCGTGAAGGCAATCCAAGCGGTTGCGCCGCCGATCTTTTTCCCTGGGTCGAGGTGACGACAGGCGCCGGAACCAATGGCTTGGCCCAGCCATCCCCCTTCACCGATTTGAGTACCGGTGAAGGTTCGGCTGCGATGGGCTTTTATAACGTGCAGGCAGGCGACGTTCCGGTGCTCAAGAAACTCGCCGATGAATTCACTCTCAGCGACAACTATCACCAGGCCATGATGGGGGGCACGGGGATCAACCATATCGCTTTGGGCTATGGCGATGCGATCTGGTTTAGTGACGGCAATGGCCATCCGGCCGAGCCGCCTCACAACCAGCTGGCCGGTGTCGGGACGACCTATGTGGGCACGGTCGATGAAGTGGAAAATCCCAATCCGGCCCCTGGCACGAACAACTGGTACACCGAAGATGGGTATGGAGGTGGTGGCTACGACAATGACGCGGCCTATGGTGGCGGAACCTACAGTAATTGCTCGGATCTGTCTCAGCCGGGCGTGGCGGTCTTGCGCAACTACCTGGCCTCGTTACCCAGGCCGGTCGATGCGCGCTGCGCCAAGGATCACTACTACCTGCTGAACAACTACAACCCGGGTTACTTCGGCGACGGCTCGAACGCGTATACGGACACGAACACCAATAACTACGCCTTCACGATCCCACCCTCTTCGGTGCGCAACATCGGCGATGCGCTGCTCGAGAAGAACATCTCCTTTGCCTACTATGGGGATGGGTTCAACTTCTACCTGAAAGATCCGTATCAGATCAGCGCGACCGACACCTACTGCACCATCTGCAACTTCTTCCAGTACTCGACGTCGATCATGACGAACGCGGCGGTGCGGACCGAGCATTTGAAGGATGCGACCGACCTGTACACGGATATCCAGAATGGCACACTGCCGGCGATCTCGTACGTGAAGCCCGGGGGCCTGGTCGATGGCCATCCTGCGTCCTCGAAGGCGGATCTGTTCGAAGGCTTTGTCCTCAAGCTCGTGACGGCGGTTCAGGCGCAGCCCGATCTTTGGAAGGACACGGCGATCCTCATCACCTTTGACGAAGGCGGTGGCTACTACGACTCGGGCTATGTGCAACCGCTCGACTATTTTGGCGATGGGACGCGTATCCCGTTGCTGGTCGTCTCGCCTTACGCCAAGAAAGGTCATGTCTCGCATGACTACAGCGATCACGTCTCGGTGCTCAAATTCATCGAGCGTAACTGGCACCTCAAGCCATTGACCGAGCGCAGCCGAGACAATCTGCCCGATCCGATCTACGGAAGGGAGTCGGCGTATGCACCAATCAACAGTCCGGCGATCGGCGATCTGTTCGATAACTTCGAGTTCGAGCATCACAGATGACGAGAGTCTCTTGTCCGCGGTTCGGGCAAGAGTCAGATCACATCATTGAGTCGCTCCGGCCCGGGATTTCATCCTGGGCCGGAGCTTTTTTGCGGGTCGGTCCAAGTCGATCTGGTAGGGGATGGCGGTATGAATCGGCGCGATGTGCTGCGCGTAGGCCTGTTTGGGGGATTGGGTGGTCTGGGTGTCGCACCGCCTGAGGATTTGAGCCGGGACCGATGGCGCTTTGATCCCGGAATCTGCGTGTCCGACGCGAGCCGCCCGGCACTCGCAGAGGTGGCCGATGCCAAAGCGCCGGAGGTCTCCGGTTCGGCGGGATTGACCCGCTATGTCGACCCTTTGCCGATCCCTCCTGTACTGCGTCGCACCGATGCGAAGTCGGCCATACTCGAATTGCGCATGGAGGTCTTCCGCCACCAGGCGCATCGCGACCTCGCCCCCGTGGAGATGTGGGGATACGGGGCCATGTGGCCCGGCCCGACACTGGAGGTCAGGCGGGGGGAGCCCTTGCTTGTGAACTGGGTCAATGCCCTGCCTATGCGGCATCTGCTACCGGTCGATCGAACGATTCATGGTGCCGAGAAGCCCTATCCCGAAGTGCGCACCGTGGTCCACGTGCATGGGGCGCAGGTCTTGCCCGGAAGTGATGGCTATCCCGACGCCTGGATTTCGGCACAGGGTGAGACCGGCGCCTATTATCAAGAGGGACCCTCGGTCTATCCCAATGACCAAGCCGCGACGATGCTCTGGTATCACGATCATGCGGTAGGTGCGACCCGTCTGAATATCTACGCGGGATTGGCGGGCCTGTATCTGATTCGCGATGCAAAAGAAGAGGCGCTCAACCTGCCAAGCGGACGCTTCGAGGTTCCCCTCCTGATTCAGGACCGGATGTTTAGCGCAGATGGCTCGCTCCTCTATCCGCGCGCGAAGGGCGGTACCCATCCCGAGTGGATTCAGGAGTTCTTTGGCGATGTCATCTGTGTCAACGGCAAAGTCATGCCCTACTTGAAGGTGGAGCCGCGCCGCTATCGGTTCCGGCTCGTCAATGGCTGCAATTCGCGCTTCCTGCAAATGAAGCTGGTTGCGACGGACGGGCAGGGCGGACCCTCTGGGACATCTTCCGATGTGCCGGGCGTTTTCCAGATCGGGACAGATGCGGGGCTCTTGCCGGCGCCGGTTCGGCTGCCCTATCTGATTCTGTCTCCGGGCGAACGCGCCGACATTGTCCTGGATTTCTCCGGCTACGCCGGTCAGGCGATGGCGTGGAAGAACGACGCGCCGGCGCCTTATCCGCGCGGTGGTGAGGTGGTTCCCGAGGACGTCATACTGTTCTCGGTAAGCCTGCCTTTGTCGGGTAAGGACACAAGCAGCCTGCCGGAGCACCTCCTCCCCTATACGGGCCTGAATCCCCTCGAAGCAGTGCGCGAGCGGGTTCTCGCGCTGACGGAAACCGAAAGGCAGAAGGATGGCTACACCGAGATTGGTCTGCTCGGGCAGCAGCATTGGTCCGACCCGGTCTCGGAGGATCCCAAGGCGGGCTCGATGGAGATCTGGTCTTTTGCCAACGCCACCGAGGATGCCCATCCGGTCCACATCCACCTGGTCCGTTTTCAGGTGATCAACCGTCAGCCCTTCGATGTCGCAACCTACAAGCGGACTGGACGACTGATCCTGACCGGAAGACCCCTTCCTCCGGAGGGGAACGAGCGGCCCGCCTGGAAGGACACCGTCAAGACCTATCCCGGTTATGTCACGCGCGTCATCCAGCGCTTTGACCTGCCCCAGGGCACACACTCGTCCCCAGGCGAGCAATTTCTCTACGTCTGGCACTGCCATATGCTGGAACACGAGGATAACGAAATGATGCGGCCCTACTGGGTGATCGGCTAAGGAAGATCGCAGCCGGCTCGCGGTGCCCCCGCTGAAGGATCGTGGCCCAAGCGCGCCTTTTGAGGCAACTATGGGCAATATGATCGGCAATTAGCAAGAATGGGTATGAAATCTTGGGTGGTCAGCCCCTAAACCTGAGCTCGATATAGGTGATTGGCGGAGAGCAATCGGCCTCGCAATCAACTAGTCTCAAGCTGATGATGCAATTCCGCATCGCCAGTGCAGTCCGGTGCTCGCGCATTCCCTTTTGGAAGGCGCCCCTTGCGATCCCCTACGCGCCGGAATGCGAATCATCCTGCACCAGCCATCCTGACCTGTGGCGCGCGGTCGACGTTTAACTCACAGCGCCTTGCCAACCAAGTATCCGGTTCGTCCGATTGCAGAGCAGTCGATGGACTCGATTTGCGACCCTGCGGGACCCATCGCGTCATTCGAGCGGGGAGAACCTCTTACATGAAACCAGGAGCACCAATGAACCCAACTAGCCTTGCCAGACCGCAGCATCCCATGTGGGGCAACCCGAGTCTTTGGATTCTCGCTGGCATCATGCTCGCGCTTACCGGTTGTGGCGGGGGCAGCGGTAGCTCTGGCTCGGGCCCTTCAGCGTCTGATGCGAGATTTCACCGACCGGAACCTCCGACGGGCCCTCCAACCGGAAGTCCTAAACTGACGATCTCAAGCTTCACGGCCACGCCATCGGTGGTTACGGCGGGTCAGTCCACGGAGTTGAGCTGGTCGGTTAAGAACGCGACCACACTGTCGATTAGCCCAAGCATTGGAACCGTGACGGGGACCCAGGTGAGCGTTACACCCGCTCAGACCACGACCTACACCCTGACCGCGTCCGGCACGAGTGGCCAGGTCACCGCCACCGCAACCGTGACCGTTGGAAGCGCCCCCTCTGGCCACTACGGCAGCATGACGGGAGCCGATTTGGGTGTCGGTGCGAATTTGAACGGGGCCTTGCCCTTCCCGTCTGACAATGCCTGGAATACGAACATCTCACAGGCCCAGGTCGACCCGAATTCAGCCAACCTGATCGCGAGCATCGGTCTTTCGACCGGGCTGCATCCTGATTTTGGTTCGGGCACTTACAACGGTGGAGTCATCGGGATTCCCTATGTCGTGGTGAGCAGTGCCCAGGCACCGGTCGCGATTTCGATCACGGGCTACCCGAGCCAGAGCGATCCAGGTCCATTTCCCGTTCCGGCGAACGCACCGATCGAGGGCGAACCGGTCAATGAGGCAACCGGTGGTCCGGGCGGGGACATGCACGTCCTCGTGATCGATCGGGATACGAACCGACTCTACGAGATGTGGCAGTCCGTCCCGTCGAACTACAACGTCGCAGGCTCTGCCTGGAGTGCCAGTACTGCTGCCTTGTTTCATCTGGACTCGGACAACGTCCGACCGACAGCCGGGCCCGACTGGACCAGCGCCGATGCGGCGGGGCTACCGATCTTTCCGGGACTCGTGCGCTATGAGGAAGCCAGTGCAGGATTGATTCCCCACGCGCTGCGCTTCACCGTCAGCCAGACCCGCAAGGCCTACGTACCCCCAGCGGACCACTACGCTTCGAGTAACACCTCCACGAACCTGCCACCGATGGGCATGCGCGTAAGGCTCAAGGCGAGCTATGTGATCCCCTCGACGTTCAGTCCAGCCAGCCAGGCCATCCTGCAGGCCATGAAGACCTATGGCATGTTCGTTGCGGACAATGGCAGCAACTGGTTTGTGAGCGGCGCGCCCGACTCACGCTGGAACGATGACGCGCTCGATAGTGAACTGAGTCAGGTGAAAGGTACCGACTTCGAGGTGGTGCTCATGACCGGAGTCGTTACGCCCTAGTCCGGCAAGGAGTGCGCCGAGGGTAGTGGGGGAAGACGAGGCGCTCGGGCGAGCCCATGTGGCCCGCTCGAGCGTTCGCTGCGCGAGCACGCTGGTCGCTGAGACACGCCTTTTGTCTGAAGACGAGGGTACGGGTAGGAGCGCGGACCAGGTCCATTGCCGGCCCGATGGCGGTATAGTTTCTCGAACGGGCGGGTTGAGCCCATGCCAAGAGGACCGGACATGGAGTATTCCCTTGGAAGACTGATCGATCACATTCACTTGCGCGTGGCCGATCTCGAGGCCAGCTACGGGTTTTATCATGCCGTATTCACTGCGCTGGGCAGGGCCAGCGCCTGTCAGCGTGGCAAGGGTTTTTTCTATGCCGATGAGCTCTATGTCGATGTTGCGACAGGACAAGTCTCCCACGTCCACCTCGCGTTTCAGGCGGAAACCCGAGAGGCCGTAGAACGGATGTTCCGCGCCGGCTTGGCGGCAGGGGGTACCGACAATGGCGCCCCAGGTGAGCGAGCCTACCACCCAGGCTATTTTGCCGCATTCCTGTTGGATCCTGACGGCAACAACATCGAGGCCGTCTACCACGGACGAACCAGGCGATCTGCCGAATCGGTGAACGTTCAGCGTATCGAAGACTCGGGCCCGGAGGATGGAATGTAGGTCACCTCTCCGCTGAAGGGTCGAGGGAAGTACTGAGTCGACCCGCGGCGCAAGCCCCGGATTCTCCAGAGGGAGTCACTCAAGAGATAGATCACTCGCTTCGCTCTGCCGCAGCCTGGGCAGACTGAACGACATGCGCGCGCAATGGATACTCGGATTCTCGAATGCGTACCGTAACATCCGGGTCAATTTGTGACGGACTTGGTATGAGATGGTCCTCAATCCTTCTGACGCCGGAAGCGAGCGATCCACAATTCGCAAGCCTGGCAGATCTACAATGGGAAATACTGCGCGAAGCTGAGGAAGCGAATGAGGAAGCAGCGATGGTGCGCAAGGCTTGCACCCACGTCGGCCCGAGATCCGACGCTATTTCGACTCGAGAATTTTGTCTACTGGTTCCTCGCAGTTGACTTCCCACGGGATGCCAAATTGGTCCACGAGCATGCCGTAGCCTGCCGTCCAGAAGGTGCTCTCAAAGGGAGTGATGATCGTTGCGTCGAATGAGAGCGCGTCAAACAAGTCCTGGGCCAGGGCGGGCTCCTCGACCCCGAGAGCGATGATAAATCCCTGAGGGGCCTGGAACTGTTCGGGAAGCACATCCGCACCGAAGAGCTCGGAGCCCGGCCAGACGAGTGTTGCGTGTGCGATTCGACTCTGCCAATCATCCGGTACGCTCTGGCCCATCGGCGTATCGCCGTACCGCTTGAGCGTCGCAAGCTCGCCTCCGAAGACATTCTGGTAGAAGGTGAATGCCGCCTCGCACTGTCCGTCGAAGCAAAGGTGTGGAGCGATCCGCATGCTGTCCGCCTCCTCGTGGATGTGTTCATCCCGATCCACTTCAATGGATCTGCAATGGGACTGTAGCCTATCGGCATTGGAAGCGCACCACCGTCATGGCGCCAGTTTGCGCCACAGCACAATCGCAGTAGAGTGGATGGTCTGCGCACGGGCTCTGGAGGGCTTCGCCTACTGGTGAACCTCGGGGGCAGACCGCGGCGCGGCGTTCTTCACGTACCGGTCGAACCAACGCAGCATCTCATAGACCAGCTGCTCGTTCGACTCCATCGCGGTATACCAATGCGGTTCGTGCGGCAACATCACGAGCCGCGCAGTGCCTCCGTTTCCTCGGATCGCCTCGTAGAGCATGACCGACTGCAGCGGCGTGGTACCCGGATTCGCATCCTCGGCGCCATGCACGATCAGTAGGGGCGTCTTCAATTGGTCCGCGGCGAAAAATGGCGAGGCCTTCAGATAGACATCCGTTGCCTCCCAGACCGAGCGTCGCTCGTTCTGGAATCCGAAGGGTGTGAGCGTCTTGTTGTAGGAGCCGCTTGTGGCCACACCTGCGCGAAAGAGGTCAGAGTGGGCCACCAGGTTGACCGTCATCAACGCTCCGTGGCTGTGTCCGGTCACTCCGATCCGTTCGGGATCGACGACACCGATTCGCACTGCTTCATCGACAGCTGCCTTCGCATCGTCGACGAGCTGCCCGAGGAAGGTGTCATAGGCCCTTTTGGGATCGCCAATGATGGGGAACGAGGCATTATCGATCAGCGCATATCCTGCCAGGAGCAGAAGTCGGTACTGGCGTAGACGAGTAAAGGTCGCCTGGGAGCCCACGACCTGGGCCGCCTTGGAGGCATCGGCATAATCGCGAGGGTAGGCATAGAGGATGGCGGGAATCCGCGTACCCTCCTTATAGTCGGGCGGGGTGTAGAGCGTGAAAGTCAGGTCGAGTCCGTCGGCACGCTGGTACTTGACCAGACGCTTCTTGATGGCCCGCACAGCCGGCGTCGGATCCTCGATGTGGGTGATCGCGGTGCGGGTCGAAGTGAAGCTGGCCTCGCCAGTGGCCGCATCCACGGGACCGCCTAGTGTTCGCAGGAACGCGTTCGGCGGATCGATGACAGACTGGTGCCACGAGATGAAGGATCGGGAGCCGCTTCCCGTGAAGGCCAAGAAGCCTTCGAAGTCGGTCTTCTCGCTGCGAAACAGACGCTCGGATTGAAGCGTCGTGAGGTTAAGGCGATCGAGGAACGGACGGTCGCCATCGACCGAGGATCCGGTCCCAGAAAGAAAAATCGAGTCCTCATCACGGCGGATCACCCGGACTCCATTGGCCAGCTGCTCGTGTACCGGATTACCGGGATTCGCGTACTTTTCGTCAGACGACAGATCCCAGAGGACGCGCCCTTTGGCCTGTGGATTGTCGATGTCGACGATCGTCGTGTGCCGCCAATGACGATTTGCGTCCTCCTCGTAAAGCAGTGCGACCCCGGGTTGGTCGGTCCAGTCCAAGCCCGCATAGCGCTCTTCGGTCCGTGTGATCTCGATAGGAGGGGTCTCGAAGGGTGCCCTTTGCAAGAGAATCTTGTCACGTGCGGGCACGTTGACGTTCCAGTCACCGCCGTCGAGAGCTTCGGCAAACACGAGCGTTGCGGGGTCCGTCGCGCGCCAGGAAAAGTCACGCGGACCAAGGGGTACCCCATGAATGGGCACCCGATCGGCCAGTGGCAGTGACGTGATGGTGTGCACCTTCACGCTCGTGCCCCTTAAGATCTCCCAGACCTCGACCTCGTGGGGAAAGCGATCATAGGTCGTCACGTAGGAATAGGGCTTGTGAATCGCTGTGACGAGTACGTGAAGCCCGTCTGGAGCCGCAGCGATGCTATCGTAGTTCGCGGCCTTGCCAAGTGTCGTGACCTCCAATGTGGTCGCATCGACGAGCGCCAGTTGGGAGCACGCGTAGTAATCGAACAGATCCTCATCATGTTTGTTGTTCAGCGTGTCGCGGGTCTCGTAGGTACTGCTTTGTCCCTTCTTGCCGCCGGTTTCTTGAATGCTCGGGGCGCTCATCTGCGAGGTCTCTCGTGGCGCGGATCCAAGGCCCTTGGGCACGAGTTTGACCAAGAGCCGCTTTTGGTCCGGCATCCACTGGATCTCATCGTTGAACAGGGGATTCAGGCGGGCGCCTGGGACGCGTCGGATGCTCCCGGATTGCGCATCGCCGATCCATAACTCGACCGAATCCGTGGCCGTGATCGCGAACACGAATCGCTTGCCGTCCGCAGCCCAGATGGGCTGGTTGGCGCACGCTCCTTGTGGAAGCGCGATCGGGATTCGCGTGCTGTCAGCCACGCGCACCAGCGCGAATTCCCGCGCACAGGGGGTGATGCCGTATCCGCCCGTGGTGTCGTGTTTGCTATGGTTGCCAGGTTCGACGCGCACTCCCGCAAGCCTTAGATAAGGCGTGGCCACGCGATCGATGGAAGGATAATCTTCCCACGAGACGAGAAGAATGGCATCGTGAGTCGGGCTGACGCTGGGTAGCGCAGGGGACGGAGCATGCATCACGTCGAGAATGTACTGGGGCGGCCGATCGTAGCCTGGGCTGGAGTCGTCCTTGGGCGCTGTCACCGTCGCTGGTCGATGAGCCAGGGGATTGGGCGGCGTGGCAATGCTCGAGGGGGCTGTGGTGACGCCGAGGGTGGCGACGAGAAAAATGCTCAGGGCGGACCCTAGATGCATGAATGCACTCCGTTCGAATCAGTGTGGTGGGAGGGTGAAGAGCGCTCTGTGCGCGCATGCGGGTGCCAGGATGAGGGTAGCGAGACGCCCTCAATCTACGCGAGCCGGTCGTACTATACGGTAAGTGATGCTGCTTCGGTGCTCACTTTCATTTCTCCAAGATTGCCGTGTAGCGCCGCTGCATCTCGTCTGGTGTCACGGTCTCGAGATGACTTCCGAGCAGCCATTCATGGCCAAAGGGGTCGCGCAGCGTGCCCGAGCGCTCGCCATAGAATTGATCTTCCAGGGGCCGGATCACGGTCGCCCCGGCGCGAATCGCCTGCGCGAAGGCATCGTCGACGTCACCGACATGCAGATGGATCAAAGATGAGGCCCGGGCTGGAGGCACCGGCCCGCGCCTTCCCGCCTCGGGGGATTCATCGGCGAGCATCAGCGTCGCGGGTCCGATCCGAAGCTCCGCGTGGCCGATCCGACCGCTTGGCTCGGTCAAGCGAAACAACTCTTCGGCATCAAACGCAAGTTTATAAAATTCAATGGCGCGCGCGGCGTCGTGGACGCGAAGGTAGGCGTAGAGTGCATGAATATCGGGCATTGAAGACTCCCTCTTCAACCTTCAGGGTGTTAGTAATGCTCAGGCGCGAATGTCTTGTGACCTCATTTTCCTGAAAATCGCGACTTGCACAAGCGTTCCGTAGCAAACCCAATGCCCAATGTGCACCTGCACACCGAGCAGAGTCCCGCCGACGCGAGAAAGCACTATCGATCCGATTGGGAAAATTGCGTTGATCGATCGATGACCGATCTCTAGACTGCGTCAGTGGTGCATTGCAGACAACATAAGGAGAGAACATGTCAACCGAAGCAAAATGTCCCTTCTCTGGCGGCGCTCGTCCACAGGCCGTGGCGGGGACCAGAGCGAACGCCGACTGGTGGCCCAACCAACTGAATCTGAAGATCTTGCAGCAGCGCTCCTTGGCCGCGAATCCGATGGGTGCAGATTTCGATTACGCCAAGGAGTTCAAGAGCCTGGACCTGGAGGCCGTCATCAAGGATCTCCATGTTGTGATGACCGACTCACAGGACTGGTGGCCCGCGGACTTCGGTCACTATGGGCCATTGTTCATCCGGATGGCTTGGCATAGCGCGGGCACCTATCGGATCGCTGATGGTCGCGGCGGAGCCGGTTCTGGCGCGCAGCGTTTTGCGCCCCTGAATAGCTGGCCCGACAACGGCAATCTCGACAAGGCGAGGCGCCTTCTTTGGCCGGTGAAGCAAAAGTACGGTCGGAAACTGTCCTGGGCCGATCTGATGATTCTTGCAGGTAACGTCGCGCTCGAATCGATGGGATTCAAGACCTACGGGTTCGCCGGGGGCCGCATCGATAGCTGGGAGCCAGAGGAGGATGTTTACTGGGGCCCCGAACGTGAATGGCTGGGCGACGAGCGCTATAGCGGTGACCGTGAGCTGGCAAACCCCCTCGCGGCGGTCCAGCTCGGACTCATCTACGTCAATCCGGAAGGGCCCAATGGCAATCCCGATCCGCTTGGCGCGGCGCGCGATACCCGGGAGACATTCGCGCGCATGGCGATGAACGACGAGGAGACTGTGGCGCTCATCGCCGGCGGGCACACGTTCGGTAAAGCCCACTGTGCTGCTGATCCGAGCCAGTACGTGGGTCGTGAACCGGAAGCGGCGGGGATCGAGGAGCAAGGTTTCGGTT
>CAJCID010000162.1 GCA_903970305.1 Rhodospirillales bacterium | reverse complement strand
GGGATACTGGCGCCCCGCGCAACGCACGAGCTGTTCGCGCAATATCTTGGGCTGGGTATGCACCAGCGCCATCGCGTCTTGCAGCTGATCGCGATAGCCATAGGCGCCACCTGACTGGTAGTAACCGCTGCGCGCCCAGAGTCGGCAGGCGAGGGTCTGGTAGACGAGCCAGCCATTGGCGAGAACATTGAGCGCCACGTTCGGCGTCTCGATCTGCACGGCGCCCAAGGTCACGCTCCAGAATTGCCTGATCCGCTCGAGCGCGCCGCGCGCCGATCCGGTCCGCCGCAGACGCTGCACCAGGGTGCGCGCATGTTCCCGGTCATGGGCCGCGCCCAGTCGGAAGATGATTTCGCGCTCCTGACCGTCGACGAGCTCGATCGGCACCTGGATCGCGCCACAGGGGTCCAGGGCCGGCCCGAGCTTGCCGGAGAGCCGCGCCCGGGTCATCGCTTCTGGAGCACTCGGCCCGCCGTTGCGCCCGAGGAATTCGGCGCGGTCGCCCGTGAGCGTGCGCGACATGTCATCGACGTCGAAGAAGGCCACACGACCGCCGAATTCCGTGTTGTAGCTGTTCTGCGCAAAAAGCGCACCGCTCGCCGGATCGATGTCGGTGACGACGTGCATCGCTCCCGTTTGCCGCAGATCGCCCAGCACCCATTCCACATAACCCGTCGCCGACAGCCGACGCTGCCGGCCACTGACGTTGCGGACCTTGAGCACGGAGAACTTGACCGATTCGTCCAGATCGACATAGACCCACAGTTCGGAATGGATCCCAGCGCTCGTATGCTCGAAGACGCTGTAGCCAAATCCATGGCGCGTCAGGTACGGCAAGGCCGCACCGGCGGGCCAGGGCGCGGGTGACCAGAAGTGTCCGGTCTCTTCATCCCGAAGGTAGAAGGCCTCACCCGAAGACGACCCCACCGGGTCATCGCTCCACGGTGTCAAGCGATATTCGTGTGCGTTTTCGCTCCAGGTGTAGGCCATCCCGCTCTCGGTGATCACCGTCCCGAATGCGGCATTCGCGATCACGTTCACCCACGGCAACGGTGTGCGCTTCGCCTTCGTGGTGGTGATCACGTACTCGTCACCCAAGGCGGTAAACCCTCCAAGCTCGGTGGCCAAGGTCAGATCCGCGGGGACCCGTTCGGCGGGCCCCGTGACCTCGGCCCGATGCGCCCGGGAGGGAACAAGCCTCGGACCGCGCTTGTCGGACAACGCGCGTCGGTTGACCTGCTCGGCCAGAGTGCCGCGGCCGCCCACGATGATGGCGCGGGCCACGCTCTTCAACAGGATGCGGTCCTCCGCGGAGATCTGGTCGGCCGAGCGCACGAAGATCCCGCCGGAACGATCGGTCGCGTTCACCGATGTGCCATTGGCAATGAGCGCCATGATCTGGTCATGCAGGCGCTGGCGATAACCGACGTGATCCTCATTCCAGATGACCAGATCCACGGCCAGGCCTTTGAGACGCCAATAGGCATGGCATTGGATCAGCTGGCGCGCGAGATCCAGGTGGCTCTCGGAGGCCACCTGCAAGAGCACGATCGGCAGATCTCCGGAAATCGCATAGCCCCAGAGGCCCGATTGGCCGCGCCGGTTCTGAACGAGCGTGCCGGGATCTCCACGAAGCGCCCAGTGCGCGTAGATGACCGAACCAGCCAGGCGTGTGTAGAGCTGCGCATCGGCCTCGACGGCGTTGATCTGGCGCAAGGCAACGCTGCAGTGCGTCAAGGCGACATCGAACACCCGGTCGGCGAGATGCCGGTCCTGGTACTTCTCGACCAAAGCCAGACACGACTCGCGCGTCTCGGCCACACCTGTGACCAGGTCGATCGTGGCCGACTGGCCAGGCTCGAGAGACAGTCTGATGCGCAGCGCCACAATCGGATCGAGCACGGCCCCAGCACTACCGGAGAGTGCGCCGCCATCGTCCATCGCAGCGGGATTTGCAAGGCTTCTGCCGCGTCCCAGAAAGCGCATCCGATCGGTCTCATAGGAGACCGCAGCGGCGGCCACGCTGTGCGCAGCCAGGAGGTGAAACATCCAGGGATTGTGCTCTTCAACCGAGCGCGCGCGACGCGTGCACAAGATGGCGTGGCGGGGCTCGAGAAGCTCGGTCTCGACGAACAGGTTGCCAAAGGACGGTTGCATCATGTCAGCCGACTGCGGGGCGAGCACCACCTCGGCGTAACTGGTCATCTCGATCGTGCGCCGGATGCGGGCGTGATTGGTCACACGCACGCGGCGCAACTCGATATCATCTTCGGGCGAGACGACGATCTCCGAATAGGTCTCGTAGTCCTGATCGCGGCGCCGGAATTCGGCGCGTCCCTCCGAAAAAGTCGCCTCGTAGCTGAGCGCCCTCTTCAACGTCGGTTGATGGGCGGCTGACCAGAACTCCCCGCTTGCCAGATCGCGCAAATAGACATACGAGCCCCAGTTGTCGCGCGTCGTATCCTCCCGCCAGCGCGTCACGGCCAGTTCACGCCAGCGACTGTACCCGCTGCCTGCATTGGTGACCATCACGTGGTAGCGGCCGTTGGAGAGGAGCTTGACTTCCGGTGTCACCGTGTCCGAGGCGATCGGCGCCCGCACCGCAGATTCCGGTGGGCCGGCAAACGATGCCCCCTCGGAACGCTCGGTCAGGCCATTGTAGTAGACCGAGTTGCGGGGGATGCGCTCTTGCAAGAGGAGCAAGGTGGCCTCGAACTGGCGATCGCTCTCAAAGCGGCGCTGCATCGGTTGATCGCACAACAGATAGTCCAGGGACAAGAGGGTCATGCCCTGGTGGTGGGCCATGAAGGAGCGCACGATGACGCTGGACTGTCCGCGCGCCAGACGCGCAGGTGTGCAGTCGATCGCCTCATAGAACCCGTAACGTCCTTCGAGTCCCAAGCTTGCCAGGCGCTCGAGATTGTTGACCGCAGGCTCAGGCAGAACCATGAGCGCAAGCGCGCTTGCGTAGGGGGCCACCACGAGATCGTCCGCCAGGCCCCGTTTCAGACCGAGTCCTGGGATCCCGAAAGCCCGGTACTGGTAATTCAGGCTCGCGTCGAACGTGTTGTAACCCGACTCCGAGACGCCCCAGGGAAACGAGCGTTGGCTGCCATAGCTGATCTGGCGCACGACCGCGGCATGGCAGGTCTGATCCAGGAGCGTGCCTTCATAACTGGGCATGACCAGATTGGGCATCAGGTACTCGAACATCGAGCCGCTCCAGGAGACCAGGATCGGCGCTCCACCCAGATTGGTCCGCACGCGACCGAGCGCGAACCAGCTCTCCTGGGGCAACTGCCCCTGGGCGATCGCGGTGAAGGTGCAAAGGCGCGCCTCGGATGCGAGCAGGTCGTAGAAGCTGTTATCGCGCCGGAATTCATCGCAGTTGTAGCCGATCGCAAGCAGATGCCGCGCCGGGTCGTACAGAAAACCGTACTCCATGATCGCAAGCGAGCCGGCCAGATTGGCGAGCTCCTGCGCCTGCGCGAGACGCGCCTTTGCATGCCGCGCCCCTTCTTCAAGGGCGGTCTCGAGCGAGCCGAGCCACGCCTTTTCGGCCGTGCTCGGCGCGGTGCTCAAGCGCGCCCGGATGACCTCTTTCAGCCCCGCGATCTGGTGCGCGAGATCCCCAAGGCGCGGCACCCCCTTCAAGCGCGCGAAGGCAAGCCAGTCTTCAGAACCCCGGGGGAGTGCCAACCACGGTGCGAGGCCGTGCAGGTCGGCGCGCGCCTCCTGCGCCTCGCGTAAGAACAACTGGGGCCATTCGAGGGTGAGGGCGTCGTCGGGGTCGAGCCCGTCGGCGAGCGTCTTGGCGACGCTCACCAGAGCAGCCAGGGCCGAATCGATGGCCTCCAGGGTCGACGGTGGGTTCACGCACAACGCCGCAACGAGCGCCTCGGCCCGCTCGAGGGCGCGCTTGCTGCGCTCGGGCATCTTCTCTGCGGCCACCGAGAGCGTGTCCGCCAGGCCCGAGAAGACTCGGCTGTGCACGATCGGCGCGTCCGCCAGTTCCAGCAGACCCGTCTGGAGCGTCAGGAGCTGCGCGGCCAGATTGCCGCTGTCGACCGATGAGATATAGCGTGGGGGTAGCGGCAGCAAAGAACGCGTGTCATACCAGTTAAAAAAGTGACCGAGGTGCCGCTCGAGCTTTGCCATCGTCCCCAGGGCACTCTGGGTCCGGGCGAGGAGTCGGCCGGCCGGCAGGTACCCGAAGTCCAGGGCGGCGAGGTTGGACAAGAGCGCGAGCCCCATGTTGGTGGGCGAAGTCCGATGAGCGGTCACAGGACCCGGCTCCTCCTGATAGTTGTCCGGTGGCAACCAATTGTTCTCGGCGTCGACAAAGCGCTCGAAGAAGAACCAGGTCTTGCGGGCGATCCGTTTCAGAAACACGCCCTGTTCGGCGCTGATCCTGATCTCGCGACGCGTAGCCGGCGTGCTGATGCTCCAGGAAATCGCGGGGGAGAGGAACCAAAGGCACAAGATGGGTAGCGCAAGCGCGAGATCGTGGGGCCTGAACCGTCCCTCCAAGAGCGCGCTGGTGAGCGCCAGGACCGGAGCGATCGCCATCGTCTGGTACGATTCCCAGAGCCCGTTGCGCTGGGGACCTTTGAGCACCGCGGTGGCCGTCCAGCGCAACAACCGCTTACGCGTGACGCAAACGCGCCAGAGCGTCTGCACGATCGCGACCATGTCGACAAATGCTTCGTAAGGCAGGGTCGCGACCCGAAACAACGCGAGAAGCAGGTGTCGCAGCGCCGAGCGCATCACGTCAGACAGATGTGCCCAAGGGCCCACCTCTTCGGGGACCCGGAAGAGATCGACGATCACGATGAGGGCTGGCGGAATCAGAAAGACGCAGAACACCGAGAGGGACCAAAGCCACGGTTCGGGCAGCGTCCACCAGCCCAGAAGCAACAGCCCCACCATCGCTGGCGCGATCAGTGAGCGGCGCAGATTGTCTAGGATCTTCGAGCGCGACAACAGGGAGAGGCTGTTCTTGGACGTCGCGCCGGCGGCGTCGCGCACGCGCGGCAGAACCCAGGGCCCGATCTGCCAGTCCCCGCGGATCCAGCGACGCTGGCGTTGCATGTCCGCCAGATAGTGCGCCGGGTAATCCTCGAAGAGATCGACATCGCTCAATAGGCCAGAGCGCAGATAGCACCCCTCCAAGAGGTCGTGGCTTAAGATCCGGTCGTCAGGAAAGCGGTCCTTCAGAATGGTCTCGAAGGCGTCGACGTCGTAGATCCCCTTGCCGATGAACGATCCTTCCCCGAACAGGTCCTGGTAGACGTCAGACACCGAGCGCGTGTAGGGATCGATGCCCGGCTCGGTGCCGCAGAGCTGGGCATATTCGGAGCGCTCCGATTCCGACAGGCTCGCTGCGATGCGCGGCTGCAAGATGCCATAACCCCGGGTCACGAGGCGCCGCTCGCTATCGATGCAGGGCTTGTTCAGTGGATGCGCCATGGCGCCGACCATCTGCCGGGCACATTCCCTGGGGAGCTGGGTATCGGTGTCGAGCGTGATCACATAGCGCACCCCCTGGAGGAGCTCGACATCGCCGACGACGACCGAGAAGGCGTTGCCCGCGCCGCCGCGCAAGAGTGCGTTCAGGTCGGCGAGCTTGCCGCGCTTGCGCTCGCGCCCCATCCAGACCCCTTCGGAGGCATTCCACACCCGGGGTCTATGAAACAGGAAGAACCGATCAGGGCCGCCGTTGCGGTACTTCTCGTTCAAGGCCACGATTCCCAGCCGGGCGCGGGTGACGAGCGTCTCGTCCCTGGGCAAGGTCTCCGAGTCCTCATCGCTAAAGTCGGTGAGCAGTCCGAGGTGAAGGGATTCGTCGCGATTTCCAAGAAAGCGCACCTCGATCGCCTCCAGGAGTTCGTCGACGTTCTGCTCGTTGAGCAAGAGCGTCGGGATGACCACGAGTGAACGCATCTCCGCCGGAAGGCCTCGCGCGAAGTCCATGCGGGGGAGCCGTTTCGGCTCGACCAGAAGCGTCACGATCCAGTTGATGATCGCCCCCGAGAGTTGGCTTCCTATGAGGAACAGAAAAAATCCCAGAAAAACCGCGCGCCAGCCACCCACACCTCGATCCGCCGCATGCAAGAACAAGCCTCCCCCGACGAGCTCAGTGATGATGAGGATGGTTCCCAGATAGAGCGCCAAGGGCGAGCCTTCGAGGGCGCGCGTCAGACGCAGCTTTAGAGGCAGGCGCGCATGGATCGCCTCTTCCAGTTCGGGTCGCCCGACGTCCACCAGGTAATAGCCGACATGGGCCCTGGCATCATCGGGTCCCGATTGCCGCGCGCCGGCGTGCGCGAGCTCGATCGCCCGACGCGCGATCTCGGCTTCAGCCAGCTTCGAGTACCGGCCTAACTCGTCGACGACATGACGGTAGCTGTCGCGGGTGGTAAAGTCCATGCGACCGTAGTTGCCGCCGCAATCCTCCATCAGAACCTGTTCGACGAAACTCATGCTCTCCACGAACACGCGCCAGTCGGTCGCGCCCAGAAAGCGCATGCTCCCTATCGTGTTGCTGATCGAGACCTGGTCGGCGGCCTGCTGCTGGTTCTCCGAAAGCACCATCTGCTCGATCGTCTGACTCGACTCGGCCAGCCGCTGATCGACCCAGGTCAGGGGCAATGCGAGCGTCGGTCCGTGCCCTTGCAGGCGGCGCGCCAGTTCGGCCACGAACGGGCTCA
>CAJCID010000161.1 GCA_903970305.1 Rhodospirillales bacterium | reverse complement strand
GTGTGATCGCAATGTGTATCGAAACGGGCGAAGTCGTGTTTCTGAAAGCGCGCGCTACGATTTTGGCAACCGGTGGTGCGGGTCGTATTTTCCAGTCGACGACGAATGCACATATTAATACTGGCGATGGTTTTGGTATGGCCTTGCGCGCAGGCTTGCCTTTGCAAGACATGGAATTCTGGCAATTCCATCCGACCGGCGTGGCCGGCGCCGGGGTCTTGATCACCGAAGGGGTGCGCGGCGAGGGCGGCTATCTCTTGAACGCCAACGGCGAGCGCTTCATGGAGCGCTATGCGCCCACCTTGAAGGATCTTGCGCCGCGCGACATGGTGTCGCGCTCGATGGACCAGGAGATCAAGGAGGGGCGCGGCTGCGGACCACTGAAGGATCATGTGCTGCTCAAGCTCGATCACCTCGGTGCCGAGACGATCATGAAACGCCTGCCCTCGATTCGCGAGATCGCCATCAAGTTCGCCAATGTCGATCCGATCAAGGAACCGATCCCGGTGGTCCCCACCATCCACTACCAGATGGGCGGTATCCCGACCGACTATCACGGCCGGGTGGTCGTGCCCAAAGACGGCATTCCCAACAGCGTCGTCAACGGCCTCTACGCGATTGGCGAGTGCGCCTGTGTCTCGGTGCACGGGGCGAACCGGCTCGGGACCAATTCACTTTTGGACCTGCTCGTCTTCGGGCGCAGCGCCGGGCGCCACATCGTCGAATTCAACCTGAAGAACACCGAGCACAAACCGTTGCCGGCCAACGCCGGGGACGCAACGCTCGAGCGACTCGCCAAGCTCGATGCGCGCACGACGGGCGAGAGCACCCAGGAAGTCGCCGACGCGATCCGCGCGAACATGCAGGCACACTGCGGCGTGTTCCGCACGGAGGGCCTTTTGGCCGAGGGCGTAGCGAAGATCCTTGCCCTGGAAGAGCGCGCCAAGAATGTCTCGATCAAGGACAAGTCGCGGGTTTTCAACACGGCGCGCATCGAGGCGCTCGAACTCGAGAATCTGGTCGAGACCGCCAAGGCGACGGTGGTGTCGGCCGAGGCCAGAAAGGAGTCGCGCGGCGCTCACGCACGGGACGACTATCCCGAACGCGACGACCACGAATGGATCAAGCATACGCTCTGGTATTCGCAGGGGAACCGTCTCGACTACAAGCCGGTGCACATGAAGCCGCTCACCGTTGAGACCTTTCAGCCCAAAAAGCGCACCTTCTGATTCAAGGATCCGTCATGCCCCGTACCGTCCAGTTCGAAATCTATCGTTATGATCCTGACTCGGGTGAGGCGCCCTACATGCAGTCGCTCGAGGTAGAGCTCTTAGACCACGACAAGATGCTGCTTGATGCGCTCATCCGCATCAAGGCGACCGTCGACGACTCGCTCTCCTTGCGGCGCTCCTGCCGCGAGGGCGTGTGCGGCTCGGACGCGATGAACATCAACGGGCGCAATGGCCTCGCGTGCATCACGAACCTGCGCGATCTGGCCGAGCCGATCAAGCTGCGGCCCCTCCCGGGGCTGCCGGTGATCCGCGACCTGATCGTCGACATGTCCCAGTTCTACAAGCAGTACCACTCCATCAAGCCCTATCTGATCAACGACGAGCCGCCGCCTGAGCGTGAACGGCTGCAGTCGCCCGAGGAGCGCGACGAGCTGAACGGTCTTTACGAGTGCATCTTGTGCGCGTGCTGCTCGACGTCGTGCCCGAGCTTCTGGTGGAATCCGGACAAGTTCGTCGGCCCCGCCGGGCTTCTGCAGGCCTATCGCTTCATCGCCGACAGCCGCGACGAGGCCACCGGCGAGCGCCTGGACAACCTCGAAGATCCGTACCGGCTGTTTCGCTGCCACACGATCATGAACTGCGTGGATGTCTGTCCGAAGGGGCTCAATCCGACGCAGGCGATCGGCAAGATCAAGGAATTGATGGTGCGGCGCGCCGTCTGACGTTATGCTCGAATCCAGCCACCAACTCGATGCCGCGCGGCGCGCGCGCCTGCGCTGGCGGGCACGGCGCGGGTTGCTGGAGAACGATCTGATCCTGACACGGTTTCTGGATCGTTCCGAGACCGAACTGTCCGACTCGGATGTCCTGGCCTTGAGTACCTTGCTTGATTTGTCCGACAATGATCTCCTGGATCTGATCCTGGCGCGCAAAGAGGCTCGGGGAGAGCTCGACACCGTCCCCGTACGACACGTCCTCGACCTATTGCGCGCGGCCTGACCGAGCCCCACCGCTGTACTGCAGTATCGCCCGAGCACCACAGCAGCAGACTCATAAAAGCCTCGAAGCAGCCCTCCTCTCACCTTCAGAAGGAAGTGACATGACACCCGCGGACTACACAGCCACCCTGTCCTTTTCGAACGATGCGAAAAGTATCGAGTTGCCCGTCTACAAGGGGACCATCGGTCCGGACGTCATCGACATTCGCAAGCTCTACAACGACACCGGGCTTTTCACCTACGACCCGGGCTTCATGTCGACGGCCGCCTGCAATTCGAGCATCACCTACATCGATGGCGACAAGGGCGAATTGCTCTACCGGGGGTATCCGATCGAGCAGCTCGCGGAGAACTGCGACTTCCTCGAGACCGCTTACCTCTTGCTCAACGGGGAGTTGCCGAATGCCGCACAGCGCGACGAATTCGTGCACACCGTCTCGCATCACACGATGGTCCACGAGCAGATGCAGTTCTTCTATCGCGGCTTTCGTCGGGATGCGCACCCGATGGCCGTCCTGGTCGGCGTCGTCGGCGCACTCTCGTCGTTCTACCACGACTCGCTTGACATCAACGATCCGCATCACCGCGAGGTCTCGGCGATCCGCCTCATCGCCAAGCTCCCCACGCTCGTGGCGATGGCCTACAAGTACAACGTGGGCCAGCCGTTCGTCTACCCAAGGAACGAGCTGTCCTATTCGGCCAATTTCATGCACATGATGTTTGCGACCCCGGCCGAGCCCTACAAGACCAATGATGTCCTGGTGCGCGCCTTGGACCGGATCCTGATTCTGCATGCGGACCACGAGCAAAACGCCTCGACCTCGACCGTGCGGCTGTCCGGATCCTCCGGGGCGAATCCCTTCGCCTGTATCGCCGCAGGCATCGCCTGTCTCTGGGGTCCGGCCCACGGTGGCGCCAACGAGGCGGCTCTCAACATGCTCTACGAGATCCAGCGCGAAGGCGGGGTCGCCAAGGTCGGCGAGTTCATCACCAAGGTCAAAGACAAGTCCTCGCACGTCAAGCTGATGGGTTTTGGTCATCGCGTCTACAAGAACTACGATCCGCGCGCGAAGCTCATGCGCGAGACCTGCCACGAGGTCCTGACCGAACTGGGCCTGCATGACGATCCGCTGTTCAAGCTCGCCATGACACTCGAGAAAATCGCCCTGGAGGACGATTACTTCGTCTCCCGCAAGCTCTATCCGAACGTCGATTTCTACTCGGGCATCGTGCAAAAGGCGCTGGGCATCCCGGTGTCCCTGTTTACCGGCATCTTCGCGCTCGCACGCACGGTCGGCTGGATCGCCCAATGGAACGAGATGATCTCCGACCCTGAGCAGAAGATCGGACGCCCGCGCCAGCTCTTCGTGGGCAGTCCCAAGCGCGACGTCGTCCCCTTGGCCAAGCGCGGCTAAGAGCGTGGCTGGGCCAAGGTGCCGGGGTTTTTCGGCGCGGCCCGTCACGGCGATCTCATGCCAAAGGTGCTATGCTGCGTGCTGTCTGCAGCGGGCCCATCTTCTTGGAGGAAGGTCCCGTCGTCGAGCGTCCGCTAAACGGTCTGGCCGTGTCGCGGAAGGTTGAGAATCAAAGCGTTCAACCGCATCCATCCCGAGAGACTCGGGGAAAGGTGAAGCATCATGATGCAGCAAGACCAGAACAATTCCTATTTGTTCGGTGGTAATGCTCCGTATGTCGAGGAACTCTACGAGTCCTATCTCGACAATCCCGGTTCGGTTCCGGGCCACTGGCGTGAATACTTCGACCAGATGCAGCACGTGCCGGCCGCCGACGGCTCGAGTTCCCCCGACGTCGCCCATGCCCCGATCGTTGAATCCTTCGCGCAACGGGCCAAGGAACACCGGCTCACGCCACTGAATGCCGCCTCCGACGGGCTCGCGCGCAAGCAGGTCTACGTGCAGCAGATCATCGCTGCTTACCGCTATCTCGGTTCGCGCTGGGCCAATCTGGACCCGTTAAAGCGCCAGGAGCGGCCGGCGCTGCCGGAACTCGAGCCCGCGTTCTACGACTTCGCCGAAGGCGACATGGCGACGATCTATCCGGCGCCCAACACCTATTTCGGCTTTGAGCAGGCGTCATTGCGCGAGATCGTCAAGGCGCTTCGGGAGACCTATTGCGGCTCGATCGGTGCGGAGTTCATGCACATCGGCGATCCGGCACAAAAGCGCTGGCTCCAGGAACGGCTCGAATCGAGCCGGGCCAATCCCTCGTTCACGGTCGATCAGAAGAAACACATTCTGGAGCGCTTAACGGCCGCCGAAGGCCTTGAGCGCTACCTCGCCACCAAATACGTAGGCCAGAAACGCTTCTCGCTCGAAGGCGGGGAGAGCTTCATCGCCTCCATGGATGAGCTGATCCAGCGCTGTGGCGGCCAAGGTGTCCACGAGATCGTCATCGGCATGGCCCACCGCGGCCGCTTGAACGTGCTCGTGAACACCCTGGGCAAGATGCCCAAGGACCTGTTCGCGGAATTCGAAGGACACCCGAGCGACGATCTGCAGGCCGGAGACGTCAAGTACCACAAGGGCTTCTCGAGCGATGTCTCGACCCCGGGAGGCCCGGTCCACCTGTCGCTCGCGTTCAATCCCTCGCACCTTGAGATCGTCAATCCGGTGGTGGAAGGTTCGGCCAAGGCACGCATGGACCGCCGTGGCGATGGCGATGGCTCCCAGGTGCTTGCCGTGCTGGTGCATGGCGATGCGGCCTTTGCAGGCCAGGGCGTGGTGATGGAGACGCTCAATCTCGCCCAGACACGCGGCTATGGGACCCACGGGACGGTCCACATCGTCATCAACAACCAGATTGGATTCACCACCTCGGATCCGCGCGATTCGCGCTCGACGCTCTACTGTACCGACGTCGTCAAGATGATCGAAGCCCCGGTCTTGCACGTCAACGGGGATGACGCCGAGGCCGTGGTTTTCGCGACCCAGATCGCGTGCGATTTTCGCAAGGAGTTCAAGCGCGATGTCGTCGTCGACATCGTCTGTTTCCGGCGCCTTGGCCACAACGAGCAGGATACCCCGGCGCTCACGCAGCCCCTCATGTACAAGCGCATTGCCGAGCACCCGGGCACCCGCAAACTCTACGCGGACAAGCTCGTCCTGGGCGGCGTGCTCACGCCGACCGAACCTGACGCGATCGCCAAAGCCTACCGCGACGCGATGGACGAAGGCCGTCTGACGGTCGACCCGGTGCTCTCGAATTTCAAGAGCAAGTACGCCGTCGATTGGTTGCCGTTTTTGAACCGCAAGT